>SHZI01000021.1 GCA_009692345.1 Gammaproteobacteria bacterium | reverse complement strand
GGCGGACTTGACGTACCCGACCTCCTGACCCTGGACCGGCGGCAGGTGGAGACCTTCTGGGGGCTGTTCTTTGCCCTGACCCGCCAGCTGGCTGCCAGCCCCGTACCCATCATCGCCGCCGTCTCGGGGCATGCGCTGGCCGGTGGCGCGGTGCTGGCCCTGCAGTGCGACTACCGCATCGGGGCCGCGGGGAAGTTCAGGATCGGCCTCAATGAGGTGCAGGTGGGCTTGCCCGTGCCGGGCACGATCCTGCTGGCGCTCGAGGAGGCGGTAGGTCCGCGCGTGGCGCGGCGCATGGCGACTCGCGGCCAGATGCTCTCGATGGACGAAGCACTGGGCGTTGGGCTGCTGGACGAACTGGTGGGGCCCGACGATTTGCTATCCGCTGCACTGGCGCGAGCCAATGAGCTGCTGGCGCTGCCCCCGGTCGCCATGAACACCACCCGGCTTGCGGGCAAGGCCCGCCTGATCGAGGCGTTGAACAGTTCCGGGGATCCAGGGGTAGCTACCGGTTGGTGGTTCAGCGCTGAAACCCAGACCGAAATGCGGAAGCTGGTGGCGCGGCTGACAAAGCGCTGACCCGGACCCAGGCACAAGAATGCACGGACGAAGTGGCAGCGACTCTTCAGGCTTCCAGGTCACTGTCTCCCTGGGGGTCCTCCTGTGCCTGGGTGTTCTGGTTCCCGCCGCAGCCAGCGAGGATCCGGCGCCGGAGGCCCTCTGGGAGCTGAATATCGCGGCGTTTGGTCGTTACGGGCCGTCCTACCCGGCCTCCGAAGACTCCCAGGGAAACTTCGTTCCGCTGCCGTTCCCGGTGTATCGCGGCACGTTCCTCCGTATTGGCGATGACACGGATTCCCCGATCCGGGGCCGGATCTTTCGCACCGACAGGATCAAGCTGGACATCGACTTCAACCTGGTCTTCGGGTCCGAGAGTGACGATATCGCGGCACGCGCCGGCATGCCTGACCTGGACCTCTTGCTGGAACTGGGTCCCGAGCTGGAACTTCAGTTTGTTGACCGGGTCTGGCTCGCAGCCGACGCCTTCCTTGCCTTCCAGGTGCGTGGTGCGTTTTCCTGGGAAGGCCTCGATCCAGCGTATGAGGGCCTGGTCTATTCACCAGAACTGAAGTTCACGCGAAAGTTTGGCGACTCGGGACGGGAGGCCAAGCTGCGGATCACGCCAACCTTTGCGACGGATGGCTACATGGATTACTACTATGCGGTGGCGCCAGCCTTCGCCACGGCGGAACGCCCGGAGTTTTCGGCGGGCGGCGGCTATCTCGGGACCGAGATTGCACTGTCGCTGCGCATCCCCGTCGCCCGGCGCCTCGAGTTGTGGGGTGGGATCCGTCAGGGCTTTTACAGTGGGGCAAGAAACGAGGACAGTCCGCTCTTTACCGACACCGCCACAACCACCTTCTATGGCGCGTTCATGTACCGGTTCTGGGAGAGCGAACGGCGGGCAGAGACGGCCCCGGAGGAGTAGCCCGGGGCTGCAGGCAACGCCCGCCTACCGCGCGAGCAGAACGTACAGTGCTCCGGTGCCACCATCCCGCGCCGGCGCTGTGGTGAAGGCCAGAACCTGCTCCCACTGGGGGAGCCATTTATTCAGTTTCACCTTGAGCACAGGACCTCGCGGTCCAGAGCGCAGGCCTTTGCCGTGCACGATGCGCACGCAGCGGTGCCCCTCCAGGAGGACGTCAGCCATGAACTCCCGGAGCATCACCCGGGCCTCGTTCGCCGTAAGGCCGTGCAGGTCGAGTTCATTCTGGATGGAGTACTTGCCCCTGCGCAGGTCCTTCAGCACCTTGAGGGGGATATGGGGCCGCCGGAAGTTCAGTTCGTCGCCGTTCTCCAGGCCAACCTCACTGGGCCCGATGCTCAGGGATTCTTCAAGTACGGCCTGATCGTCCGCCCGGGCAAAGCGGGCCCTGGGCGGGGGTGGGGGTTTGCGCAGGGGAACGCGGCTCTTGCCCCGGACGGGCGTGACAGGACCTACCAGGGACCCGAAATCAGTGGCGTCATCCGTTCCCGGAGTCTTTCCACCCTTGCGTGTCACTGGCTCTCCTCAGGTTTACTCGCGCGTCCGGTCGCTATGCTTTAGGATTCTAGGGCTTCACCCTCCCGGCTGCTCAAGAATGCGTCTCCTGCTCTCCAACGACGATGGCTATCAGGCCGATGGCCTTGCGACTCTCGCCCTGTGCCTCGCTGATCTGGCCGACATCACCGTGGTCGCGCCGGACAGGAATCAGAGCGGGGCCAGTCACTCCCTGACCCTCGATGCGCCCCTGCGCGTGGGCAAGTCCCGAGAGGGCATCCACTACGTCAACGGCACGCCCACCGACTGCGTCCACCTGGCCATCACCGGACTACTGGAGCACGAGCCAGACATGGTGATCGCCGGCATCAATCACGGCGCCAACCTGGGGGATGACGTGCTCTATTCAGGCACCGTGGCCGCGGCCGTTGAGGGCCGTTTTCTGGGCCTGCCGGCGATTGCGGTTTCGCTTACCGGCGAGCATCGGCATTTCGATACGGCAGGGCAGGCCATCCGCACCCTGTTTCAGCGGCTGCTGGAGACTGCACTGCCGCCCGATACGATCCTGAACGTGAACGTCCCTGATGTGCCCTTTGGGGAGATCCGCGGGTTCCAGGCCACCCGTCTTGGCTATCGTCATCGCTCGGAACCGGTGGTGGAGGCCCGCGATCCGAAAGGTCGTCGCATCTACTGGGTCGGTGCCGCCGGCAAGGGGCAGGACGCAGGCCCAGGAACCGACTTCCACGCCATCGAGCATGGTTTTGTGTCTGTGACGCCGCTCAAGCTGGATCTGACCCATCAGGCCCGCCTTGACCTGATTGCGGGCTGGTTGCCGAAGTGAGCGGTGAAAAGCGGGCGATCCGCGGGATCGGGATGACGTCCGCCCGGACCCGTGACCGCCTCGTGCAGAGGCTCGGGGAGACAGGCATTACCAACCCGGCCGTCCTGGAGCGGATTCGCAGTGTGCCCAGACACCTGTTTGTGGATGAAGCCCTTGCCAGCCGTGCCTATGAAGATAGCGCCCTGCCGATTGGTCTGGGGCAGACCATCTCCCAGCCCTGGGTGGTTGCCCTCATGACGCAGGCTCTGGTTACCGGCCTGGACCTCCCCCTGAAAAAGGTCCTTGAAGTCGGCACCGGCTGCGGCTACCAGACTGCGGTCCTGTCGCCTTTCGTGCGGCAGATCTTTACGATCGACCGGATTGGCAGCCTGCAGCAGGCGGCCCGGACCCGTCTGAATCAACTGGGCTTCGACAACATCCGCTATCGCCACGGGGATGGTTTCAAGGGCTGGCCGGGCCAGGCGCCCTTTGACGGCATCATCGTGGCCGCGGCACCGGGTGAAGTCCCGCCAGCGCTGCTGGAGCAACTGAGCGAGGGTGGCAGGCTGATCATCCCCGTCGGTCCGGCGGGGGATCAGGCTCTGATCCGCATCACCCGAACCCCCGGCGGCCTTCAGCGGGAGCAGCTGTCCCAGGTGTCCTTCGTCCCGCTGGTCGAGGGCACGGGCTGAGCGCCCCTACTCTCCTACCAGCAGGGCCGCAACGACGCGCCGGTCTTCGGCCATCAGGACGTTGTAGGTACGACAGGCCGCCGGGGTCGCCATAACCTCGAAGCCCACACCTCTGGACATGATCGCTGTCATCAGGCGATTACCGGCAAAGCGGTGGGTCATGCCGGTGCCAAACAGGATCACTTCCGGGTCCAGGTCCAGAGCCGCCTGAAAGTCATCCAGTTGCAGTTCGGCAATCGGTCTCGGCAGCCACCCGCTAATGATCCTGTCAGCGTTGACTATCACCGAGGTCTCGTAACGCATTCCACCGATCAGCACGGCTTCCCGGGTGACGGACTGTATATAATTTCCTGAGCCTTTCTCGGCGTGTAGTTTCATGGCGCATCTCCACTGTCTACAGACGATAGCATGAGCACGCAGAACGCTGCGTCCGCCGCGCCCGGCGACTTCCGGTCGCGGGCAGCGCCAGCTGGCCTGTTGAATGCCTTGCCGCAGGAGATGCACCCGGTGCTGCGCCGGGTACTCGCCGCCCGGCAGGTCAGCCCTGCCGAGCTGCATCTCGCCCTTGGGTTTCTCCTGCCCGTCGGCGAACTGCCCGGCGTGGGTCCTGCAGCCGAGCGCCTCGTCACCGCAAGAACCCGGGGTGAAGGCGTCCTCATCATTGGCGACTTTGATGCGGACGGCGCGACCGCAACGGCCCTGACGCTGACCTGCCTGCGGGGCTTCGGGTTCAGTAATCCCGGCTTCCTGGTTCCCGATCGCTTTACGCTGGGCTACGGCCTCTCACCAGGCATTGCCGAGCTGGCGCTGGCTCGCAGGCCGGACCTCTTGCTGACCGTCGACAACGGCATCACCAGTTTCGAAGGGGTCCGCCGCGCCCGTGAGCTGGGCATGGAGGTCATCATCACTGACCACCACCTCGCGGGCGCCGAGCTCCCCGCTACGGCGCTGATCGTCAACCCGAACCTGACGGGTTCGCGCTTTGGCAGTCCTGCGTTGTGCGGGGTTGGCGTGGCCTTTTATCTGATGGCGGAGACGGGCCGGCGGCTCGCCGAGCTCGGCCTGATTTCGGCGGCTGTGGCCAGGGAGACGGTCACCGGCTGCCTTGACCTGGTCGCGCTGGGCACCGTGGCTGACCTGGTCGCGCTGGACTTCAATAACCGCATACTGGTTGCGGAGGGTCTGCGGCGCATGCGGGCAGGGCGGACGCGCCCCGGCATTGAGGCTCTGTTTCGTGTTGCCGGCAAGTCTACCGCGAGTGCCCGCAGCAGCGACCTTGGCTTTGCCATTGCCCCGCGGCTTAACGCTGCGGGCCGCCTGACCGACATGACGCTCGGCATCGAGTGCCTGCTGGCAGCCGATGAAGGCACCGCCAGAGGTCATGCTGCCCAGCTCGATGCTCTCAACAAGGAGCGGCGGACACTGCAGGACAGGATGCAGGGGGAAGCACAGGTGTTGCTGGCTGAGCTGTCTGAGGCAGCGACGCATTCCGGCGGCGCCTGCTGTCTCTTCGATGAGCGCTGGCATCCCGGCATAGTTGGCCTGGTGGCCAGCCGGATGCGGGAAATCACCGGTGAGCCGGCGATAGCCTTTGCCCGCGCCACGGAGCCCGGGATGCTGCGCGGCTCAGCGCGGTCAGTAGAGGGAATCAACGTCCGGGACCTGATTGCGAATGCGGTGGCGAACTGCCCGACCCTGGCGGTGCGCTACGGTGGGCATGCCATGGCAGCAGGCCTGACGCTGCCTGAGTCAGCCCTGGCTGACTTCAGGAGCGCCCTGGCGGCCGAGCTCGAGCGGGTGCGTGATCCGCTAGGTGCTCCCGGCATCGTCTGGACCGATGGCGGTCTCCTGCCCGAACAACTCCATCTGGAGTTTGCCGAGCTGCTCGCCGCTGCCGGTCCCTGGGGGCAGGCTTTTCCGGAGCCGTTGTTCGACAACGTCTTTACGCTGGCGGAGCAGCGGATCGTGGGGGAAAACCACCTGAAGCTTCAGGTGCAGCACCGGGACGGCGGGCCACTGATCGAAGCAATCGCCTTTCGCCAGCCCCCGCTCGCTGTCACCCGGAACAGCCCCGTGCGGCTTGTCTATCGCCTGGATGTCAATCAATTCAGGGACCAGCGAACGGCCCAGCTGGTTGTTGAGCATCTGGATTGCGTCTAGCATCGCGGTTTTCCCGCATGACGCCAGACTATGGAAACGGCCCAGATCAAGCTTTCTATCCGCGATCTCCGTGAGCGCAGTGGCGCTCTCAGGGGGTATCTTTGACTTCGACGCCAAGCTCCGCCGGCTGAGCGAGGTTCGCGAGGCGCTTCAGGATCCTGCTGTCTGGAATGATCCTTCCCGGGCCCAGACCCTTGGCAAGGAGCAATCTGACCTTGAGGCTGTCGTCGCGCGCATTGAGAAGATTGATCGCGCTCTCGAGGACTCAGCAGGGCTCCTCGAACTCGCAGAAGAAGAGAACGACGAGGGGACCGTCGACGAGGTGCTGCGCGATCTGAAAGGTGTCAGTGCTGATGTCGAGAAACTGGAGTTCTCCAGGATGTTCGCCGGCAAGCTCGACGCGTCGAATGCCTTTCTGGACATCCAGGCTGGCGCTGGCGGCACGGAGGCGCAGGACTGGGCCGCCATGCTGCTCCGGATGTACCTCAAGTACGCGGAGTCAAACGGTTTTTCGGGCGAAATGATTGAGGCTTCTGCGGGTGAGGTGGCTGGCATCAAGAGCGCCACCATTCACGTGGTAGGGCCCTACGCTTACGGCTGGCTCCGGACCGAGACCGGCGTGCACCGCCTGGTACGCAAGTCCCCCTTTGATTCAGGCAACCGCCGCCATACCTCCTTCGCAGCGGTCTTTGTCTCGCCGGAAATCGACGATGACATCGAGATCGAGATTGACCCGTCCGATCTCAGGATCGATGTCTACCGCGCCAGCGGTGCCGGGGGGCAGCACGTCAACAAAACTGAATCAGCGGTGCGGATAACCCATGTGCCGACGAATACCGTTGTCCAGTGCCAGAGCGAGCGCTCCCAGCACAAGAATCGAGCTACCGCTCTCAAGCAGATGCGCGCCAAGCTGTATGAACTTGAGGAGCAGAAACGGCGCGCCGAAGCCCAGGCACTCGAGGACACCAAGTCGGATGTCGGGTGGGGTCAGCAGATCCGGTCGTACGTGCTCGATCAGTCCCGCGTCAAGGATCTCCGGACGGGGGTTGAATCCAGCACGCCCGACAAGGTTCTCGACGGGGACCTGACGAAATTCATAGCAGCCAGTCTCAAACAGGGCCTCTGACGATGACTCAGGATGACAACAAGCTCGTTGCCGAGCGCCGGCGCAAACTGGCCGAGTTGCGAGCCAGCGGGTTCCGTTTCCCGAACGCCTTCCGGCGCAGCGCCCTGGCGGGCCAGTTGCACGCCGTTTATGCCGACTACAGCAATGAGTCCCTGGAGGCTGGGCCCGTCGAGGTTCTGGTCGGTGGGCGGATGCTGACCAAGCGCATCATGGGCAAGGCGAGTTTTGCGACGCTGCAGGACCGCTCAGGCCAGATCCAGGTCTTTTTGCAGCGGGAGACCCTGGGCGAAGAGAGCTATGCGGGGTTCAGGAGTCTTGATCTCGGCGACATCGTCGGGGTGCGCGGCCTGATGTTTCGGACCAAGACCGGGGAGCTGAGCGTAAGGGCCACCGAACTGACCTTGTTGACCAAGTCCCTGCAGCCACTCCCGGAAAAGTTTCACGGCCTGACTGATCAGGAGGTTCGGTACCGGCAGCGGTATGTGGACCTGATCGTCAATGAAGAGACCCGCCGGGTCTTCCTGGTCCGCACCCGGGTGGTGCAGTTTCTTCGCGCCTATCTCGACGCTATGGATTTCCTCGAGGTTGAGACGCCGATGATGCAGTCGATTCCCGGTGGCGCGGCTGCCCGACCCTTCATTACCCATCACAATGCGCTGGACCGGCAGCTCTACTTGCGCGTGGCGCCCGAACTCTACCTCAAGCGGCTGGTCGTGGGTGGCTTTGAACGGGTCTACGAACTCAACCGCAACTTCCGTAACGAGGGCGTCTCAACCCAGCACAATCCCGAATTCACGATGCTCGAGTTGTATATCGCCTATGCAGACTACCGGACCCTGATCGAGATGCTGGAGAACCTGCTGCGCAGCCTCGCCGTCCATGTTCTGGGTACGACGAGGGTGGAGTACCAGGGCGCGACGTACGACCTCGCGACGCCGTTCCGGCAGCTCTCGGTGGAGGAGGCTGTCCTGCAGTACGCTCCGGGCATCGCGGCGAGCCGCCTCCGGGATGTGCCCTATCTGCAGGGCGTGTGCGGTAGTCTCGGTATCCCCGTCAAGGCGGCGTTTGGTGCGGGCAAGCTGCTGATCGAGATCTTCGAGAAGACGGCTGAGCATCACTTGCTGGAGCCGACCTTTGTTACCGGTTATCCGGCTGAGGTGTCTCCGCTGGCGCGACGGTCTGATTCAGACCCGTTCCTGACGGATCGTTTTGAATTTTTCATCAATGGCCGTGAGCTGGCCAATGGCTTCTCGGAACTGAATGATCCGGAAGAACAGGCTGAGCGCTTTCGCTCTCAGGTCGCACAGAAGGACTCGGGCGACGAGGAGGCTATGTTCTACGATTCGGACTACATTACAGCCTTGGAGTACGGCATGCCCCCGACTGCCGGACTTGGTATCGGGGTCGACCGACTGGTTATGTTTGTCGCCAACCAGGCGTCGATTCGTGACGTGCTGTTATTCCCCCACCTGCGAGACGCAGCTGTGTAGGAGCGCATTCATGTGCGACACAAACACCCGGAGGGTGCATGGACGACGAAAAGATAAAGGTCCGGATTACCGAGAGCGATCAGGTGATCGAGGTGGTGGTTCTCAGCAAGCGGCCTGAGCGGATCGAGGTCGTACTTGGTACGGGGATCCACAACGTGCGTTGTGAGCTGTTGCCCACGCGGAATGGCAGGGCCTACTCAGGCTCGATCAAGGGGCGCGAAATCGTCTACGAGCGCACGCCGGAGCAGGTCAAGGTGGACCTTGATCGCCTGAATCCCGCGCTCAGGAAGTCACGGCCGCATTAGGGGTCGCGCCTGAAGGCGCTCCTACCGGGGGAGTTCGTAGGGGAGTTCAAGGTGCAGGACGGGCTGGTGTCTGGCCTCGTCGAGGAAGAACGGGCCCGGTAGGTCGTCCAGCACAATCACTGCCAGGAACTCACAGCCAGCAGTCGCAGGGGCTGCACTGACGACCTGACCGACGACCCCGCGCTCCCCGTACAGAACCTGGCCCGCAACGGGTGGGGCGCCAGCCGCCGAGAAGCGCAGCATGCGGCGCTTCACCCGACCGAGGTACTTCATCCTGGCTACAATCTCCTGGCCGGTGTAGCAACCCTTCGTGAAGCTGATGCCGTCGAGCAGATCCAGATTTACCATCTGCGGCACAAACTCGCCGCTGGTGGTCGCGCCGACGGTCGGGATACCCGCTGCAATGTCTGCCAGTTGCCACAGTGCGCGCGGCCCCGGAGTGGCGTCAATCCCGTGGCCTTCTGCAGAACCCGCCAGGTAGAGGTGCCGCTGGCCGTCACCCAGGACGCGCACGAGTTGTCCCGGGGCGGATGGGGGTGGCGTGCCCAGCAGGCCAACCACGGGTGTGTCGAGCAGCGTTGCAGCGGCCTTCGCCCGCAGGATATACATCCGGGCTCTTTTCAGGGCTGCCTCGGCGAGATCGGTCGGCACCAGCAGGGCCAGAGCATCCTCCCCGCCGGCAATCGTGGTGAAGAAGTGCCCGGCAAACAGCAGGCGTCCCTTGGGGTCTGCCCAGCCAGTCATCACAGTCCCGTCTGCCCGGGCTCTGGTCACGTCCTGGGTGAGCTGGCCCTGGAGGAGACTGACGCGATCGGGTCCGCTGACGGCGAGGAGGCGGAGATCATCCAGAACAACGCTGCGAAGCACTGAAAGGAAAGCCTTGGATTATGGGCAGTTAGCAGCTGCCCGGTGTGGAGATAAGGCGTTCATTCTGGCACAATAATTCGGTGACTGAATCCCGACACGTTGAGCCCCCGGTGAGCGACTCCGCCATGGCTGGCCTGACGGTACCAGAGCCCTGTATTCCCCTTCCTTGCCCGCCGCCCCGGGAGATCGGGGGGCCGACAGGCCCCGACCCCACTCGTTTCGGGGATTGGGAGCGTGGCGGCCGCTGCATCGACTTCTGAGTGGAGAACCTATGTCCCAAGTTTCGCGGCCAGTTTCGCGGCCAGTTTCGCGGCCAGTCTCGCCACCCCCGTCGCGACCTCTGTCACCGCATCTGCAGGTTTACCGGTGGCAGATCAGCAATACGCTGTCGATCCTGCATCGACTCACCGGCGTCGCTTTGGCTCTTGGCGGCCTGGCACTGGGTGGTTGGCTGCTCGCACTGGCATCTGGTCAGGCCGCCTATGCGGCGGCCAACTGGGTGCTGAGCAGTCTTCCGGGCCAGGTATTTCTTGTCGGCTGGACCTTCTGTTTTTTTTACCACCTGTGTAACGGTCTTCGGCATCTCGGGTGGGACGCGGGCTACGGCTTTGAGAAGGAGGTGGCCCGCAGGTCTGGTCTTGCGGTGGTCGCAGCCGCCAGTCTGCTGACGGTCATTTTCTGGGTCCTGGCCCTCACCGGGATGCTGGAATGAGCCTTAAATCCCCACTCGGCCGGGTACTCGGACTCGGCTCATCCGGTACCGGCACCGAGCACTGGCTTGGCCAGCGCCTCTCCGCGATCGCCCTGGTCCCGCTTACGCTATGGTTTGCCGTGTCGTTGCTGGCATTTCCCACGCTGGATTTCTATGCGGTCACAGCCTGGGTTGCGGCTCCACTCCACGCGGTGCTGCTCGTGCTTCTGGTTATCGCCCTGGTGTACCACTCCAGCCTCGGTACACAGGTTGTCGTCGAGGATTACGTTCACGCCCCGCTGCAGCGGACGCTGACGCTCATCATCCTGCGCCTGGCGCACATCGCTCTGGCCGTGGCTGGGATTCTTGCCGTGTTTCTGATTGCTACCAGAGCGCCGCTATGACCCCGTCCTACACCTTCATTGATCACACCTACGATGTAGTCGTTGTTGGCGCAGGAGGGGCAGGGCTCCGCGCGACGGTAGGGCTGTCCGAGGCGGGCTTGTCCACTGCCTGTCTGACCAAGGTTTTTCCGACGCGCAGTCACACCGTGGCTGCCCAGGGCGGCATCAGTGCGGCCCTGGGCAACATGGGGCAAGACGACTGGCGCTGGCACATGTACGACACGGTCAAGGGCTCCGACTGGCTCGGAGACCAGGATGCGATTGAGTACATGTGCAAGGAGGCCCCGGCTGCTGTGGTGGAGCTCGAGCACTATGGTGTCCCGTTCTCCCGCACGGAAGACGGCAAGATCTATCAGCGGCCCTTTGGTGGCATGACGACCGATTTCGGCAAGGGCACCGCGCAGCGCACGTGTGCGGCGGCGGATCGCACTGGCCATGCAATACTGCATACGCTTTATCAGCAGTCTCTGAAGCACCAGGCGAATTTCTTCATCGAGTTCTTTGCCATTGACCTGCTGATGGAGGATGGCGAGTGCAGGGGCGTGGTAGCTCTGGAGATGGCAACAGGCCAGCTGCACCGGTTTCGTGCCCAGCGCACCATTCTCGCCACTGGCGGCTATGGCCGCGCCTACTTCTCCTGCACCTCAGCCCATACCTGCACTGGCGATGGCAGTGCCATGGCTCTCCGGGCCGGACTACCGCTGCAGGACATGGAGTTCGTCCAGTTCCATCCGACGGGCATCTATGGTTCAGGGTGTCTCATTACGGAGGGGGCTCGCGGCGAGGGTGGCTACCTGACCAATTCGGCCGGTGACCGGTTCATGGAGCGGTATGCGCCAAACGCCAAGGACCTGGCGTCCCGGGATGTGGTCAGTCGCGCCATGACCATCGAGATCAGGGAAGGCCGTGGCGTCGGTCCTGACAAGGACCACATATTTCTCCATCTCGAGCACCTTGGCCCCGGCGTCATCCACGAGCGGTTGCCGGGGATTGCCGAGACTGCGCGTATTTTTGCGGGCATAGATGTCACGCGGGAGCCGATTCCTGTGCTGCCGACCGTCCACTACAACATGGGCGGAGTTCCTGCCAACGTGCATGGCGAGGTTGTCACGCTGAAGAATGGCAACCCCGAAACTCTGGTGCCAGGCCTGATGGCCATCGGCGAGGCTGCCTGCGTGTCCGTCCACGGCGCCAATCGCCTCGGGTCCAACTCACTCCTCGACCTGGTGGTCTTTGGTCGGTCTGCCGCCCAGCGGTGCGCCGCAACGCTAGTCGCTGGCACTCGTCAGAAGGCCCTCAGGCCGGAATCCTCCGACCTGGCCGTCACGCGTCTGGACCGGTTGCGTAACGCGAAGGGCACGCGGGGCACCGCTGAGATCCGGCTTGAGATGCAGCGGATCATGCAGGCGCACGCCGCCGTATTCCGTACGGGTGACTCCCTGGGGACCGGCATCGAGGCGCTGCGTCAGTGCTACGCCTCCTTCAGCGACGTCCGGGTCATGGATCGTAGTCTGATCTGGAATACAGATCTCATGGAAACACTGGAACTCGATAACCTGCTTGCCCAGGCCATGGTTACCATCACCGGGGCTGCTCGCCGCCATGAGAGCCGGGGAGCCCATGCCCGGGAGGATTTTCCCGCCCGGGACGATGAGCAGTGGCTAAAGCACACGCTGGCCTGGATTGATGCCTCGGGGCAGGTTCGCCTCGATTTCCGACCGGTCAAATTGCAGACCCTTACCGACGATGTAGAGACGATCGCGCCGAAGGCGCGAACGTACTAGCGCCAAAGGAGCGTTCAAGTTAGCCATGGCTGAATTTCGCCTCCCCGCCAAGTCCCGCGTAGCCAAGGGCAAGACCCACGATGCCCCGGGCAATGTCTCTGCGCCGGGCAAGGTTCGGCACTTCCGGATTTACCGGTACGACCCCGAAACCGGCGAGAATCCCCGGCTCGATACGTATTCCGTGGACACCGGTCGCTGCGGCCCGATGGTTCTGGATGTCCTGATCAAGATCAAGAACGAGATCGATTCGACACTGACGTTTCGCCGTTCCTGTCGCGAAGGAATCTGCGGGTCCTGTGCGATGAATATCGACGGGGTGAATACGCTGGCCTGCACCCAGGCTGTCGCGGATATCCAGGGGGACGTGAAGATTTATCCGCTGCCGCACCTGCCGGTAGTCAAGGATCTGGTTCCGGACCTCACCAACTTCTACGCCCAGTACGCGTCGATCAAGCCCTGGCTGCAGACCCGGACTCCACCCCCGCCGCCAGACCGGGAGCGTCTCCAGTCCAAGGAAGATCAGGAGCTGATCAACAGCCCGTCTGCGTGCATTCTCTGCGCCTGCTGCTCGACCAGTTGCCCGAGCTACTGGTGGAACAGTGACCGGTACCTGGGTCCCGCAGCGCTGCTGGCTGCCTACCGTTGGCTGGTTGATACGCGGGATGAGGCCACGGGGTCGCGCCTTGATGATCTTGAGGATCCGTTCCGGCTGTATCGCTGCCATACCATCATGAACTGCACGAACGCCTGTCCCAAGGATCTGAATCCGGCGAAGGCGATTGCAGCCACGAAGCGCCTGCTCGCCGAGCGTCGTCTCTAGCCCCGCAGGTTTTGGACGCCACTCGTCTGGCCCGCCTGCGCTGGAGCTGCCGCCGGGGGATGCGGGAGCTGGACGTACTGCTGGTGCGCTTTCTGGAGCGCGAGTTCCCGACGGTGGAGCCACCGGTGCAGGCGGCCTTCGAGCTGCTTCTTTCTGCACAGGATCCCGAGATTGTCGACTTGCTCGCCGGGCGCATGATCGCCGAGGATCCTGTGCTCAACGATGTCATCCAACGGCTTCTTGCTCAGTCTCGACATTGACCGCCGCGGTTGCTGGCGGGTCGCTGCTCTCGTGGGGTGTGCCACTCTGCTGGCCCTGATCGGGGTCAACCTGGGGTTCCCAGCCGGTCAGCCCAGAGCCCTGGCAGCCCTGCTGGTCCTTGCTGGTGGCCTGTGGGAGGCGTGGCGCGCGTGGCCGGGCCACCGGGGTAATGCAGCCCGGGTTAACCTCTCGGTGGCAGGGCAGTTTTCCGTCAGCCGGGCGGGGGAGCCGGAGACCCTGGAGCTGGCCACTGTGGTCCGATGGTGGGTCTTGCCCGGGCTCGCCATCGGTCTGGGGTTTCGCTGCCAGTCGGGACGACTGGGTCAGGTGATCGTATTTTCCGATCAGCTGCCCGCGGACGGCTGGCGCCGCCTGCAGGTCCGCCTGCGGCACGATTCTGCCCCTGCCGCGCCTCTCACGGCCCACAGGTCCGATCAGGCCCTTTGACGTAGAATGGCGCTTGGCGCTGCGTCGCTCCATGCCCGGCAAAGGTTGCTCGGGGCATCTGGCGCAACGCCCTGGTTGGCAAGGCGCGTCATGCGGGGCGAACTTTCCGGGGGTAGGCCTGTCTACCCGCCTGAAGGTTGCCAGCGCTCGCCATCCGACCCAGGACAGCAAGCATGGCAGTGACAGACGGCGATCAGCTTCTCGTAGAGCGAGCCCGGAAAGGTGATCGGCGCGCTTTCGATCTGCTGGTGCTCAAGTATCAGCAAAAGATCCTGAAGCTCATCATGCGCTACGTGCGGGACCAGACCGAAGCTCTCGATGTTTCCCAGGAGGCTTTTGTAAAGGCCTACCGGGCCCTGCCGGCGTTTCGCGGCGAGAGCGCGTTCTACACGTGGCTTTACCGGATCGCCATCAACACGGCGAAGAACCACCTGGTTGCGATGCAGCGGAAGCCGGTCGAGTACGAGCTTGATTCTCAGGATCCGGACAGTGCTGAGCGTAATCCCCACCTCCGGGAGGAGGACGGGCCCGAGGGGCTGGCCATGCAGGAAGAGTTACGCCAGACCGTCGAGCGTCCCCCGGCGGCTTCCGGGTCAGGCCCCTCGCCACCGGAGAAGCAGGGGAACTGGCGTGCTGCGGTTCTCCCTCCCGGCTTCAGTCTCAGAGCGGTACGGTCTGAACAGGCCGAGGAAGACCCGGATGCCCTGAAGCAACTGGTGTACTCCGACGGCGTTGCGGGCGTGTCCGTATTCGTCGAGCCTGGGGTTGCGGCAGCAGAGCGGGGCGAAGGGCCGTCGCGGATGGGCGCTGCGAACGCTTACACCACCGACCTGGGCGTCTATATGCTCACGGCCGTGGGCGAGGTCCCCTTGAGCACCGTCAAGGCCATCGCCCGGGCCATCCGGCCGACTGGTCCGACCGGGCCCTAGTCCGGTGTTGGAACTGGTTGTTTACAGCCGTCGTGGCTGTCATCTCTGCGAACTGATGCTGGAAGAACTGGTCCCCCTGTGCCGGGACCGGGCGACGATTCGCGTCCTTGATACGGACAGTCGGGAGGACTGGCGATTGGCCTACGGGCAGCGGGTGCCAGTCTTGTGCGCCGAGGGGCGTGAGATCAGCGTTGCCCGCCTGGACCGTGACGCACTTCTCGCGTGCCTTCCTGCGCTCCCCTGAGGCCGCTAGTGGCCTGCGTGATACCCTAGCGGGGTTTTTCGCTCACTGGGATAGCCCGTGGATTTTGCTCTTATTCTGGTTGTTGCAACCGGAGTCACCGGCCTTGTCTGGGCTGGTCACGTCGCCTGGCGCCGCTCCCTGGGCGCCGCTAAGACCGGGGGCCCCTCTGAGGCCGGGCCGGAGCCGGTCATCGTCGAGTACGCCAGGTCTTTCTTTCCGATTCTGCTCGTGGTCCTGTTGATCCGGTCCTTCCTGTTCGAGCCCTTCCGGATCCCGTCGGCGTCGATGATGCCGACGCTGCTGACGGGCGATTTCATCTTCGTGAACAAGTACACCTACGGCCTGCGGCTCCCGGTCCTCAACAACAAGGTTCTTGATCTGGGCTCCCCCGGACGGGGTGACGTGGTCGTTTTCCGTCTGCCTTCGGACCCCTCGGTCAATTACATCAAGCGACTGGTTGGTCTGCCAGGTGACTCGGTTACCTATCTGAACAATCAGATTTTCGTCAACGGGCAGGCCGTACCGGTGACGGTTCCCGGTCCCTATCTGGGTGGCGATCAGCCGGGATCTGTGCAGGCCCGGGAGCAGTTGGGCGAACGTGATCACGATGTGTTGTTCATGCCCGGACGCAGCAGTATCAACGGTACATTCATCGTCCCTGCCGGCCACTACTTCATGATGGGGGATAACCGGGATAACAGCCGCGACAGCCGTTACGACGGAGTCGGGATGGTCCCTGATGGGAATATCGTGGGCAGAGCAGTACGGATCTGGATGAACTGGAATATTCCGAACATGCCGCGCTGGAGTCGGATTGGACACGCGATAAACTGAAGCGACTTAGTCCGGGATACTGCTCAATCGAGGGGTGCAGCATGCGACAACGGCAACAGCAACAGGGTATAACGGCGATTGGATTCCTGATCATCGCGGCGCTGGTCGGGCTGGTTGCTTACGGCGCGCTCCGGCTTTTTCCTCTCTACATGACCCAACTGACCATTCGGGACCTGATGGCCAATCTCAAGTCCGAGAATGACGGGAACGGGGCCAACCCGGGGCGGCTCATGGCGGCGATTGGCAAGCGGCTTGATGTCAACGGTGTCGACTTTCCCAAGCGCCAGGACTTCGTGGTTACAAAAACTGACGACGGCTTTCTGGTTGAGGTCGACTACGAGGACCGCGTGCCGTTTATTGCGAATATCTCGCTCGTGGCCAGCTTCAACAACTCGGTAGAGATCCAGAAGTGAGCCAGCCGGCCGACTGGGCCGCCGGCGCACTTGGCTACCGATTTCAGGACGAAGGACTGCTGGAGCAGGCACTGACTCACCGGAGCGTCAGTGGCGGTAACAACGAGCGGCTTGAGTTTCTTGGGGACGCTGTGCTTGGACTGGTAATGGCTGAGGCGGTCTACGGTGCGCACCCCCGCGCCGATGAAGGCACGCTTAGCCGGCTGCGAGCCCGCCTGGTTCGCCGCGAAACCCTGGAAGAACTCGCACGGCAGCTGGCGCTCGGGGATCTGGTGAGGCTGGGTGGCGGTGAACTGCGCTCCGGTGGGCATCGCCGGGGCTCTATTCTGGCCAACGCCCTGGAAGCAGTCTTTGGAGCGGTATTTCTGGACGGTGGCTGGCCTGCCACGCGGTCATCGATCCTCCGGGTGCTCGGGCCACGCCTCGCTGCCCTGCAAGCCGATGAAGAACTGCGTGACCCGAAGACCCGCCTGCAGGAGCTGCTGCAGGCCGAGGGCCACCCTTTGCCCACCTACGATGTCGAACAGGTCAGTGGTTCTGCTCACGCCCGGCACTTCGCTGTGGTCTGCCGGCTGGCGATACCGGGCCTGGAGGTCCGTGGCGAGGGCGCAAGCCGCCGCGCGGCCGAGCAGCAGGCAGCCGAGAAAGCGCTGCTGGCGCTGACCGACGATGCCTGAGGACTTCCGGACTGGTTTCGTCGCCATCGTGGGTCGCCCCAACGTGGGCAAGTCCACGCTCGTGAATGCGCTTGTGGGGCGAAAGATCAGCATCGTCACGCCGCGCCCGCAGACTACCCGCCACGCAATCATGGGAGTGCTGACGCGGCCGGATTCCCAGGTGCTGTTCGTCGACACGCCCGGTCTGCACACCCGTCAGCGCAATCTGCTCAACCGGGCCATGAACCGGGCAGTAGAGGGTGCTCTGGTGGGCGCAGAGGTCGCACTCTTCGTCGTCGAGGCCGGGGCCTGGAAGGCTGCGGACTCTTTCGTGCTGGAGCATGCGCTTGCGGCAAAGATTCCCGTGATTCTCGCCGTCAACAAGGTTGATCTGGTGCGGCCAAAGTCTGCCCTGTTGCCCTACCTGCTGGCCTGCGAGAAGCGCGCCACGTTCCACGCCATTGTCCCTATATCGGCCGCCAACTTGGACAACCTGGACCGCCTTCTGGAGCAGAGCACCGCGTTGCTGCCGGCAGGCCCGCCTCTTTATCCCCTGGATGCGACTACCAACCGGAGCATGGCCTTCCGGGTGGCCGAGATGCTCCGCGAGAAGCTCCTCATCGCCCTCCGGCAGGAGGTGCCCTACGGGCTTGCTGTCGAGATCCTGGCCATCGAAGAGAAGCCTGGTGTCGTGCTGGCAGACGCCGTGATCTGGGCGGACAGGGAGTCCCACAAGGGCATTGTGGTGGGGAAGGGTGGCGCGACGATCAAGGAAGTGGGGACTGCCGCCCGGCTTGAACTGGAAAAAATCTTCGGGCTTCGATTCCATCTCGAGACCCATGTGAAGGTCAAGACCAACTGGGCTGACAGTGCCCGTGCCCTCCAGCAGTTTGGTTTTGACACCAACTCATGAGCGGCAGCACGAGCAGTGCTGACCACGAGGATTCCTACGTTCTGCATGCCTGGCCCTACCAGGAAACGAGCCAGATCCTTGAGGCCCTTGGAGCCGAGCACGGGCGGGTAGGGCTGGTGGCGCGGGGCGCCCGCCGCCCCACGTCGCGCTGGCGCAGCGTGCTTCAGCCGTTCCTGCCCCTGCGCCTGTCCTGGGTGGGGCGGGGCGCCCTCTATACCCTCCGCAGTGCCGAGCACGCCAGTTTTGCCCCGGCCCTCAGCGGGCTGGCCCTGATGGGCGGGTTCTACCTCAACGAACTCATCCTCAACTTTGTGCGCCGTGGTGATCCACACCCCGGCCTCTTCATCGCCTACTCCCAGGCGCTGGCAGAGCTTCGCGCAGGTGGCGATCCGGAGCCTGCCCTGCGGCGCTTCGAGTTCCAGTTGCTGGCGGAAGTGGGCTACGGGTTAAACCTGGACCACGACGTGCTCAACGATGCCCCACTGGACCCGGCCGGGGTCTACGAGTATCGCCTCGAGCAGGGGCCTGTGCCGGCCGCTGCGGGCGGTGGCGGCCTCACCTTCACGGGCTCCGAGTTGCTCGCCATTGGTCGGGGCGAGCTCTCTTCGCCGGTGGTTCTGCGGTTGGCCAAGAGACTGTTCCGCGCAGTCCTTGCCCACTACCTGGATGGCCGGACCCTGAAAACCCGGGAGGTCATGGCGGCCATGCGGCGCTAAGCGAGCGGCGCCAATCAAGCCTCGCTAGAATACGGGCCATCATGAGCATCCGTCTGCCCAACCTCCTTCTCGGCGTTAATGTTGATCACATTGCCACGCTCCGGCAGGCAAGGGGCACGCGCTATCCGGACCCGATCCAGGCAGCCCTGCTGGCCGAGCAGGCGGGCGCAGACAGCATTACTGTCCACCTGCGGGAAGACCGGCGGCACATCCAGGATGCCGATCTGCCCCTTCTTCAGGCACTGCTGCAGACGCGGATGAACCTGGAGCTCGCGGTTTCCCCGGACATCATTGCCATCGCCTGCCGGCTTCGGCCCGCAGACTGCTGTCTGGTCCCGGAGCGCCGTGCCGAGCTCACCACGGAGGGCGGTCTGGACGTTCAGCGCCATTTTACTGCCGTGGCGGATGCCTGCAGCCAGTTCCGCGCCCACGGGATCAGGTCTGGCCTGTTTATTGATGCTGACGAGCGCCAGATTGAGGCGTCCATCCGCACCGGTGCAACCGTCATTGAGCTGCACACCGGCGGCTATGCCGATGCGACGACCAGCGAGCTGCGCGCAGCGGAGCTCTACCGGATTGCCCAGGCGGCGCGCCTGGCCGCGGGAGCTGGTCTTGAGGTTCATGCCGGTCATGGCCTCAACTACCACAACGTCGGACCCATCGCCGCCATTCCGGAGATCGTCGAACTCAACATTGGTCATGCCATTGTGGCCCGGGCGCTGTTCACCGGACTGGCCGCTGCCGTGGCGGACATGAAGAATCTGCTGCGGGACGCCCGGTCGACATGATCTACGGTGTCGGGACCGACATCCTCAAGGTCGAGCGGGTAGCGTCAGTCTACGAGAGGTTCGGGGACCGGTTCGTCAGGCATCTGCTGATGCCGGAAGAGTTGCTGGACTTCGCCCGGACGAAAAACCCCGTCCGCTTTCTCAGTATGCGTTTTGCGGCGAAGGAGGCTATTGTCAAAGCGCTTGGAACTGGGTTTGCCAGCGGGATGTGGTTGCGCGATTCCGGGGTTGTGCACGATCCGCGAGGCAAGCCGGAAATCATTTTTTCCCCGCGGGGCCAGGAGGTCTGCCGGTCCTTCGGTGTGGGCGGCGGGCACCTTACGCTGTCTGATGAGGCTGGCCTGATTGTGGCCGTCGCCATCCTCATGAAATCGCCACCGCACTGAGTCAAGGGAGCAGTCTCAAGTCATGCGCGCACTGGTCTTTGATATCGAGACGATTCCTGACGTGGATCTGGGACGGCGCCTTTTCGGCCTTGAGGGCCTCCCGGACGAGGACGTCGCCAAAGCGATGACCTTCCATCGCCTGCAGGAAACGGGTTCAGATTTTCTGCCACTCCATCAGCACCGCGTGGTCGCTATCTCGGTGGTCTGGCGCCACCGGGATGGGCTGAAGGTCATGAGCCTTGGCGAACCGGACAGTCCTGAGCGTGACCTGGTGGCTAAATTCTACGAGGCTATCGAGAAGCACACGCCCGACCTGATCTCCTGGAATGGCAGCGGCTTCGACCTGCCTGTCCTGCACTACCGGGCGCTCCTCCATGGCGTGCAGGCCCCCAGGTACTGGGAAATGGGCGAGAACGAGAACAGCTTTCGCTTCAACAACTACCTGAGTCGTTTCCACTGGCGGCACCTGGACCTGATGGACGTGCTCTCGGCCTGGCAGGGCAGGTCCCGTGCCAGCCTCAATGACATTGCCACGTTGCTGGGCTTTCCGGGCAAGCTCGGCTTCGGTGGTGATCAGGTCTGGGATACCTGGCTGAAGGGCGAGATTGGGGCGATCAGGGACTACTGTGAGACGGATGTGATGAACACCTACCTGATCTGGCTGCGCTTCCAGTTCATGCGCGGACAGCTCGATCAGCAGGGGCTGGCCGACGAACTGGCCCGCGTCCAGCGTTTTCTGGCGGCGACCGATGCCAGCCACTGGCGGGCCTTCTCGGCGGCCTGGACCACACGCACGAACAGCGTGCCGGCGGCCGGGGGCGGTACCTGAAAGACCGCCCCGTGACAGCAGTTTCTGCCATCGAGACCGGCGAGGTCACCGCCCTGACCCTGGAAGGCAGTGGGGTGCTGGCCCCGGGCGGCAAGCGCATCCTGGTGCCGGGAGCATTGACAGGCGAGGAGGTCACGTTTCAACGGCAGCGGCGCCGGCGCAATTACGACGAGGGAATCCTTGTCGAGATTCGCCGCCCTTCCCCGGACCGGGTCGTGCCCGCCTGCGAGTACTTCGGCCGGTGCGGTGGCTGCTCTCTCCAGCACCTCTCTCCTGACGCGCAGCTGGCCATGAAACAGGCGACGCTCCTCCAGAGCCTCGCGCGAATTGGCGATGTCCAGCCGGCGACGGTTCTGCCTCCCATTCGCGGCGCCGTGTGGGGCTATCGGCGCAGGGCCCGCCTTGCGGTCCGCCATGTCGAGCGTAAGGGACGGGTACTGGTTGGTTTTCGGGAGCACGAAAAGCCCTGGGTGGTGGACATGCTGTCCTGCGCAGTTGCCGAGCCTGCCATCAGCCGGCTGATCGAACCCTTGTCCGGACTGATCGGCGCGCTCTCGATCCGCGCCCGACTGCCCCAGGTGGAAGCCACCGTGGCAGACAATGCCACCGCCCTGGTGTTTCGCGTCCTGGATGCGCCGACAGCCGCGGACCTGGAGCAACTGGCGCAGTTCGCGGCGAGCCACGCCGTGCGAATCTACCTGCAGCCCGGGAATCCGGATTCGGTAGTTCCGCTCCATCCCGAAGAGCCTGCGGACGAGCTGCACTACCGGCTCCCCGCCTATGACCTCTCCCTCACCTTTGGGCCAACCGATTTCATCCAGGTGCATGGTGAGGTGAATCGGCAGATGGTGGATCAGGCCATCAGCCTGCTGGCGCCCACCACTGCCGACCGCGTCCTGGATCTCTACTGCGGCATTGGCAATTTCACGCTCCCGCTGGCCCGCAGGGCCGGCGAGGTGCTGGGCCTTGAAGGTGCGGGGGCCATGATTCGCCGGGGCCAGCACAACGCCGCGCTGGCCGGGCTCCCCAGCGTGCGCTTTGTCGAGGCAGACCTCGCTGGTGCCGGCGTCGAGGGCGCGTGGACGCGGGAGCGGTTCGATCTGGTGCTGCTCGATCCGCCGCGAACCGGGGCAGCCGAGCTGCTGCCGGCGCTGGGCAAGCTTGCGGCACGGCGGATCGTCTACGTGTCCTGTCACCCCGGCACCCTGGCGCGGGATGCCGGGCTCCTCGTCCGGGAGCACGGTTTCAAGCTGGTCAGCGCGGGCGTGATGGACATGTTTCCCCACACCAGCCATGTGGAGTCCATGGCGCTCTTCGAGCGCGCCTGACAGCCATGGTGGTGTCGCCCGTGGAGCTCTTGATCAGCCTGACGCGGCAGACTCTGCACGTCACTCGTCAGGGACGTGTTGAGCGGGAGTTCCTCGTTTCCACGTCGCGCTATGGGCCAGGGGAGCAGCAGGGCAGTCTTTGTACGCCCCGGGGTCGCCACGTCATTCGCGCCAGGATCGGTGGCCAGCTGCCAGAAGGCGCGGTGCTCCGGGGGCGACGACCAACGGGCGTGGTGTACTCGCCGGAACTGCAGCAGCAGTCACCCGGCCGGGACTGGATACTGAGCCGTATCCTGTGGCTCTCGGGCCTGGAGCCTGGCAGGAACCGCCTCGGCAGCGTGGACACGCTGCGACGGTACATCTACATTCATGGCACACCCGATCAGGAACCGATGGGCGTGCCCTTCTCCCACGGATGTATCAGAATGCGCAACGCCGACGTGTGCTGGCTATTCGAGGCTGTCCTGCCCGGCACGCTGGTAAATCTGGTTCCCTGACGCAACGGACTGGCGATGACCCTCGGGCCCCTGATGGTGGATGTTCACGGCCTGGCGCTCACGCCCGCTGAGAGGGTCCGGCTCCGGGATCCCCTGGTGGGCGCCGTCATTCTCTTTGGCCGTAATTTCCAGGACTTGCCCCAGGTCCGGGAACTGGTCGCTGAGATCCGCAGTGTGCGTTCCCCCCCGCTGCTGGTCGCTGTGGATCAGGAGGGCGGGCGGGTCCAGCGTTTCCGCACCGGGTTCTACCGCCTCCCGCCACTGCGCTGGCTGGGGCACCAGTACGACCTGGACAACGCAGAGGGGCGTCGGCTGGCCCAGACCTGTGGCTGGCTGATGGCCGCCGAGGTGCTGGATACCGGCGTGGACTTCAGCTTCGCGCCCGTGATTGATCTGGACTATGGCTTAAGTGAGGTGATCGGCGACCGCTCCTTTCACCGGGAGCCGGAGATTGTGGCCGAACTCGCCTCCGCTTACGTCCTCGGGATGCACAAGGCCGGGATGATTGCGGTCGCCAAGCACTTTCCGGGCCATGGCTACGTCGTTGCCGACTCTCATCTGGACCTGCCAGTGGATCACCGCACGCTGCCGGAGCTCTACGACGATCTGCTGCCCTACGGGCGGCTGATCCGACAGGGCGTGAATGGCGTCATGATCGCCCACGTTCGCTATCCGCAGGTGGATGCTGACGTGGCAAGCCTTTCACCCTACTGGCTGCGGACGGCATTACGTGGCGACTTTGGTTTTGGCGGGGTAATTTTTTCCGATGACCTCAGCATGAAGGCGCTCGTGACCGAAGGCGACATGCCCGAACGGGCCCGCCGGGCCCTCGGTGCCGGGGCTGATATGGCCCTGATCTGCAACGATCCCGAGGCGGCCGACGCGACTATCGAAGCGCTGAAGCACGATAGCCATCCCGCGGGCCACATCGTTAGCCAGGCTCGCCTCATCACGCTGCGTCGGCGGCCGGTCGCCGATGACGGCTTTCGCGGGTCGCTTCCCTGGCGGCAGGCCGTGGCCGCCCTGGACAGAGCCCAGGCCCCACCCGGACTGTCCCTCAGTTGATGAACCCGACAGTACCTGGCGCGCGCTTGCTGGTAGCACGGGGCGAAGTCGATGCCGCCTTCGGGCGGCTTGCGGCGGCTACTCAGCCTCTGCTTGATCGCGACACCTGCGTCCTGATGGGCGTGTTGCTCGGGGGTCTGCTGCCCCTCGCGCGGCTGGCCAGCCAGCTCCAGGGTGACTTCGTTCTGGACACCTGCCGGGTCGGACGCTACGGCGACGCCACGCGGGGCGGCTTGCCCCAGTGGCTGGCCCAGCCCCGTGCCACGCTCCGGGACCGGCATGTCATCCTCGTGGACGACATCTACGACGAGGGCGTGACTCTGGAGTTCCTGATCCGTCATTGCCAGCAGGCGGGTGCCCGGCAGATCACCACACTGGTGCTGGTGCACAAGCGACACGGCCGGGCCCAGTTCGGACCGGCGCCGGATCTGGTGGGTCTCGAAGTCGGGGATGAGTACGTGTTCGGGTGCGGGATGGACTATCAGGGGCACTGGCGCCACCTGCCTGATATCTGGGGCGTGCCTCCGGCCTCCGGAGGCGCGTGAAGGGCCGATGATTCGCCTGGGCGTCATCGGTGGTACGGGGACGGCGCAGCTCTTTGGCACCGGTGAAGTGCTGGCGCTGGAACCCGGGCCCTGGGGTCCTGTATCGGCTCCGCTGCAGCGGCATCGCTTTGCCAATGCGGAAGTGCTGTTTCTGGCCCGCCATGGCGCACCTGCTGGCCCGACGATTCCGCCGCACCGGATCAACTATCGAGCCAACCTGTGGGCCTTCCGGCAATTCGGTGTGGAGCAGGTTCTGGGCATCAACGCTGTTGGTGGCATTACGCCGCCAGCGACGCCCGGCCGACTGGTCATTCCTGATCAGCTTATCGACTACACCTGGGGGCGCGAGCACACCTACGCCGGCAACGACGTGTTCCCCCTGCAGCATGTGGATTTCACCTTGCCGTTCAGTCAGCCCCTGCGGGACCGGCTGCTGGCAGCCGGCAAGGCGTCTGGGCTGGACCTGATTCCGACCGGCACCTATGGCGCCACCCAGGGCCCGCGCCTGGAGACCGGGGCTGAGATCGACCGTCTTGAACGGGATGGCTGCGACGTGGTGGGCATGACGGCCATGCCCGAGGCGGGACTGGCCCGGGAACTGAAGATCGCTTATGCCGTCTGCTGCGTGGTGGTGAACAGGGCCGCAGGCCGCAACCCGGGTGGGGAGTCCATTCATGCGGAAATTGCCGCCTCTCTGGGTTCCGGGATGGTCGACGTGCAGCGCCTCGTCATGGGCCTGCTCGCTGCGCATTGAACAGACCGGGCGGCCTTCGCTCCGGTCAGTGACCACCTTCACAGAACCCCGCTTTCCCTAAGGCTAGGATTCACGTCCGGGTGGTGCGCAGCCGCGGAGGGGTCCGCGGTGACGTATCTCATAAAGTTGAGATATGACTTCTAACTCATTGAAAAAGCTCAATCGTCATCTGCTGCGCCAGGCTCTGGATGCGGTTGCCGCGCCGGCTCTGATTATCGATGCCCAGCACCGGGACCGGCAGGTCGTCTATGCCAACGCTGCCGCGGGCCGGGCCCTCGGTCTGCACCCCAATGAGCTGATTGGCCGCTCGACCGACAGCCTCGCCGACGGCGCATTCGATCCCGCATCTGCGGATCCCTGGCGACCGCGAACTGCCCAGGGCGGCACCGTGGAACTCCGTCCCGCACCGCTGTATGACCAACCCGGCAAAGCCAGTTACTGGCTGCTGACCGCAGTTCCTGGCAGCGATAGGGCAACGCCCCGCGCCGCGGCACCTGGAGCCCTGAAGACCACGGCTTCGATGGCCGGGACGGGTGTGTTCACGGCCACTGACGTCTGGGCTCGCAGCCTGCGGGATGAAAGAACAGACGCCGTGACGGGTATCCCCGGCCGGCACGCACTCCTCGAAGTTCTTCTCCGCGACTGGTCGGTGGCGCGCCGCGAACAGCAGCGCCTGAGCATCATCGTCTTCCGGATCGATGCACTGGAGAGCTATCACAATCTGTTTGGGCGCCATGCCACGGAGGCCTGCCTGCGCAAGGTGGCGCATGCCATAGCGAACTCCCTGCAGCGCGCTGCTGACTACTGTGCCCGGGTCGGACACGACCGGTTTGCCGTGATGATCGGTGGCGCGGAGGAAGAGCGGGTGGCAGGGTTTGCTGAACGCATTGCCCAGCGGGTCCGCGACCTGACGATTCACCATCCCCGTTCCCAGCTTGCCCGCTATCTCACGGTGTCCTGGACGCTGGCCTCGGAGATTCCGTCAGCGCTGGGTGAAGAACCAGGGCTGCTGGCAGAGGCGGAAGCGCGGATCAGCGGCAAGGGCCGACAGGAAGCCCGGGAAAAAGACCAGGACCTGAGTGCTGACGTCGGCTGACGAGCCCGTCAGGCTGACTCAGCCCAGGACTCTGGCTATCGTCCAGTAGGCGCCCACCAGGGCGATCACTGCAGAAGCCGGGATCACCACCCGCTTCCGGTACCAGGGTCGCCGGCTGAACCAGAAGCCAACCGTCAGCAGCGCTGCTCCGATCACCGTGAGCTGGCCGAGTTCCACCCCGACGTTGAAGGCGATCAGCGCCGGCAGGAATTCCCCGGCCGGCAAGCCCAGTTCCTTGAGCACACCGGCAAAGCCCAGCCCGTGCAGCAGGCCGAAGCCGAACACGACCCAGACCCGCCAGGGTTTAAGTTCGCCGCTCAGGATGTTCTCCACGGCGACGTAGACGATGGACAGGGCGATCAGTGGTTCCACGACCGACGACGGCAGCGAAATGAGTCCGTACAGGGACAGACCCAGGGTGATCGAGTGGGCGATGGTAAACGCTGTCACCTGATAGAGCAGCGGTCGCCAGTGCACTGAGAGCAGGAAGATGCCCAGGACGAACAGGATGTGGTCGAGGCCCTTGGGCAGGATGTGGGTGTAGCCAAGCACTGTGTAGTCGCGGAACACGTCGGCCCTGGTGCGTACAGGGACCAGGGCCGGGTCCAGCTGAAATGGCGCGCTCTCCGTTCCTGCAGTCAGCCAGTCGGCACGGACAATGGTCCCGTCCGGCAGCGCGAGGCGCAACGCGCTCTCGCCAAACTCCGGTGCGTAGCGCCACGTCAATGCCTTGCTCCCGGCTGGAATGGCGCCACTGAGCGTGACTGTCGTCAGCCGCTCGACGCCAGTGTTGCCGACAGGCGGAATAGCGACTTGAGTCCCGTCGGGAGACACCGGCCTGCCGTCGAAGCGCAGGGTGATACCCCCAAGCAGTCGCGGGGCAAACGCCTCATACCGGGCCTGCAAAGACGCCGGTGGCAGTTCCCGCAACGCGTTGTAGGTTCCCGCCTGGGGGGCCTGGCTCGTGTCTTCATGCTCCGGGCCGATACCCGCCAGGAGTGCCTCCAGATTCAGCTGCAGTGCCGCTGTGTAGGTGCCATCGGCATTGAACGTGACGGTGACGATGGCTGGCCGGAGCCGGTGCGCCATGGCTACCTGCGTAGCGAGGAGTCCGCCGAGGAGTACCAGAGCCAGGACCCCGGTAAGCAGCGAGGTGGGGGGTCTCAGTCGTCGGCTCACGGCAACATCTCGCTCGAGGGGCTGTGCGAGACTAACCCAATGAAAGCTCTACTCACTAGCATCTCGCTACGGGGCATCGCGCTGGTTTTCCTGGCGAGCGGTTGGGCTACGCCGGCTGGGGCGCACGACTTCTGGATCGAGCCGTCGGTGTTTGTGACGGCCGTTGGTAACAAAGTGCCCGTCAGCCTGCGCGTTGGCGAAGACTTCAATGGAACCAGCCAGCCCTACGTGAAGGACTGGTTTCTGGCTTTCTCGGTCACTTCCGCTGCGGGCCGCGAGCCCGTGATGGGTTTTGCCGGGGACGACCCGGCCGCCACGCTCGTCCTTAAGTCTCCGGGCCTGAGGCTGATCGGCTATCACAGCGCCCGATCCTTTGTGGATCTCGAAGCGGAGCGCTTCAACAAGTACCTGCGCTCCGAGGGTCTGGAGCGGATTCAGGCGCTGCGCGAGGCGCGCGGGGCGTCCCAGGCCAACGGGCGGGAATACTATTCCCGGTGTGCCAAGTCCCTGATCAGTGTTGCCGGTCCTGCCCTGACCGGTACTGTCCTGCCCGGCGTGGACCCGTCCGGCTACGACCAGCCGCTGGGCTATCCACTGGAACTGGTGCCGCGAGCCAACCCCTACGCGCTGGTCCCGGGCGACCGGTTGCCGATTGCCCTCTGGTACCAGGGGAAACCCGTCGAGGGCGTGCTGGTCATAGCCTTTACGGCCGACCAGCCAGCCCGGCGCTTCCAGGCGCGCACCGGGAAGGACGGTATCGTCAAGCTGCCCCTCGATCGTGCCGGGCGCTGGCTGGTCAAGGCCGTGCACATGATCCCCGTGCCGGCCACGGACCCGGCGGCGGACTGGGAGAGCTTCTGGGCTTCCCTGACCTTTGAGGTTCGCGCCCGGGACGCCTTGTCGGCCCGCTGACAGGAAGCGCTGGCTACCTGGGTTGCTCACTCCGGATGCGTTCCAGGGTTTCACCGAGTTGCCTGATTTCCTCGCCGTACACCGCCCAGTCGCCCGCACGCTGTGCCTGCATGGCCTGCTGATACTGGAGTTGCGCCTGCTCCGCGAGGCCGCCTACTCCTGTCCCGGTGCGGTCTGAGGCATCGGCGGGTGCGGATCCAGCAGTCGTTGCAGAGACCAGACCGACGCTGCCAGCGGCGGGTGCCTTCTGCCGCTCGGTGCCGCTGCCTGGGAACAAGCGGGCCAGCGCCATATCCAGGGTTGGCTCCATCACGATCTGATTCCGGTAGGCAACCACCACGCGCTTCAGTTCCGGAATCCGGCCGCCGGCCGCGCGGAGATAGAGCGGCCGGATGTAGACCAGCGATTCTTCCACCGGAATGACCAGGAGCGTGCCCTGGATGACCTCCGAACCCTGCTGGTTCCACAAGGTGATCTGCGGCGCAATGACCTGGTCCTGACTGATGCGCGCCGAAATCTGGCGCGGGCCGAAGATCACCGTCTGCTTGGGGAGCTGGACGACCATCAGCTTGCCGTAGTTCTCCCCATCGCTGCGGGCTACCAGCCAGGCGGCCAGGTTATCTTTCTGCTTCGGCGTATAGGGCAGCATCTGGACAAACTCCGGGTCGGTACCCCCCGGAAGTTTCATGATGGTGTAGTAGGGCGCCATCGGCTGGCCGCCTTCCTGCGCATCGAGAGAAGGAATGTCCCACTGGTCTTCCCGGTTGTAGAGCGCATCGGGACTGGTCATGTGAAAGGTGGCATACATTGCCGCCTGCAGGCCGAAGATGCCCTGGGGGTAGCGCAGACGCGCCCGCAGGTCCTCAGGCATGGCGGCCAGCGGCCGAAACAGTTCAGGGAAGACCTGGGAAAGGGTGGCCGCCAGCGGATCCTCTTGATCCACGAGGTGAAAGACGACCGTGCCGTCGTAGGCGTCGATCGTGACCTTGACCGAGTTGCGGATGTAGTTCACACCACCAGCGCCCGGCGTGGAGTAGGGGTAGCGTGAGCTGGTGGTATAGGCATCCTGCACCCAGACCAGGCGGCCGCCAGAGATCGCGAGGTAGGGATCCGGATCGTAGGTCAGAAAAGGGGCAATCCGCCGCACGCGCTCGGCGATCCGGCGGTACATCAGCACGCGGCTGCCCTCGATGAGGTTAGGCGAGAACAGCACTTCCGGTGAGCCGAACCGGATGGCAAACAGCACGCGACGGAGCAGGGTGTCCACCGCAATACCGCCCTTGCCCGCGTAACTGCCGAAGACGTTGTCGTCACCCTTGGGGTAGTCAAACTCCGCCGTGCCGGTCTTCACGAACACGTGGTCGTTGGACAGCTCGCCGTAGTAGATAGCGGGCTGTTCAACCTTCAGGTCCACCGACGATGCCAGGGGCAGATCCTTGATAAAGAGCACCGGCAGCCCTTCGGGCGTCACTTCATTCACCGGGCCCAGAGTCAGGCCGTACCCGTGGGTAAAGGTCAGACGTTCATTGATCCAGGTGCCGCTGGGCAGGGCAGCGGAGTTCATCTCCCGGGCGGAAAGCATGATCTGCCGGTACTTGCCGTCGATCACGTAGCGATCGTTGTCGACCGAGGCGAAATCGTAGTACGTGCGGATTTCCTGCAACTGGCCAAAGGTATCCAGCAGTGGCTGTTCATTCCACAACGGCACGTTGTCGAAGGTGGCCCGGTTGCGCTCGATGTCTGCCGCCGTCAGCGTGGCCTCTCCCGACAACTGGCGCTCCTCCACCTTGTCGAGGTCAAAACCCGTCCGTGTGGCAGCGATCGAGTGGACGATGTAGGGGCCCTCACTGACCTGCTCGTTGGGCGCTACCACCAGGCGCTGCAGGGCGATGCCGTAGGCCTGGCCCGCCACTCCCACCAGGATGTACCCGCCAACCGCAGCCAGCAGCGGCCAGAGGCGCTGGGTGCGCGTCTGCCAGAGCGCCAGTGCCGCCCCCAGGCACGCGACAACGATCAGCGCCCACTGCGTGGGAATGCCGGCGTGCACGTCAACATAGGAGGCGCCGTAAACGATCCCGGAAGGAGAGACCAGCAGCTCTGACAGTCCGAGCCACGCCCGAAAAGCCAGCAACAGCAGGAGTAACGCGGCCAGCACACTGAGATGGCGCCGCGCGCTGGCGCTCATCTGGATGCCCCGCACCGGATCCAGCTGGAGATTCTGGCCGGCAAAGTACCCGAGGGCGGCAGCCAGTCCGGCGAGAAGCGTGGTCCAGAAGGCGAAATTGAGCAGCGCGTGCAGCAGCGGCATGTGAAAGATGTAGAAAGCGACGTCGTGGCCCAGGATCGGGTCGCTGTTGCCAAAGGACACCGCGTTCCGGGACATCAGCCAGGTGTCCCATTGACCGGCGGCGTAAAGGCCCATCAGGCCCGCGGCCACGGCACTGCCGACCAGGAATATGGGTTTCAGGCTCGCTGCGTCGAACGCGACCGTGCGTGCCCCTTCCGGACCGAAGACGGTGAATGACCGCGGCCCGAGGGACCGCTGCATAAGCCGCACGTTCGCGTAGAGCGCAGCAAACGCGACGGCCAGGCCTGCCGCACCAAGCGCCACTTTCGTGCTCAGGATGCGCAGGAATATCTGCTGGTAATCGACCTCGGCAAACCACAGCCAGTCAACGTAGAACCCGGCCATCGAACTCACGAGCAGGAACGCGAGAAAGAGGGCGATCAGAACGAGGCCAAAGAGCTGCTGGAGATTCATCGGTACGGGGTCCTTACTGAACGGGAAAACGCTCAAGTTCTTGCCGCCCGGGTGCCGGCGCAAGGTCTCGGCAACGGGGTCGGTTGATAGAGAAGGTTCACATAACCATAAACGGCACCGGAACGCGACACCCTTCCGCGTTGCGACTGCTAAAATGACCAGTCTGGCAATGAGCGGCTATGACGTGCCCCGGAAGGGGCGCTGGCCCTTGCCGGTTTTCTGCCCGGCAGCATCCAACTGATCCTGACTGACGAACTTCACCGCGTCTTGCCGGGGAACCACCTTGCCTCCGAACACTTCAAAGTCGCTTCAGGCCCTGCTGTTTCTCGGCGTCCTCATGGGCGCCCTCGACCTGGCAATCATTGGGCCGGCCCTGCCCGGCATCCAGGCCGAATTCGGCATATCGACGCGGCAGCTTTCGGTACTGTTCAACGCCTACGTCCTGTGCCAGATGATCGGCACGCCGCTGCTCGCAAAATTCTCCGATCGCGTCGGCCCGCGCACGGCCTATGTCGTCAGCGTGGGCCTGTTTGGGCTGGGTTCGCTGCTGCTGGTGCTGGCTACTGAGCCCGCCATGCTCTACTGGGGCCGGGCCATCCAGGGTTTCGGCGCTGGCGGCGTGCTCCCCATCGCGGCAGCCATCATCGGCAGCACGCTGCCGCCGAAGGAGCGGGGTCCGGCACTCGGCACCCTGGGCACTGTGTTCGGCCTGGCCTTCATCATCGGTCCGGTGCTGGGTGGATTACTCTTGCCCTACGGGTGGCACTGGCTGTTCCTGATCAATCTGCCGATTGCCGCTGTGCTGATCGCTGGCGCGTTCCGCCTGTTACCCCCGACCACGCCCCACGCGAGGAAGCCGCTCGATGTTGCCGGGATTGCGACGCTGTCCCTCCTGCTCACTGCTCTGGTCTTTGGCCTCAACGGGCTGGACACCACGGCCATTGCCACCAGCCTGACCTCCTGGCCGGTCGCGCTGGCGCTGGTGCTTGCCCTGACCCTCGTTCCGGTCTTCTGGCGGATAGAAACGCGGGCGGTGGATCCGATCATTCGCCCGGGCCTCTTCAAGTCCCGTCCCGTAGTGATCGCGGCGCTGATCGGTGCCGGAATTGGTGCGATCCAGTCTGCCGGTACGTTTTACCCGGCGCTGGCGATTGCGGCGACCGGCGTGTCAGCCAGCACAGCCTCCTGGCTGCTGCTGCCCGGCGTGGTCGGTGCGACCATTGCCTCGCCGGTTTCCGGCCGCCTGATCAATACCGTGGGGACCCGCAACATCGTCATCGTCAGCCTGACGATGGTCGTGGCGAGCGTCCTGCTTTTCGCTTTCGCGCCCATCTCGGTTCCGGTGTTTATCCTCGCGAGCAT
>SHZI01000020.1 GCA_009692345.1 Gammaproteobacteria bacterium | reverse complement strand
GACGAATAAAGCAACAAAGGGAGCAAGAAGCACCGCGCCGATCAGCATCAGTAAGTGCGTCAAAAGCCGTGGCCTGAAAGTTCTCATAAACAGTCGCGCCACACCAAATAACACTGCATAGGTTACGACTACCGAGGCCGCCAAGTATGCGGCGGTCAAGCCATATTGGGTTGCGTCCACGAACATACGCATAGCTCTATATCCTGTCGTTGGTCAGTGCTGACAATGATCCTAGCCCAACCGAAGGTACTAATTCTTTCGCAAATCCGTGAGTGGAGAACTTTAAGGTGTGAATAGGCACTTCAAACACCCCATAAGCTGTGTCTGCCAGCCCAGTATCCCGGCCGGCACGGCCACCGGGCTGGCCCGCTTCCCACCGCGCCGACCCGCGAGTTGGCAAATCGCCCCGATGCCGCCGTCTGGCTCTTCGGCTCCGCCCTCGGCCTGATGGGCGTGATGCGCAGGAAGGTCGCCAGCTAGCGGCTACCAACAGACTGAGTCAGGGAACCCGCTGAAAGGCGGGTTTCTTGTTGGCGAGATATACAGATAACTGGAAAGGAGCTTTTGATGGACACGGACAAGAGTATTGCTCTCGCAGGACTTCTAATCGCCGGGTCTATTCTGGGTAGCGCACTGCTGGAGCGTCTAGAGAGAGCGCAATTGCGGAATGACTATTGCAACGAACAGTCGGTTTCTGACGATGATTGCAGGAGATTTTGGGCCCAGGAAGTTGCCAAGGGTGGATTGCCGTAGCGCCGCCGAATATGAACGACCTCCCGCTGCTACCAAGCTGCTACCAAGCCGCGTGACTCAGGCGCTCCAAATTGCATAAGCCAGAGATGCATAAATAGCCTCCTGGAGACACGACATTTCTAGCGACAAAGGCGGGCGTAGGGGTGCGGCGATTTGTCACAAACTTGGCACAGTCACCCTCAACAAGTGGCAATCTTCAACAACTTCCCCCGACTCCGGTAAGCTAGTCATATCAGTTGCTTGCTGTTGTTGACTATTGGCGGCTTTAGCCCAGCCGCAGCCTCCTAAGCGAGAGGTCCCAGGTTCGAATCCTGGTCGGGGCGCATTTCAGGACTGCTCCAGCCACTTCAGCATGCCCGCCATGCGCTTGACGAATGCTTTCGGGTCCGAGTCCTTGATCTGCAGAGCCTGTCGTGCGGTCTCGATGCCAATCACCATCTCGTAGTCCCGCCGCAGCAGGCCGTCGACGACCTGTTCCGCGCAGTCTTCGGCGCTCATCCCGGTTATAGCCCCTGAGCGGCTCAGTCCGTACTCGGAACCATCGGCCTTCAGCGCCTGCTCGTAAACATTGCTGCGTATGCCGGCGATGACCAGCAGGGTGACATCGATGTTGTCGGCCAGGTGTTCAACCCGGAGCGTGTCGAAGTAGCCGTGCGGGGCGTGCTTGGCCGCGCAACAGGCGCTGGTGGGGGACGCCTGTTGACAGCGATCAGGTCAGTTATTCGTAGCGATGGTCGCAGGCGCGGCAGTTAGCGGTCTTTTCTTCGGTCCAGAAAACATGAGTGACAGTCTTGGACCCATTGGCGTTGTAACGCTCGTATACCGAGCTGCGTCCGTTGGCCGACTGGCTCACCATCTGTCCCCAGCTGCTGGCATCGTCGCTGATGTCGACGCCCCGGGACGCCGTGGCCGCTACGGCGTTCGCAACCGTGGTTGTGCTGTCAAGGTGGCTGTAGATGATGTTCAGTTGATCGAAGTCGTGTTGATTGGGTCTCGTGCTGCTCGTACTGGCGGCGTTCGCGCCGGTATTCGAGAAGTAGTCATTGCAGCTATTTTGCGAGCTGCCATCCGTGGACTGATGGTCGAGACCGAATGTATGGGCGACTTCCTGGCACACCACGTGTTGTCTCTCGTTAGGATTGTTATAGGTGGCGGTGTTGAAGTAGGTGTCGTTCATCTTGGCGATGCCCTGGGTGATATGGACCCCGCCGGTAATATTGATTGATGCCAGCCCCAGCCAGCCAGTGAGGCCGTAGCGGCCGTTGCAGACCTGCACCGTGCCCGAAACCATGGAGCAGCGTTTGTTAGAGGTGCCGGTTACGATAGCGGTCAGCAGCGGCGTGCTGGTTGCGCCAAATGTCGTGGGTGAATTCCAGTCAGATGATGCCTGCGTCAGCCGGGGGGTCCAGGCCACACTCATGTTATTGCCGACCTTGAGGGTGAATTGCGGCGTAGTCCTGGCCCAGTGATAGCCACCCCAGGAGTGGTCGGCCCAGGCGGTCATGGCGGCGGTGGCGCCCAGTAACGCCAGCCCGGCGATCTGCAAAGTACGCGCCGGCAGGGAGAAGGTCTTCATGGCCAGGACTCCGGGAGGAAAGTCTCATGTTCTACTCCGCGGCGTCGCCGATATCAAGTTCCAAGGCTGCGTCGCAACATCCTCGAAACCGGCAATGACAGCTATGGGCTCAAGAAGCGCTCCTGGGCGCTTTTACGCAGGCGTTTTCCCGCTGACCCGAGGAAAAAACCCCCCTACCCCCTGGTCAATATTGGACGCCTGTTGACAGCCTGCAGGGTGTCTTTCGCTGCCGGACGCTGGCCGATACCGGCGTTGTTGACGAGGATATCCAGCCGCGCGCGTCGGCGAGCACGGTGCGGGCTGCGGCCTCCCGCTGGCTGGCATCGACCCTGTCGAAAGGCAGGACCTGCACACGGCCCGGGCCCGTGGTGCACAGGGCTTTCACCCGCTCCAGTTCAGTCTGGCGCCGCGCCGAAAGGCTCAGGTGGGCACCCTCCCGGTGGAATACCGTGGCCATGCCTTCACCGCCACCGGAGGAAGCCCCCGTGATCCCGGTGGTCTGGTCCTTGAGCTTCATGCGCCCGGCACCAGTCTGGCCTGTGGGACACCCATCCTCCGGGCGATGAGTATGAGTATCCAGACCGTCAGCGCAGTCAGCAGCGTGCCGGCATACATGATCATCGTCAGCCTTGGTGCACCCAGAACGCTCTCTCCGGAGTTGGCATAGAAGACGGCCATGAGCAACAGCGTGGGCGCCGCGACAGCGATTTTCGCCTGGGTCGAGAGGCCGAGCCCATGCATCTGGATGAGAAGGAAGGTGGTCACTCCGCCGAACAGGAATGCGGACCAGGGTGAGCGCCCCGGTTGATTCATGATGGTGTGCGCCACGACGGCGCCGTGCATGACAAACAGGCACTCCAGAAAAACCGTCCACCAGCGATTCGTGTGGTAGCGGGTGAAGAAGAGACTGCTCTGGAGGATGAGCAGGCTCATATAGGCAAAGCCCGCCAGGTGCCCGGAGGTCATTTCTACCGGGTGGTACCAGAAGGTGTAGATGATGGCCCAGGAAAAATAGTAGCCGTGGTAGCGACGCACCGCATCGCCCACCCCGTACAGAGCCTGGACCGGCTGGCCCAGGAACAATCCCCGCCGGCGATTCTCCATAAGGAAGATCAGGAACAACATCAGGGTGACGGACCCCATGGAGGTCGCTTCGTGCGCGTCCTGAGCAAGTCCGTCATAGCTGAGCTTGGTCTGGAGAACGTGCAGGAGGACGAAGAAGGCATTGATGGCCAGCGCCTGCACATTGAACAGGTGGAGGCCAAAGACATAGCGGGGGCGGGCCCGCTGCGCACTGGCGATCAGGTACCAGATGGCAATCTGGTGCAGGCTGTAGGGAACCCAGGCAGCGAGGCGCGTCCACACCGTCGCGTCTGGGAGTTGCCAGTAGTACCACCAGGTCCCGGCTCTATCGGGCCTGAAGGTGATGTCGGCGCTGTAGGGAGCCATGAGGACGATAACGGCCATGAACGCGGCGCAGCCCAGCAGACCCCACCAGGGCTTGAAGGGAAACACCCGCTCCGAGGGGTGGTTCTGGCCTGTGGCGGTCTGCATACGTGGGCCTTCCGGAACGAGTCAGAACTGTAGCTGAAAATCCGGGGGAGAGCCTCTCGGGAGGGTCTCTTCAGCAGGAGACGGCCACCGGGTAGCCGGCCCGGATTCCGGTAAGCTGGTTGCAGCGGCAACTGGTAATCGTCCGGATTGGTCGCCGTGGGTGGCTCTCGTGAGGTTTGAGGTGAACGAGTCGGAAACCGTGACTGTGCTGGTGACGGGCGCCAGCCGCGGTCTCGGGCTGGAACTGGTCAGGCAGTTCGCTGCGGAAGGCGCCCGGGTGATCGCCACCTGTCGCAACCCGGCGCAGTCGCCGGAGCTCGCGGCCCTGGCCGCCCTGTACCCGGCTGCGATTAACGTCGAAGCCCTGGATGTCATTGAGCACTCCGCCATTGATGCCCTGGCCGCCCGGTATCGGGGGCAACCGCTCGATATCCTCATCAACAACGCGGGGGACATCGGTCCCCGGGACCCGAACCGCACACGGTTACATGAGCAGCAGTTTGGAACGATGAACTACCCGGAGTGGCGCCGCGTACTCGAGGTCAACAGCATCGCCCCGCTCAAGATGGCCGAGGCTTTCGTCGAGCACGTGGCAGCCAGTCAGCGGAGGCAGATGATTTTTGTCTCCAGTAGCACGGGGTCCAACGTGGAGGGCCTGTACGCCACGTTCGGCTACTGCTCGAGCAAGGCCGCTCTCAACAAGGTGGTGACCATGCTGGCTATCGCACTGAAACCCCGCGGGATCGTCTGTGCTGCGGTGTGCCCCGGTTACGTCAAGACCCGCCTCGGTGGTGATGCGGCACTGCTGGGAGTGGAGGAGAGCATTACGGGGCTTCGCCAGGTGATTGCGGGCCTCGACCTCCAGCGCACCGGCAGTTTCACCCGCTACAACGGCGACACCATCGCCTGGTAGCTGAGGCCCCCTGGCAGCCCGCCGGTTGCCTGGCCAGGGCAGCCAGCGGCCGCATTGTGGTGCGCAGGAGGGATCCGGGTTGCTACCTGCCACGAAGAGCCGAGGATGCCCGTGAATCAGTCCACCGCAAGCAGTCGGGCACTCTGGGGCGGCATCCTTTTCAGTTTCGGGTTCACAGCCCTGATCTGGTACGCCGGGGCGCACTGGCTGGTGCCTGGAGCGCTGACTCCCGACCGGCCGGGGTTCTGGTACGAGTGGCAGTTGGTGGCGCCCACCGTCTGGACGCGGGCGACGGCCTGGGCAGGCTATCTGGTGCATCAGGTGGCGATGTGGTGGCTGATCTGGTCCGCCCAGAAGGAGCGGCCGGGCTATACAGGGGGGCTCCACCGTTTCAATGTGCTCGCTCTCGGCGTCAATGCCCTGGGCATTGCCCTGCATTTCGTCCAGACCCAGGTCTGGTACGACGGGCTTGCTCAGGACGTGCACGAAGCCACTGCCCAGTGGTCCGTGATCCTGCTGCTCATCGTCGTCCTGATCATGGAGAACAAGCGGCGCGGCCTGCTGTTCGGAGCCGGGTCCACCTGGGTGGAGAGAGCAGGGCCATTCCTGCGGCGCTACCACGGTTACTACTTTTCCTGGGCGATCATTTACACCTTCTGGTATCACCCCATGGAAGACACCTGGGGGCACCTTTTTGGCTTTCTGTACATGTTCCTGCTGATGTTGCAGGGCAGCCTCTTCTTCACTCGCGCCCACGTGAACCGCAAGTGGACTGTGCTTCTGGAGGTGTCCTTTGCCTTCCACGGTGGCATGGTGGCTTACCTCGCGGGACACGGCTGGCGCATGTTTCTCCTGGGCGGGCTCGCCACGTTCAGCATCACCCAGATGCACGGTCTCGGCCTGAGTCGCCGGGCGCGATGGTTTATCGGCCTCGGCTATCTGGCGGGTGTCGGCGTCCTCTACGCGGGCCATGGGTGGCAGCGAGTCCCTGAAATCGTTGGCATTCCCCTGACGCTGCTGGGCGGTGTCTTCGTCCTGTCTCTGGTGATCCTGGGCGGCCAGCGAGCGCTGCGACCGGCGTAAATGCGACCTGAGTCCGGCGCTACCGACCACGGCTTGCCTATCATTACCCTGTGGTTCGCAGCGTCATTGCCGTGGGGGACAAAGAATCCGGGAAGCCGGCCCACAGCCCCTGGCGCGACTGGCTCGCACGCCTTACGGGGGATGGGGGGCTGACCGCACCTGCCGTTCCGGAGCGACGTGACAGCGAGCGACGCAGCAGTTCCGTGTGGTCGTTCACCTACGGCAGTTTTCGGCCCCGCCGGCGCCTGGGTCGCCGGGATGGCGATCACGAGCGGATCTTCCTGGACTGGCATGAACCCCGGGTCCTTTATCTGGTCCTTGTCATCGTGCTGATGTGCTGTGCCGACGCGCTCTTTACCCTCAACCTCATGGCCATTGGTGCCGAGGAGATGAATATCCTGATGGGCGCCCTGATCGCCCACGACGTAGAGCGCTTCCTGGTGATGAAGATCGGGGTGACCTGTGCCAGCGTTGTGCTGCTCGCCGTCGCCGCGCACCGGCAGTTAATGGGCATGATTCCGGTGATTCGGGTCCTGCAGCTGTTCTGTGCCGGCTATGCGGTGCTCATTCTGTGGGAACTCTGGCTGTTCTCGGTCTACATTGCCGCCTTGCCCTTTCACTGGCGTCCCTGGTCGGACTAGGCCCAACCGCCGGGTTCGGCCCGGCGCCCTTCCGGGAATTTTTCCTTGATCCCGGACGCTACATACTTATAGTGGCGGCTCCGGAGAGCACGGGACCCCCATGAACCAGAACTTGCGCCAGATGTATGCCTCGTCGCCGCTGTTTGGCGGTAATGCCGCCTATGTGGAAGACCTGTATGCCAGCTGGCTGCAGGATCCCGCCTCGGTGCCGGCGCGCTGGCGGCAGTTTTTCTCTGAGCAGGCCCCGCCCGGTCCCCAGCTGCCGAGGCAGCCAACGCCGGCGAGTCCGGTCGGGGCTGGATCCCAGCGCATCACAGCCACCCCGGCCGCCGGTCCGGAGCGCATCCGGTTTGCAGGCGCGAGTGCCGACGATGGCGGCCCGCTGACCGAGAAGCAGGCCGAAGTCTCCCGGCTTATCCAGGTGTACAGCCTGCGCGGCCACCAGATTGCAGACCTGGACCCCCTCGGTATGCAGGAGCGGCCCATGCCCAACGTCATGCGCCTCGACTACGCAGGCCTGACGGAGGCCGATCTCGATACCGAGTTCTACGTGGGGAATTTGGCCGGGCAGACCGATGTGCGCATGCGCCTGCGGGACCTGCTCGTGACCCTCAAGACCGTCTACGGCGGCAAGGTGGGGGCCGACTTCGCGCATCTGTCCCGCGGCCGGGAGCGGGTCTGGATCCGGGAGCGCCTTGAGCGGGGCATGCTTGCAAATCCCCTGACCGACGACGAGCGGCGTCACATCCTCGTGCAGCTGACGGCGGCTGAGGGTATCGAGCGCTACCTCCACACCCGTTATGTGGGGCAGAAGCGTTTCTCCCTTGAAGGCGGCGACAGCCTGCTGCCGCTGCTGGACGACCTGATTCAGCAGGGCGGTGCCGGCGGGATTCGGGAAATCGTGCTGGGCATGGCCCACCGGGGCCGCATCAACGTCCTGGTGAATGTGCTGGGCAAGGCACCGCAGGAACTGTTTTCCGAATTTGAAGGCGCTTACGACCCTGCCCGCGTCAAGGGCTCTGGAGACGTCAAGTATCACAAGGGGTTTTCGGCGGACCTGCGGACGCCCGGTGGCAACGTGCACGTGGTACTGGCTTTCAATCCCTCCCACCTGGAAATCGTGGATCCCGTGGTGCAGGGCTCGGTACGGGCGCGCCAGGAACGTCGTGGGGATGAGGACGGCAGCGAGATCCTCCCCATCCTGATTCATGGTGACGCAGCCTTCGCCGGCCAGGGCGTCGTGGCAGAAACCTTTCAGCTTTCCCAGGCCCGGGGCTTCAAGACGGGCGGTACGGTCCATATCGTCATCAACAACCAGGTGGGCTTCACGATCAGTGACCCGCGGGATGCCCGTTCTACACCTTACTGCAGTGACATTGCCCGGATGATCGAGGCTCCGGTGTTCCACGTGAATGGCGATGACCCGGAGGCGGTGGTTTTTGTCACCCGGCTGGCGCTGGAGTACCGCCAGACGTTCCACAAGGATGTCGTCATCGATCTGGTGTGCTACCGGCGGCACGGGCACAACGAGGCGGACGAGCCGGCGGCGACCCAGCCCCAGATGTACCAGGTGATCCGCAAGCACCCGACAACCCGCCAGATCTATGCGCGCAGACTGATGGAAAAGGGTGTGGTCGACGCGCCCGAAGCCGAGCGCCTGAATGAGGACTACCGTTGCCGGGTAGAAGCGGGCCAGCCGCTCCCCCAGGCGGCCCTGGGCATGATCGGCAATGAGTACACGGTTGACTGGACCCGTTACGAGAAAGGCGACTGGGACGAACTGCACAGTACCGGTATTCCTGCGGAGGAGATCGCCGAACTGGCCCGCGAAATGAATCGCGTGCCAGGGAGCTTCAGCCTGCATCCCCGCGTGGCAAAGATTGTCGCCGATCGCGACCGCATGGCGGCAGGCGAGATCCCGATGGACTGGGGATTTGCGGAGCTCATGGCGTACGGCAGCCTGATCAGGCAGGGATCACGGATCCGGCTGACCGGTCAGGACAGCGGGCGTGGGACCTTCTTTCATCGCCACTGTGTCCTGCATGATCAGCTCACCGATCAGGCCTTTACGCCACTCGACAATCTCGCTACGGCGGGCCGCGGGGCGTTTACGGTCACGGATTCGCTGCTGTCCGAAGAGGCTGTCCTGGGCTTCGAATATGGCTTCTCCACCACCGACCCGGACTCCCTGGTGATCTGGGAGGCGCAGTTCGGCGACTTCTGCAACGGCGCCCAGGTGGTGATCGACCAGTTCATCAGTTCGGGCGAGGCCAAGTGGGGGCGGCTCTGCGGCCTGACCCTGTTTCTTCCGCACGGTCAGGAAGGGCAGGGGCCGGAGCATTCCTCCGCCCGGCTGGAGCGGTTCCTCCAGCTCTGCGCCGAGCTGAACATGCAGGTCTGTATTCCGTCCACTCCGGGTCAGATGTTCCACATGCTCCGCCGGCAGATGCTCCGGCCATTGCGGAAGCCCCTGATCGTGATGACGCCGAAGAGCCTTCTCCGGCACCGGCTCTCCAGTTCCCCGCTGGCCGAGCTCAGGTCCGGGCGTTTTCAGCTCGTCATTCCGGAGGTTGATCCCCTGGAGACGGCCGGTGTGCAGCGGGTCGTGTTCTGCAGCGGCAAGGTCTACTTCGACCTGCTGGAGGCCCGCCGTGCGCAGGGTTCCACCAACGTGGCGCTGGTCCGCATTGAGCAGTTGTACCCGTTCCCCAGCGCTGAGTACGCGGCGATCCTCGCGAGCTATCCGGCTGCCCGGGAGGTGGTCTGGTGCCAGGAGGAACCCCAGAATCAGGGCGCCTGGTACCAGATCCGTCATCAGCTGCAACGGCCCCTCCAGGCGGGCCAGCAGGTGTTCTATGCTGGCAGGCGGGGCGCGGCGGCACCGGCACCCGGCATCTTCCAGTTGCACGTCCAGCAGCAGCAGTCTCTCGTTGAGACTGCGCTCTCGGCCCAGGTTCAGTAGTTGCAGAACGCCACGAAGTAGCAAATCCATGAGCATAGAAGTCAAGGTCCCCAGCCTCCCGGAATCTGTGGCCGATGCCACCCTGGTGACGTGGCACAAAGCGGCGGGCGACACGGTCGAGCGCGACGAGAACCTTGCTGATCTCGAGACCGACAAGGTGGTCCTTGAGCTGCCCGCCCCTGCCCGGGGCGTGCTCCGGGAGCTGCGCGTTCCCGCCGGCACCACTGTTACCAGCGGGCAGTTGCTTGCCATCCTTGAGCCGGCTGCCGAGGGCTCGTCGGCCCGGCCCGTGCCGGCAGCGACTGCCGTCGTCCCGCCGGTGGCAGTTGTTCTCGCCGTCGCTGCGCCAGTCGCTGCGCCAGTCGCTGCCATGGCAGGCAGGAGCGCCGGAAAGACAGGTCCGGCTGTCCGGCGCGTTCTTCAGGCACAGGGCATCGATCCCGCGATGGTTCAGGGTTCCGGGCCCGAGGGCCGGATAGTGAAAGCCGATGTCGTGAAACAGGACCCCTCCGGGCCCAACCTGCGCCCGGTGCCTGCGGCGCAGCCCCCGATTCCCGCGGTGGGTACTCCGGGAGGGCGAACGGAGCGCCGCGTGGCGATGTCCCGGCTGCGCACGCGCATCGCCCAGCGCATGGTAGAGGCTCAGCAGAACGCTGCCATGCTGACGACCTTCAACGAAGTTGACCTGTCGGCGGTAATGGCGCTCCGGGCCCGTTACAAGGACACCTTCGAGAAGCAGCACGGTGTCAAGCTGGGTTTTATGGGTTTTTTCGTCAAGGCTGCCATCGAAGCGCTGCAGCGCTATCCCGTCGTGAATGCTTCCGTTGAAGCCAACGACATCGTCTATCACGACTACTTCGACGTGGGCATTGCGGTCTCCACCGACAGGGGCCTCATCGTTCCCGTGCTGAGGGATGCGGACCGCTTTTCGTTTCCTGGCATCGAGAGCGCCATCGCCGACTTCGGCCGCAGGGCGCGGGAAGGCTCTCTCAGTATGGAAGACCTGATGGGTGGGACGTTTACCATCACCAATGGTGGCGTCTTTGGCTCACTGCTCTCCACGCCGATCCTTAACCCTCCCCAGAGCGGCATCCTCGGGATGCACAAGATCCAGGAGCGACCGGTGGTCGTTGATGGCCAGGTCGTGGCGCGGCCGATGATGTACGTCGCATTGACCTATGACCACCGCATTATTGATGGCCGGGAGGCCGTGCAATTCCTGGTGGCGATGAAAAACACCCTTGAGGATCCTGCCCGACTCCTGCTTGGCGTCTGACCGTGAGCAAATCCGGAACAGTGGGGGGCGGCAAGTACGACGTCGTGGTTATCGGCGGCGGGCCCGCCGGCTATGTCGGCGCCATCCGCGCCGCACAGAACGGCCTGCGTGTCGCCTGCATTGACGCCTGGGAGAACCGGGACGGTCAGCCAGCCTTCGGCGGTACCTGTCTCAATGCGGGCTGCATTCCTTCCAAGGTACTGCTTGAGTCTTCAGAGCTGTTTCACCGGGCAGGCAGTGAATTTGCGCTGCATGGTATCCGCGTGAATCCCCCGGAACTTGATCTGACCGCAATGCAGGCGCGCAAGGCCCGCATTGTCAGCCAGTTCGGCGGCGGGATTCAGGAACTCTTCAAGGCCAATGGGGTGACTGGCTTGTTCGGGCGGGGCCATCTGTTGCCCGGGAACAAGGTGCGTTACACGCCCCGGGGGGGCAAGCCAGAGCTGCTGGAAGCAGAGCACGTGGTGCTGGCCACCGGTTCCACCCCAATCGAGCTGCCCTTCGCGCGTTTCGATGGTGCAGCGATCGTCGATTCCTGGGGCGGACTGGATCTGACCGCCGTGCCTGGTCGCCTCGGCGTGATTGGCGGCGGGGTCATCGGGCTGGAGCTGGGCAGCGTCTGGAGCCGGCTCGGCGCGCAGGTGACGGTGCTGGAAGCCATGGAGCATTTTCTTTGCATGGTTGACGGTCAGATTGCGAAGGCAGCCCAGCTACAGCTCAAGAAGCAGGGTCTGGATATCCGGCTGGGCGCCAAGGTCACGTCGGCAGAGCAAGGGCCCAGCGGAGTGGCCCTCACGTATGAGGACCAGCGGGGCCGGCACACCCTTGAGGTTGATCGCCTGATCGTCGCGGTCGGCCGCCGGCCGAACACCGAGGGACTGCTGGATCCCCTTGCTGGCGTGAAGCTTTCCGAGCGGGGCTTCATCGAGGTTGACGGCGAGTGCCGGGCCTCCGCACCGAACGTCTGGGCCGTGGGGGACGTGGTCCGGGGCCCCATGCTGGCGCACAAGGGTTCGGAGGAGGGCGTCATGGTGGCGGATCTCATTGCCGGCCGTTACGGTCATGTGAACTATGCCGTGATCCCCAGCGTCATCTACACCGCCCCGGAGATTGCCTGGGTTGGCCAGACTGAAGAGCAGCTCAAGGAGGCCCACCTTGACTACAAGGTGGGCACCTTCAACTTTGCAGCCAGCGGCCGGGCCCGGGCCATGGAGCAGGCGGCGGGACTGGTCAAGGTTCTGGCCAGCACCGCCGATGACAGGATTCTCGGCGTGCACATCGTTGGGCCCATGGCCAGTGAACTGATTGGCGAGGCCGTCGTGGCCATGGAATTCCAGGCCACTGCTGAGGACCTCCAGCGCACCATTCATGCGCACCCGTCGCTGGCGGAAGCACTGCATGAAGCGGCCTTGTCCGTCGACCGTCGGGCCCTGCACGCCATCAATCGCTGATTCCAATTCGGTTATCATTCCCCCGTTGTTGCGAGGAATGAGCCATGCGGAATCAGCCATGCGGAATCAGCTAGGCCCGGTGCTCCTGATCCTGATCCTGATCCTGGCCTGCCTGCCGGCCGGGGCGGGCGCCCATGAAATCGATCTCAGCGTTAACGCGGACGCCTTCCGCACGGTCTACGCCACTGCCCTCGGCGCCAGTGCGCGGTTTGAGGGCGGCGTGCTGCACAATAGCGCCGCCGGCGATGTTTTCAGTGCCGGTGTCCTGGCTGTTGGCGCCCCCTCGGTGGGCAAGCAGAAGCTGGCGGCCGGCATCGGCGGACGGCTTGCCTACCTGGACGGCGACGGCAGTCAGCGCGACGGCTATGCCCTGGGCCTGGGTGGCAGCGTCCGCTGGGTTTTGCCCCGCTACGACCGCGTGGCGCTGTCCGCTGAAGGCTACTGGGCCCCTGAGGTCCTCTGCGGCGGTGACGCTGACGAGTACCTGGACGGCACGGTGCGGGCGGGCTTCAGCATCACCCGCCAGGCGGAGGTCTACGTGGGTGCCCGGTACGTGCGGGCTGACTACGACAACCGTCCGGCAACCCACTTCGACACCGGGCTGAACACCGGCTTCAACCTGCGCTTCTGATGCAGGCTGCGGGTACAGGTTAGGGTGTGTTGAGCGGCCCCATCCGGATACTCGGCATCGACCCCGGCTCCCGGATTACGGGCTTCGGCATCATCGATTCGGACGGGCGCCGCTCCGTGCACGTCGCCAGCGGCTGCATTCGTACGGCCGATGGCGCCTTGCCGGCCCGTCTGCAGGTCATCTACTCCGGTGTGCAGGAGCTCATGACCCGGTACCGGCCCGCGGCGGTAGCCGTCGAGCAGGTGTTCCTGGCACGCAATGCGGATTCGGCCCTCAAGCTGGGCCAGGCCCGCTCGGCGGCCATCTGCGGCACGTTTACCCGGGGCGTTGAGAGTGCCCAGGTATTTGAGTACGCGGCCCGGGCGGTCAAGCAGGCCATAGTGGGTCTCGGTCAGGCCGACAAGGCGCAGGTCAGCCATATGGTCGCGGTGCTGCTGAATCACCGCGATCCGCTCCAGGTGGATGCGGCCGATGCTCTGGCTGTCGCTCTGTGTCATGCCCACACCCGCCCGTTGCTCGCCCGGCTGGCCCGACTGTCGCCGGCCCTGGCGCCGACCAGGACCGGGGCAGCGCTCCCGCAGCGCAGACGGGAACCAGGCCGGGGATTGCGCCGGTGATTGGCTTCCTGCGTGGCGTTCTGGACCACAAGGAGCCGCCATTCCTGGTGGTGGAGGTGGGAGGTATTGGCTACGAGGTCATGGCGCCGCTCTCCACCTGTTTTCGGCTGCCGGATGTAGGGCAGGCAGTCTTTCTGCGCACCCACTTGCTGGTTCGCGAAGATCAGCACACCCTCTTCGGCTTCTCGACGGAAACGGAGCGCCGCCTGTTTCGTGATCTGTTGAGGGTTAGTGGGGTTGGCGCCAAGACCGCTTTAGGGGTTCTTTCGGGCATGACGGTCGAGGCCTTTGTGCGGGCAGTGGAGGCTGACGATGTCGGATCTCTCGTCCGGCTCCCGGGGATCGGGCGCAAAACCGCCGAGCGCCTCATCATCGAAATGCGCGACCGGGTCCCTGGCCTGGCGGTAGTCACCGATGGACGTCCTGCTGCGCCCGCAGAGCCCCGGGCAGAGGCTCTGGATGCACTGGTTGCTCTGGGCTACAAGCCGCCGGAAGCCCGGCGGATGCTGGACAGGGTCCCCGAGTCTGTGACCTCGGTTGAAGAACTGCTGCGGGCCGTGCTCCGTTCGGCCGCCGGCGCAAAGAGCTGAACATGGGCACAGGTGAACGCCTGATCACGACCGGGGCGCTCGGCGACGACGAGGCTGACCGCTCGATCCGGCCCCAGCGTCTCGCTGACTACGTGGGCCAGGCGGCGGTCAAGCGCCAGCTTCAGGTCTTTGTGACGGCGGCCCGTCAGCGCGGCGAAGCCCTCGACCACACGCTGATCTTTGGTCCGCCCGGGCTGGGCAAGACGACCCTGGCGAACATTCTGGCCAACGAACTGGGGGTCAACCTGCGCCACACCTCAGGTCCGGTCCTGGAGCGCCCGGGGGATCTGGCCGCCATGCTGACCAACCTGGAGCCGCGGGACGTGCTGTTTGTCGACGAGATTCACAGGCTCAGTCCCGTGGTTGAGGAAGTCCTCTATCCGGCGATGGAAGACTTTCAGCTGGACATCATGATTGGCGAGGGTCCTGCGGCGCGCTCCATCAAGCTCGATCTGCCACCGTTCACGCTGGTCGGTGCGACAACCCGGGCCGGGCTGCTGACGTCTCCTCTGCGCGACCGCTTCGGCATCGTCCAGCGCCTGGAGTTTTACGGGCGGGAGGAGTTGCACCAGATTCTCCTGCGGTCCGCCCGTATTCTCGGCGTGGCTCTGGATGATGGCGGCGCCTGGCAGCTGGCGGACCGGTCCCGTGGGACCCCGCGTATCGCCAACCGTCTGCTGCGTCGGGTGCGGGATTTTGCCCAGGTAGAAGGCAACGGCAGCATCGACGAAGCGACCGCCTGCTCGGCGATGAATCTGCTGGATGTGGACCCTAACGGCTTCGATCTGCTGGACCGGCGCCTGCTCACGCTCATTATCGAGCGCTTCGATGGCGGGCCGGTGGGGGTCGAGTCCCTGGCCGCAGCCCTGGGTGAGGAGCGCGGCACCATCGAGGACGTCCTGGAGCCCTTTCTCATCCAGCAGGGCTTCATGAGCCGCACGGCTCGCGGCCGCATTGCTACCCGGCGGGCTTACCAGCACTTTGGTTTGCAGCCACCCCGAGGCCTGGCGGATGCCGGGAGCAACCTGTTCGACGCTGAGGAACCCTGAGATGACGGCGAATCCCTCGATACTTGATCTGATCCTTACTGCCAGCATCGTCGTCCAGCTGGTCATGCTGCTGCTCCTGTCGGCGTCAGTCACCTCCTGGGCCATTATTGTGCGGAAGCGGCGGGTACTCCGTGAGGCGGCCCTGGGCTCTGATGATTTCGAAACGAACTTCTGGTCCGGCGGTGACCTGTCGGCGATCTACAAGGACGTGACCCGGGGCGGGCAGCCGGCAGCCGACATGGCCGGACTGTTTGAGGCGGGCTTCCGGGAGTTCCGGCGCCTGACGGATCAGCCTGGCATGTCGGCTGACCAGATCCTGGAGGGTGTGCGGCGCGCCATGCACGTGGCCCAGATGCGGGAGATGGACCGGCTGGAGGAGAGCCTGTCCACTCTCGCCACGATCGGCTCGACCAGCCCCTATGTGGGTCTGTTCGGCACGGTGTGGGGGATCATGAATTCCTTTCGTGGACTGGGTAACGTCCAGTCCGCCACCCTGGCCGCGGTGGCGCCGGGTATTTCAGAGGCGCTGATCGCCACGGCTATGGGCCTGTTCGCGGCCATTCCAGCCGTCATTGCCTACAACCGGTACGCCGACAAGGTGAGTCGCCTCGAGGTTCGCTACGACAGCTTCATCGAGGAGTTTTTCAGCGTGGTTGAGCGGCATGCTCACGCCCGGTCCTACCCCCAGTCCCCACAACCGCCAGGCCAGCCGTCACCGACCCAGCAGGGCGTGGCATCCGGCAGAGCCCGTTAAGCCGTGCGTAAGTCGCGCAAGCGCAGACTCATGGCTGAGATCAACGTCGTTCCCTACATCGACGTGATGCTGGTGCTGCTCGTGATCTTCATGGTCACGGCGCCGTTGCTGACGCAGGGTGTTGACGTGCAGTTGCCCCAGGCGGCAGCGGAGCCGATCGTGTCGCCCCAGAAGCAGGAGCCACTGGTACTGTCCATTGACGCCGACGGAGCCCTGTACCTCAGTGTCGGGGATGATGAGGACGCGCCCCTCGCCGCGGAGCGGGTCCTTGAGCTGGCGGCGGCGGTGCTCCGGAGAAACCCGAAGACGCCCGTGCTGCTGAAGGCAGACCAGCGAGTTGCCTATGGTGCCGTGGTTCAGGCGCTGGTCCTGCTGCAGCAGGCCGGCGCTGCCAACGTCGGCTTTCTCACTGAGGCCCCGGCCAGTCCCCGGCGACGCAGTTAACAGGTCCTGCTGAATGGAGCGGTCAAGGATGACTGAAACGGCTCGACCCGCCCCGACGGGAGGGCCTTGACCTGGCCGCCCTCGCACCGGACCGCGCCATCACCTGGTCCCTGGCGGGACACGGCGCACTGCTGCTGCTGATTCTGGTGGGTGGCTTGACCCTGCCCCGGTCCCCGCCGCCAACCCAGTTAGCGATAAAGGCGACCGTGGTTGACCCCAACGCGGCTCGTCCGTCTCGGGCAGCGCCGCGTCCAGCGCCCAAACCTGCCCCCGTAGTGCGGCCCGAACCGAAGCCAGAACCGAGGGCGGACCCAAAGCCCGAACCAAAGCCCGAACCAAAGCCCGAACCAAAGCCCGAACCAAAGCCCGAACCAAAGCCTGAGGCCCCGCGGGCAGAGCAGCAGAAGGCCCAGCGCGAGCAGGCGGCGGCGCAGGAGAAGCAGGAGAAGCAGGGGAAGCTGGACCGGGAAAAGGCAGTCGCGGCGAAGCTCGAGGCAGAAAAGCTCAAGGCAAAGCTCGCCAGGGAGGAGGCCGCGCAGCAGGAAATTGCCCAGCAGCTCGAAGCGGAGGAGCGTCTGCTGCAAGCTACAGAGTCGGGTGCGCTGGCGGCTTACCAGGGCCTGATCAGCCAGAAGGTGACCCGGAACTGGATTCGACCAGCCACTGCCGCACCGGGCATCGAATGCGTCGTGGCCGTGACGCAGATTCCCGGCGGCGAGGTTATTGACGTCCAGACCGAGAGCTGCAATGGGGACGCCGTGGTCCGCCGTTCCATCGAGGCCGCCGTGCGCAACTCATCGCCGCTGCCGCTGCCGGATGATCCCAGCCTCTTTGATCGCCGCTTGCGCTTTACGTTTAAACCGGAACAATAGCCGCCGTCCGGGCTGCCGGGCCAAGGAAGACCCTGCCTATGCATAAGCTCGTCCCCGTGTTTGCTGCCGTCCTGATCCTGATCTCCAGCCCGGGGCAGGCCGAGTTGCAGATTCAGATCACCGAGGGCGTGGACAAGGCGCTGCCGATTGCTGTCGTGCCCTTTGGCTGGCAGGGCCCGGGTGCCGCCCCCCCCCTTGATGTGGCCGGCGTGGTGGCTGCCGATCTGGCGCGGTCGGGGCGCTTCGCTCCGCTGGACCGCAAAGACCTGTTGCAGCGGCCCACCACGGGAGCGGACGTCGATTTTGGTGACTGGCGCATCCAGGCGACTGATTTCCTGATTATCGGGCGGGTCGTCCAGTCAGTTCCGGACCAGTACGAAATCCAGTTTCAGGTGTTCGACGTGCTCCGGGGCGAGCAGCTCCTGAGTTATCGCCAGCCTGCCACGGCGGCCGATTTCCGCCGCAGCTGCCACCGGGTTGCGGATGTGATCTATGAGAAGCTGACCGGCATTCGCGGCGTGTTCTCCACCCGGATTGCCTACGTGACCGTGTCCCGCAGTCAGTCCCAGGGCCAGGTGAACAGCACCTACCGGCTGGTCGTGGCGGATGCGGATGGCCAGAACGTCCGGATCATGGTGGAGTCCCGGCAGCCCATCATGTCTCCCGCCTGGTCCCCGGACGGCCGGAAAGTTGCCTACGTGTCCTTCGAGGCCAACCGGTCGGAGATTTATGTCCAGGATCTGCGCTCCGGCTCCCGGAAGCGGGTCTCTGCCCGGCCCGGCGTCAATGGCGCGCCCGCCTGGTCTCCCGATGGCCAGCGCCTCGCAGTGTCCCTTTCCCGGCAGGATGGCAATCTCGACCTCTACACTCTGGACCTCAACACGCAGGTCCTGACCCGGCTCACGAGCGGCTCTGCGATTGATACCGAGCCCACCTGGTCGCTGGACGGGGAGCAGATCTACTTCACGTCCGACGCTGCGGGTGGTCCACAGGTTTACCGGGTGGCCGCGGAAGGCGGCAGCGCCCGGCGGATGACCTTTGAGGGGTCCTACAATGCCAGGCCGCGCATGGCGCCGGATGGCAAGCAACTGGCTGTAGTGCATAACGACCGTGGCAACTATAGAATTGCACTCATTGATCTGGCGCGATCCAGTACGCAGGTCCTCTCGGACGGGCGCCTCGATGAATCGCCGAGCTTTGCTCCCAACGGTGAGATGCTGATTTACGCGACCCGGGAGGGAACCCGCGGAGTCCTGGCCACCGTCAGCACCAACGGCCGGATCAGGACGCGCATACCGGAGCTCGATGGCGACGTGCGGGAACCCGCCTGGTCCCCCTTTGCGGAGGATTAGTGGCGGCCTTATTGCTGGTAGAAGATCAGTCTCAGGAGTTTATGACCATGACGAAGTTCAAGACCGTTGCAGCCCTGCTCATTGTCACGCTGGTGACAGCATGCTCGGGCCCGTCCAAGTCCACCATCGACGAGGGTGCTGCGGGCGCTGCCGGTGCGGTCGGTGCAGCATCGTCCGGCGTCAGCGCGGGCGGGACGGGGGCTGGTGGAGCCATGGGCAGCGCCACAGGCGGCAGTGCCCTGGGCGGCCCTGGAGCCTCCCAGGAAAACCGGATCATCTATTTCGGGTATGACGACTTTGCCGTGAAGCCTGAGTACGACGTGATTCTCCAGGCCCACGGCAAGTACCTGTCGGCCAATCCGGCAGCGCGGGTGCGCCTCGAGGGTCATGCGGACGAGCGGGGCAGTCGGGAGTACAACATTGGTCTCGGAGAGAAGCGCGCCCAGTCCGTCCGCAACGTCCTGCTGCTTCAGGGTGCGGTCTCCGACCAGATCGCCACCGTCAGTTTTGGCGAGGAGCGCCCGGCTGTCATTGGCAGCGACGAAGAAGCCTGGTCCCTGAACCGCCGGGTTGAGATCGTCTACGGGCAATAGGCGCCATGAGCCACCTCGCTGCCGGTCTGCGTTTAACGGTTCTCGGTGCGGCCCTGGCGGCGGCACTGGTCTCAGGCTGTTCGCTCCTGGTCCCCCCCGAGAAAGACCCGACGAACATCAAGCTGGCGGAACTGGACACGCGGGTTACCCGGGTTGAGCGCGTCATCGACAGCGATGGACTCGTCAATCTGCTCAAGCAGGTTGAGCAGCTGCAGGCGGACGCAAAGGCCCTGCGGGAGCAGATCGACCAGCTGCAGTTCAGGCTGGACCAGACCGGCGCGGCGCAGAAGCAGCAGTACGTCGACGTGGATCAGCGCCTCCAGAGCCTGGAGAAAGCCCTGGGGGAACGCACAACCGCGAGCCCCGATGGGCGCAGTGTGCTCGACGGGGGCGAACTGCCTCCCGGCCAGCTCCCCGTCCCCCGGGGTACGGATCGGGCCAACTACCAGGCCGCTTTCGAGTTGCTGAAACAGGGCCGTTACAAGGAGGCCAGTGCGGCCCTGAAGCAGTTCATGATCGCTTTTCCGGAGAGCTCCCTGCTGGACAATGCCCAGTACTGGCTGGCCGAGACCCATTACGTCAGCCAGAGCTACGACAAGGCCTTGCCTGAGTTCTCCGTAGTCGTCGACAAGTATCCCAAGTCGCGCAAGATACCCGATGCACTCCTCAAGATCGGCTACTGCAACTATGAGCTGAAGCGCTTCGTTGCGTCACGTAAAGCACTGCAGACCGTCGTGGCGAACTTTCCCGAAACCACGGCGGCCCGGCTCGCCGGCCAGCGCCTCGAGCGGATGACCGCCGAGGGGCTCTAGCCCGGTCGCCTTCGGCCCCGACACACCTGCCCAAGAACCTCCCCGTGTCTGCCCTGCGCATCACCGAGATTTTTCATTCACTCCAGGGCGAGTCCCGTCCCGTCGGGTATCCCACTGCCTTCGTGCGCCTCACGGGTTGCCCCCTGCGGTGCGGGTATTGCGACACGGCCTACGCCTTTCACGGCGGGCAGCGCATGGACTTAGCGGCCATTCTGGCCCGGGTCGCCGAGTTTCAGGTCAGGTACGTGTGCGTCACCGGGGGTGAGCCGTTGGCCCAGCCGGCCTGTCTCGGGCTGCTGTCGGCCCTCTGCGCCGCGGGTTACCGGGTCTCCCTGGAAACCAGTGGCGCCCTGGATATAGCCGCCGTCGACCAGCGGGTGGCGGTGGTCCTTGATCTCAAGACGCCGGCTTCCGGGGAGTGTGAGCGCAACCTGTGGTCCAACCTGCCGCTGCTGAAGCCGGAGGACCAGATCAAGTTCGTGATCTGCGATCGGCCCGACTATGAGTGGGCCCGGGACCAGCTGCGCGAGCAGGACCTGCCGGCCCGGTGCGAGGTCCTGTTTTCGCCGGCCTGGGAGCAGCAGTCAGCGCGGGCTCTGGCAAACTGGATTCTCGAGGACCGGCTGCCGGTGCGCTTGCAGATCCAGCTGCACAAGTACCTCTGGGGCGACGGGCCGGGTCATTGACGATGGCCACGCGGGCGGTAGTGCTCCTGTCAGGGGGTATGGATTCTGCCACCTGTCTGGCCTTGGCCCGGCTGGATGGCTGCGAGTGCCACGCCCTGAGTTTTGACTACGGCCAGCGCCACCGGGCCGAGCTGGACGCCGCGCAGCGGATTGCCCTGACGCTGGGTGCTGTGGAACACCGGACCCTGACGATTGGGCTGGGGGACTTTGGCGGCTCCGCCCTGACCGATCAGCAGATTGCGGTCCCCACGGTTGCCGGTTCCGGCATTCCCATCACCTACGTCCCGGCCCGCAACACGGTCTTTCTGGCCTTTGCGCTGGGGCTCGCCGAGGTGCTGGATGCCGACCGCATCTACGCAGGGATGAATGCCATCGATTACTCGGGCTATCCGGACTGCAGGCCGGCGTATCTGGAGGCGTTCCAGCGGCTGGCCGACCTGGCCACGCGGCGAGGAGTGGAGGGCCGGCCCATCGTGGTGCATACGCCATTGTTGCTGATGAGCAAGGCGGACATCGTCCGGACCGGCCTGGGGGTGGGGGTGGATTTCGGTGCCACCGTCTCCTGTTACCAGGCGACCGAGGCAGGGGAGGCCTGCGGAAACTGTGATGCCTGCCGGCTGAGAAGGGCCGGCTTTGCTGCAGCTGGCGTGGCGGATCCCACGCGCTATCGCTAAGATGCTGCGCATCGTCTCTCCACTCCACGTCCTCCACAGGCAGGGATCCGATAGTCACATGGGCCGTTAGCTCAGTTGGTAGAGCAGCGGACTTTTAATCCGTTGGTCGATGGTTCAAATCCATCACGGCCCACCACAAAAAAGCTCCCACTACACAAATCACGCTACAGTTGACCCATACAAACCCAGTAGTGGCGCGGGATACAGCCACATACAGGGGGAGTAAAAGTTGGCCCAGCCGGGGCGGATACCCCAGCCGGGCCGTGTCACCACTGACAAACTTTGGGAGTCTCAACAGTGGCAACGATCCGCACACTAACTGTCCGTTCCGGCACCGTCCACCGGGCCATCATCCGGCGTAAGGGCCAGACCCTTTCCCGCACCTTCCCTACCAAGTCAGATGCCGAGCGCTGGGCGCTACGCAAGGAAGCTGACATTGATCGGGGTAACGCCGGGCTGATCCGCGTCGCAGACAGTAAGAAGCTGTCCGATGCCGTCGAGCGCTTCAGGCTGGAAATCCTGCCCACCAAGGCCGAGGGCACGCAGGATGCCTACAGCTGCCACCTGCTGTACTGGGAGCAGGCGCTGGGCAGTCGTCGCCTGTCCGATGTAACCGCCCAGCTGATCGCAGCCCAGCGGGATGCACTGTCTGCGGAAAACATCGCGAAGCCCAGCAAGCCGGGCAAGCCGCCCAATCCAATCAAGCACCGCACACCAGCGACCGTGCACCGCTACCTGGCGACACTGGGCAGCGTGCTGTCTGCCGCCGTGAAGGACTGGCATTGGCTGGAGGTATCCCCGGTGCCCGGCGTGCGTAAGCCGAAGCAGGCGGGAGGCCGTACCCGGTTCCTGTCGGAAGCCGAGCTGCACAAGCTGCTGCAGGCATGCCGGGAGTCGCCATCACCAGAGCTGTACCTAGCCGTGCTGCTGTCAGTCACGACCGGGGCGCGGCAGGCCGAAATCATGGGCATGCGCTGGGAGAACGTGGACTTTAAGCACAGCCTGATCCACGTCCGAAAGACGAAGAACGGCGATGCACGCACGCTCACCGTCATGCCCGAAGCCCTGCAGCTGCTGAAGGCGCGTCGTGAGGCTGACGGGGCGGTGAAGCTGGCCGGGATGGTGTTCCCGTCGCGAGTCAGTGACCGGCAGCCCGTGCTGCTGCGTAATGCCTGGCTATCCGCACTGAAGCGGGCCGGGATTGAGAGCTTCCGCTGGCATGACTTGCGGCACAGCGCAGCCAGCTTTCTTGCCATGAACGGGGCCAGCCTGCCGGAGATAGGCGCAGTGCTGGGGCACCGTTCTGCACAGACGACGAAGCGCTATAGCCACTTGGCCCAGGAACACACGCACAAGCTGGTGCAGGCCACGATGGGCAAGCTGCTGGGCGGTGGCGCGTCCAAAGCCCCCCAGGCGGGGGATACCTAAGTGCTGTGGGCAATTTTCGTAGTGGTGGTCGTCGGCCTCGTTCTGGTCTATGGCGTCAAGGATCTGCCGGTGTTGCTTGCCGGACTGTGGTGCATGTTCGATGAGCTGTGGAAGAAACGTAACGCACTGGAGAAGACAATCATCTTGGCTGGCGCAGTTGTTGTATGGCCCGTGGGGCTAATCGGTCTGGTGCTGTGGCTCTTTGGAAGGCACTACATGAGGCAGGCTGAGTTGGAAATGGATCGCATGTTCGGCCAGCCGAGCAGTAAGAGGGAGGCACCGCAGACAAGTGTCGGGGAGCCGACAGCGCCTGATCCCGCTCCCGTGAGCGTGCGCAGCATGCAGGGTGTCGAGGGCAGGGAACATGAGTAAGCCCCCCGACATACATACGTATTACCTTGAAAGGCTCGGGAAGCCGGGTTCGATGGCTGACCGCGTGGCCGCCCGCAAAAAACAGGCGAGGGCGGATACGGCAGCGGAGGCGGATTCGCTGGCCCGAAAGGAACCCAGGAAGTCCCGAGAGACTACGCATGACTGGGGCTGGATTCGATGCCACCTGTACTACCTGATTAGGACGGGGCACGTTGTCCGGCTGAAGGCGCAGCTGCTTAAGGAAATGGAGGCGCTAGGAAAGGCGGTTCCGGATGGTGATGATAAGACGCTGTTGCGGGTAGTTAAGGAAATCAGGGCCGAGTACCGGGGCGCAACCATTACCCCGCAGCGTGAGGTTGCGCAGAAGTCGGAAAAATAGCCGCCACTTATCCTGCCTAGTGCGGTGTCTTTTGTGTCTATCCAGCGTTATGCACCCTACCGGCCATAGCTGGCGCGGGGCACTGACGGATTGGTTCACCCCCATCTTCACGGACACATCCAAGAAGACTAATAATGCAATCCGAGGTGTGTCATGGGAAGTCGCAGGAAGTATAGCGAGGAGTTCAAGCGGGAAGCCGTGCAGATGAGCAACCGAGAGGGCGTGGGTGTCACGCAGGTGGCTCGGGATCTGGGCATCCAGCCAAACATGTTGAGCCGCTGGCGGCGCGAAAGCGCCTCCGCAGGGCCGAAGGCCTTCCGAGGCCAGGGTGTGCCCCGGGACCAGGAGCTGGCGCAGCTCAAGCGTGACTTGGGGCGCGTCACGCGGGAGCGGGATGTTTTAAAAGAAGCGGCGGCGTACTTCGCGAAGACATCCCGGTGAGGTATCACATGATGTCGCGGTGTGAAGAAGCCTTCCCGGTGCGATTGATGTGCCGGCTGCTGAAGGTCTCGCCGAGCGGCTACTACGGTTGGCGGGATCGCCCGGCCAGCTCTCGTGACCAGGACAACGCCCGCCTGCTGGAGCAGATCCGCTCGATCCACGCCGAGAGCGACAGCGTCTATGGCAGCCGGAAGATCTGGGAGGAGCTGGTGAGGCGCGGTGAGGGCTGCAGTGAGAACCGCGTGGCGCGGATCATGCAGACGGCTTGTTTGCAGGGCATTCCGGCCGTGCGCCGCTGGCGGGGCCGGAAGTCCGGGCATCGGCCCGACGGTCTCACCAATCACCTGGCGCGGGACTTCGCCATCACCGAACCCAACACCAAGTGGGTCACCGACATCACGTACATCCGCACTGGCGAGGGCTGGTTGTACCTGGCCGTGGTTCTGGATCTCGCCACCCGCCGGGTGATCGGCTGGTCGATGCGCCAGAGCCTGGATCGGGAGCTGGTGCTGCAGGCGGTGCTGATGGCGCTGTGGCAGCGGCCCGGTGACAGCCCCGTGATCCTGCACTCGGATCGCGGCACGCAGTTCACCAGCGTCGAGTACCAGGCGTTCCTGAAAGAACACGGGGTCGTCAGCAGCATGAGTGGCGTCGGCAGTTGCTACGACAACGCGGTGGCCGAGAGCTTCTTCGGGCTGCTGAAGCGGGAGCGCGTTAACCGGCGTTGCTATGCTTCCCGTGCCGAGGCCCGGGCGGACGTCTTCGACTACATCGAGCGGTTCTACAATCGGCAGCGCAGTCACTCCTACGCTGACGGACTATCGCCGGCCACTTATGCCGAAAGCCTATCCAAAAGCCTTAACTGAACCGTCCGTGGAAACGGGGGTGAACCAATTCCGACTCGGCACATTCAGGCGTACCTGGGCCACAAGAGTATTCAGCACACGGTCCGCTACACGGCGCTGTCGGATCAGCCGTTCCGGGACTTCTGGGACTGACCCGGGTAGCCTCTGGTTCAGTCGCTTGCCGTCGGTGACAACGGGGATTCGACCATGGTATTTGACTGGCGCAGGTTGCTTGGTCTCAATGTGACTGATGAAAGGCCAGCTGACGCCGCTCCGCTTGCCTCCGCAGGTGTTCCGCGCACGTACGCAGTCGGCGATGCAATCGCCGGCGAGTATCGTGTGCTCGACATCTTCGCCGGCGGTATGGGTCGTGTCTACCTCGTCAGGCACCATAACGAAGACACTCCATTCGTACTGAAGACACTCCAGAGGCCGGGGAACGACGCGGAGCGTATGCAGTTCCTCCGCGAGGCCGAGATTTGGGTGGGACTAGGCGGGCACCGCAACATCGTGCGAGCGCGTTTCGTGACAATGCTCGACGGGCACATCTATGTTGTCGCGGACTACGTTCCGAGTACGCCCGACCGCGGCAACACCCTTGAGGCATATGTGGGGTGCACAGGTGTACCTGATGGTCTTCTGCTGACGTGGGTTGCTGAGTTTTGTCATGGCATGGCTCATGCCCAATCTCACGGCGTCGTAGCACATCGGGATATCAAGCCGGGCAACCTGATGCTCATGCCTGACAACAAGCTTCGCATCACGGATTTTGGTCTGGCGCGTAGCTTCACGCTCCCATCGGGGACTGTCGAAGGGGTGACAGAGCTCCGATCTATCTCTGGGACGCTTCCTTACATGGCGCCGGAGCAGTTCCTGCAACCGGACGCGGTGGATCACCGCGTGGATATATATGCATTTGGCATCACTCTATACGAGTTAATTGCCGGAACTTTGCCTTTCACTGCGAGTAGCCAGAAGGCGCTCGTTCAGCACGTGATCTGTGGAGTGCCTAGCGCCCTCAAGAGTCCGCTTTGGCCGATCTGCGAGAGGTGTCTTCGTAAGGATCCAGCAATGCGGTATCAGACCTTCCAGGACCTTCTTACCGATGCCAGTACTCTGGCTCGAGAGGTCGGCGCTACCATCCCAACCCGGCCAGATTCTCGGACCAACGATGAAGAGCTGATGTATGCGAAAGCAATGTCTTATGGCGCGATCGGACGGCCAGACCTGGCCATGAGGTACGCGCTCAAGTACAGCCAGATGGCCCCCGACGACGACCGGGCATGGACTGAGCTGGGAAAGCAGTACTTAGCCCAGAATCAGCTAACGGCCTCAGTGGAGGCGTCACTTCGCTCCATCCGGCTGGCACCGTTCAAGTCCCAGGCCAGGAACAACCTCGGCGTGGCGCTTAGTCGGCTTGGAAAGTTTGACGAGGCGCTCCGCCAACTACAGGTAGCTGCTTCCCACGATCCACTGAATACCGGAGCACTCCTCAATCAGGTGCGGCCGCTGACGAGTCTTCGACGACCGCTCGAGGCAATCGAAGTCATGCAGACGGCAATCGGGATCGCACCGAAAAAGGCATCGATTTGGGCGCAATTAGGTGCGGTACAGATGGAAGTCGGTCAGGTCGAGGAGGCTGGGCGAAGCCTGAAAAAGGCTCTTGAGCTGCATCCTGGACTGCCCGAAGCTCAGGAGAATCTCCGCACCCTGATCGCCAGGCGCGCGCAAAAAACGGTGGTCGAGGGGCGACCCGATCCTGCGAGATTACTGGCAATGGGCCGCTTCAGCGAGGCAGAGGCAGAGCTTCTTGAGCGAGTCGCCCGGAACGCGAACGATGTTGATGCGTGGCACAACCTAGGGATCATCGCGACGCATCAGCAGCGCGAACGTGAGGCTATCGACAGATTTTCCCGAGTGGTGGCCATTAAGCCCGACGACGTTTTCGCTCGTAAGCAACTAGTCCGCCTTAGGGCGGGTGCTGGGGACATCGCCGGTGCCTTACGCGAGTGTGCAGAGCTGGCGCGAATCCCGGACGAGCAATTGCATGCCACGCTTCTTCGCGCCCAACTGCTTCAGGGCCTCGGTGAGACTGTCAAGGCAGTTCAGGAGCTGCAGCACTTGGTCCAAGACAACCCTGAGCTAGATCAAGTGTGGTTCATGCTATCTGAAATCTATGAACGTGCGGGCCAGTTCAAGGAATCTGAGCAGGCGGCCAGAAGGGGGCTTGCCCTTCTGCGGAGGGTTGGTGGCCACGCCGACAATATCGCCATGCTCGAGCAGCGAATAGCCCGTCTCGACGCGGTTAGGCGATGAGGGAGCCAGCTGCTGCCAAGTCCGACTGTTTGACGAAACGCAGGTCACCCAATTGGGTGATGTCCGAACAGCAAATCAGGGCTAGGATGCAGACCGTGGGGGCCGTCCGCTAGGGTACGCCCTGAAGCTGACAGGAACCGCGTATGGCCCGCCTAGAAGACCTCACCGTCGGCACCACCGTGCGCGGCATCCGCCCCGATGCGGCCGTCGCCGTGGTCAGCGTCCAGTGGTTCGGCTCCGACGCCCTGGAACTCACGTTTAAGGGCCCGGACGGGCGAGTAGCCAACCAGCTGGTCTACCGAACTGACGAGCCAACCCTGGAGGTCGTCGAAGAGGGCCGCCCCTGGAGCTTCGACGCCGACGGCGCCCTGTTCCGGCTGGTCTCCGAGGCCAACCGCATTCGCCTGGCGCATCTGTTCGACCCCGTGCTGGCGGTCCACACCTCCAACGTCCAGCCGCTGCCCCACCAGATCACGGCGGTCTACGAGTCGATGCTCACACGGCAGCCCCTGAGGTTCCTGCTGGCGGACGATCCCGGTGCCGGCAAGACCATCATGGCAGGGCTGTTCATCAAGGAGCTCATCGCCCGGGGCGACCTCCAGCGATGCCTCGTGGTCTGCCCGGGCAGCCTGGCCGAGCAGTGGCAGGACGAGCTGTATCAGAAGTTCAATCTGCCCTTCGAGATCCTGACCAACGACAAGCTGGAAGCGGCGCGCACGGGGAACTGGTTCCTGGAGACGAACCTGGTCATCGCCCGCCTGGACAAGCTCTCCCGCAACGAGGACGTGCAGGCCAAGCTGGCCGCGGCCGATTGCCGCTGGGATCTGATCGTCTGCGACGAGGCCCACAAGATGTCCGCCACCTTCTTCGGCGGCGAGGTGAAGTACACCAAGCGATACAAGCTGGGCCAGCTCCTGTCCACACTGACCCGCCACTTCCTGCTGATGACGGCCACGCCCCACAACGGCAAGGAAGAAGACTTCCAGTTGTTCATGGCGCTGCTGGACGGTGACCGCTTCGAGGGCAGGTTTCGGGACGGCGTCCACGTGGCCGACGTTTCCGACCTCATGCGCCGGATGGTGAAGGAGAACCTCCTCAAGTTCGACGGCACACCGCTGTTCCCCGAGCGCATCGCCCACACGGTGCCCTACAAGCTGTCCGCCCCCGAGGCGGCCCTCTACAAAGCGGTCACGGACTACGTGCGGGAGGAGTTCAACCGGGCCGAGGCCCTGCAGAACGACAAGCGGGCCGGGACCGTCGGTTTCGCGCTGACCATCCTGCAACGCCGCCTGGCGTCGTCCCCCGCAGCGATTTATGAGTCCCTGCGCCGTCGCCGGGAGCGCCTCGAGAGCCGTCTGAAAGAGATGGAGCTGCTCCAGCGGGCCGGCAAGCTGGCCACCATCGCCGCCGGCCCCCTCCTGGACGCCGACGATGTCGAGGACCTGGAGGAGGCGCCGGAGAATGAGGTCGAAACGGCGGAAGAGGAGATCCTCGACCAGGCCACTGCCGCCAGCACCATCAACGAACTCAAGGCCGAGATCCTGTCCCTCCAGCACCTGGAAAGCCTGGCCCAGGCGGTGCGCCGGAGCGGTGAGGACCGGAAGTGGAAGGAACTGGCCAGTCTGCTCGGCGAAATCTTCACGTCCGCCGCCATCGTGAACCGGGGTGCAGAGCCCCATCACCCGGCCTACGGTGCCGGCGACATCCCCCCGCCCAAGCCATCGCCCCACCAGAAGCTGGTGGTCTTCACCGAGCACCGGGATACCCTGAACTACCTGGAGTCGCGCATCAGCACCTTGCTGGGCCGCCGGGACGCGGTCGTGATCATTCACGGTGGCATCGGTCGGGAGGAACGCCTGAAGGTGCAGGAATCCTTCAAGCACGACCCGGTGGTGCAGGTGCTGCTGGCCACGGACGCGGCGGGCGAGGGCATCAACCTCCAGCGGGCGCACCTGATGGTGAACTACGACCTGCCCTGGAACCCCAACCGCATCGAGCAGCGTTTCGGCCGCATTCACCGTATCGGCCAGACGGAGGTCTGCCACCTCTGGAACCTGATCGCCGACGAGACCCGGGAAGGTGATGTATACCGCACCCTGCTGGAGAAGCTCGAGCAGGCCCGGCACGCCCTGGGCGGCCAGGTGTTCGATGTGCTCGGCAAGCTGCAGTTCGAGGGCAAGCCCCTGCGGGACCTGCTGATCGAGGCCATTCGCTATGGCGACCAGCCCGAGGTCCGGGCCCGGCTCACTCAGGCCGTGGCAAAGACTTTTGACGAGTCGCACATCCAGGATCTGCTGGAAGAGCGCGCCCTGGCCCACGACTCGATGGACGCCAGCCGGGTGTTCCGTATTCGGGAGGAAATGGAACGTGCCGACGCGCGGCGCCTGCAGCCTCACTACGTCGAGTCTTTTTTCCTCGAGGCGTTCCAGCGCCTGGGCGGCACGGCCAAGCTGCGGGAGGCTCGCCGCTACGAGGTGACCCACGTGCCGGCGCCGATCCGCAACCGGGATCGCTTGATTGGCGTCCGGGAGCCGGTGCTGCCTCGCTACGAGCGCATCACCTTCGAGAAAGACCTGATAGCACCTCAGGGTCAGGCGCTCGCCGCCTTCGTCTGTCCCGGCCACCCACTGCTGGACGCCACCATCGATCGCACCCTGGAGCGCAATCAGGACCTCTTGCGGCGGGGTACTGTGCTGGTGGACGAGGGGGATCCTGGCACCCAGCCCCGGGTGCTGTTCTACCTGGAGCATGCCCTTCAGGACGCCAGCGTGACCCGCTCCGGGGATCGCCGGGTCGTCTCGAAGCGGATGCTCTACGTGGAGCTGGATGCCCTGGGCAACACCCGTGACTTGAAATACGCCCCGTACCTGGACTACCGCCCGCTGAAGGATGGCGAGCCAAACATCGAGCGAATCCTCGGCAGGCCGGAGTGCGGCTGGATCACCCGGGAGCTGGAGAACCAGGCCCGGGCCCATGCCGTAGCCCATGTGGTGCCAGAGCACGTGAACGAAGTGCGGTCCCGCAAAGTCGCCTTGGTCGATAAGACCGAGGCCGCCGTGAAGGAGCGGCTCACGAAGGAGATCAGCTACTGGGATCACCGGGCTGCTCAGCTCGAGGACCAGGAGAAGGCCGGCAAGCCGAATGCGCGGTTGAACTCTGGCGAAGCCCGCAAGCGGGCGGATTCGCTCCATGCCCGACTGCAGAAGCGTCTGGAGGAGCTAAAGCTGGAGCGGCAGATTTCGCCGTTGCCCCCCGTGGTCCTCGGTGGTTTGCTGGTCATTCCAGCCGGTCTAGTCGCAGAGATGACCGGGCGGCGGGAGCTCGTGCCGGCTCAGACGGTGGATACCCAGGCTGCCGCGGCTCGGGCCCGGGCGGTCGTCATGCAGATGGAGCGGCACCTGGGATTCGAGCCCACGGACCGCGAACTGGACAAGCTGGGCTACGACATCGAGAGCCGGGTGCCTGGCACGGGCAAGTTGCGCTTTCTCGAGGTGAAGGGGCGTGTTTCAGGAGCATCTACGATAACGGTGACTCGGAACGAGATCCTGTATTCGCTGAATAAGCCCGAAGACTTCATTCTGGCCATCGTCGAGTTCCTGCCGGGCGACGAGCACAAGCTGCACTACTGCCGTCAGCCATTCCAGCGGGAGCCGGACTTCGGCGTAACCAGCGTGAATTATGACTTTGCGGACCTGCTTGTGCGGGCAGGGGAGCCCGAGTGATTCAAGGCGGCGAAGAAATTTCGATTGCGAGTCGCGACTACTGGTTCACGGTTACCAGTTTCTTACAGCAGAACTGGGCTCTGATCGACCCCGCAGAGACGGGCGTAACCATCTGGTTTTTCGGAGATACGTCTGGGGTCTTCGACCAATTGGCCTTTGGAACCGCAGTTGAGGCCGAGCGGGCGCTTCGGCGCAACGGTTTCCGGCGCTATGCAGAGGTCCCGGACGCCCACGAAGCGATCCCCTGTCCTGAGCCACCATTTTGGCCGCGTGCGCACCCTAGTGGTCCAATTTACTCTGACGGACGTTTCTCGAAGAAACCGAGCCACAAATGACAGTACCGCGTAAGAAACTCATCGAAGTCGCCCTTCCTCTCGAGGCGATCAACAAAGCCTGCGCCCGGGAGAAGTCCATCCGCCACGGACACCCGAGCACACTTCACCTTTGGTGGGCACGGCGCCCCCTAGCAGCAGCGCGGGCGGTGATCTTCGCGCAGATGGTGGATGATCCCTCAGCCTACGTGGACGTACTCCGGGCCGACTCGAAGCTGCACCGGAAGGCGGAGATCGCCCTCAAGGCCCGCCTGAAGTTGTGGGAGGAGGCGCGGGCCCTCGCCGAAAGGGCCAAAGGGACCAACCTATCGGTTCCAGAACCCGGTCCGGCTCCCACTCTCGATGACATGCTGGCCGATCAGGAGCGCCAGCGGCTGTTTCGCATCATCGAGGACCTCGTGCTGTGGGAGAACACCACCAACGAGACGGTGCTGCAGGCGGCGCGTGACGAGATCTGGCAGAGCTGGCGGCGCGCCTGCGCCGAGAATGCCGACCATCCGCGGGCGAAGGAACTGTTCGACCGCAAGAAGCTGCCGGCCTTCCATGATCCGTTCGCAGGCGGTGGCGCGCTCCCGCTTGAGGCGCAGCGACTTGGGCTCGAGAGCTACGCCAGTGATCTGAACCCGGTGGCGGTCCTGATCAACAAGGCGATGATCGAGATACCACCGAAGTTCGCCGGCAAGCCTCCGGTGAACCCCGAGTCGCGCAAGAAGAAGGACCTCATCGCCCGCGAGTGGAAGGGCGCGCAGGGACTCGCCGAGGACGTGCGCTACTACGGCCAGTGGATGCGTGAAGAGGCCGAGAAGCGCATCGGCCACCTCTACCCGAAGGTCGAGGTCACCTCCGAGATGGTGAAGATGCGGCCCGACCTGAAGCAGTACGCGGGCAAGAAGCTCACTGTGATTGCCTGGCTCTGGGTCCGCACGGTGAAAAGCCCGAACCCCGCCTTCGCGCATGTGGACGTGCCGCTTGCTTCGACCTTCGTTCTCACCACGAGGGCCGACAAGG
>SHZI01000019.1 GCA_009692345.1 Gammaproteobacteria bacterium | reverse complement strand
GATTACTCCAGCACCCCACCGCGAGCGGGCGAGGTGGGGCTGATGGACACGTTTATCCCGGGAACATACTTTGGACCAATGGCCTGGCCCTTCAGGCAACTGGTGAAGACGGGCGCCGTGGCTGATAAAGTCGGGGCTCCGTCCCGTTCGCCTGGGTCACGAGGATGAGCGGCGCAGTCGGCTGGTAGCTGCCTGCGGGCCCAGGAACTGGAAGGCGCGTTCACGTTAGTTAACACGGGATAAGCTCATGAAATTGTATTCTTTTTCGATTACACCCAACAACCGTAAGGTGGAAGCCTTTATCAGGCACTACGATCTTGACGTGGAAATTCACGCCATGAATTTCAAGGACAAGGAGAATCAGACCGAGGCCTACCGAAAGATAAATCCTCTGGGGAAGGCGCCGGCGCTCGTAGACGGCGATTTCTGCCTATGGGAATCCAATGCAATCCTCACCTACATCGCCGCGATGTTTCCACAAGCCAATGCGATGCCCACAGACCCCAGGGGTCGCGCCGATGTCGACAGGTGGCTGCATTGGCAGAGCTTTCATTTTACCCACGCAATTCTCGCGCATAAGGATGATGCGGAGAAAGCGGCCAGGGAGTTCAGGCCGCACCTCGACATGCTCAATGCACAGCTGGAAGGCCGCGACTTTGTCCGTGGCGACCTTGGCGTCGTGGATTTTGCGATTGTTCCTTACGCCATCGCCCGACTGGGGCGCAATGTGGATTACTCAGGTCACCCGAATATCGTCGCGTGGCTGGAACGTGTTGAAAAGCTCAAGGGTTTTGTAGAAACCCAATTCAGGCCACCAAGCGGTGCGACAGCCTAGAGCGCCCCTGCCCTGCCCTGGATAGCGGGTTGCTGATGCGATCTGAAAGCATCATCAAGGCCATAATCTACTTGTCGCTCATGGGCGTCATGGCACTGCCGCTGCTTGGATTTCGTGTGCCGAAGCTGCTGCCCTCTGTGTGGCTCCTGCTGATCCACGAATTCTCGGGCTTTGCCTTCGTGGGTCACACCATATTCAGCAATATCTGGTCAATGCGCATTCGTCAGACACAACCTGTTGAGGTTGGAATCTGGGCTCGGGCATTTATTCGCAAGATGGCTCTCGGTATCACGTTGCCCACGACCATCATCACGCCTCTGGCCGGACTGATGCTGATCGAGGACTGGGGCGGCCTGTACGCCGCGCCCTGGGCCTTTGATGCCTACCTGAGTTTCTGGCTCATGGCGGGTATCAGTCTGTGGCCGGACCTGATCCGGCTGGCGATTGACGATCATGCTGACAAGCCGACACACGGCATGCGTGGCGGGCTGGTCCGAAGCATGATTGCCCTTGCGCTGACGATTTACATTCTCGTCTGCATGATCACGAAACAGGCTCTAATCGCCGGCTGATGCGCAGGCCTAAGCCGGGTGTCCGGGCAAGGCAGGACCCCGGTTCCGGAGTCAGGCGGCCTTCTGATCCCCGTGCTTGATCGTCGCGGCAATCAAGACCACTGCTGAGATCAGCAGCAGCAGGAAGCCGAGATTGAAGAACAGATGATGGATATGCAGCAACAAGGGATTACCCGCGTTGCTTGCATGATCGGCCATGTCATGGGCCGGGCCCCCAATGCCGAGCAGGGTAAACAGCAGCTTCAGCGGCAGCCCGGCCAGGCCAACCAGGGAGCCAATGACGACCAGCCGCTCGGGAAGGGCCAGCCGCATCGAAGGCTGCTGGCGTCGATAGCGCCAGAGCAGGAGCAGGCCGCACAGGAATGCGGCAACCGCGAGCGCCTCGGCCAGGGTAAATACCTTGAACACGTGTGTGAACAGTATGCTGGCTAATGCCAGAAGGTAAATGGCCGCGAGCATCGGCGGGTTTCTCTTCCTCATAGCTATTCTCCTTCACCACGTGAGTTTCAAGGACAAGCAACCCCAGAGCCCTGCGTGCCTGGCCACCAGGTTCCCATAGCCTTCAGCTCTGCCGCTGGATCCCCCCGGCCGCGACGACCTCCCCGGTCAGCGGTCCGTCGTCGACTTTGCTATCGTGGCCTACCGGAGCACAAAGATGGCCCGCCAACCGGACTACTCCGCAATACCGAATGTGGCCACGGAAACCAAGACTACAGCAGCCGCCTAGACTAGAGGAGAGACACGGTGCAAAAGACTTCCACGCTGAAGCCATTCGCCAGGGGTGACATCTTTCTCGGCAACACCTATCTCAACGATCCCAATGACGATCACAAGGGGGACGGCAGGATCATCCAGTTCGACAAAGACTGGGTCATGAAGGGCACGTGGTACACCACCGGCACCCGCTACTTCATCGTGGGCTGCAAGGTCGCCCCGGATGGCACGCTCTGGGGCTTCGACTGCCATGACCACATCGCGGTACGGGCTACGCCCGATGGGAAGGAGTTGCCACACTGGGATTCGGGGTTGTCCCTCGGCAGCGTCAACTGGGACCGGGACGGCAACCACTACTTCGGCGAGTACCTGATCGGCAAGGAGATCTGGAAGGGAACCAGCGCGAAGCTGCTTGCCAATGGCACGCTGGGTGACGGGCGCATCCACAAATACAGCCCCGATCTGCAGCCCCTGACGACCTACCGGGCGGACAACGCGCCAGAACCCACGATGTTCAAGGGCGTGACCCATTCCACGCTGCACCCCTCCGGCGAGTTCATCACCTACACCACGGAAACGGCGCGCCGGCTGATGCGCTACGACATCCGTCATGACCGGCAGCTGCCCGACCTGGCGGCGTACACCGATGCGGACCCTTTCGATCGCAAGGACCGGCGCTGGTTCATCGCGCCGGCGTACCTGGCAGATGGCCGGCTCCTGTGCACGGATGCCACCGGTCTGGCCGTTTACGACGAAGAGGGGAAGATGCTCCAGCACATCGACCTGCCGGGCTACGGCTGGGCCCAGGTGGCGCCGGATGTGGATGAACGCTACGCTCTGGCTGCCAACGTCTGGACGGGCGTCGCAGCCCGTATCGACCTGAAGGACGGTAAGCTTCTGCAGCAGCTGGACACAGGCTTCACGGCGCCGCACCGGTCGCTGGCGGGCCTCGCCGTGTTTCGGGGCTGAGGAGTTAGCCATGTTTATCAACTTCTGGTACCCGGCGGTTACCGGGGCCGAACTGACGGCAGACAAACCCATCCGGGTCCAGATGCTTGGCCATTGGCTGGTGCTGTTCCGCGACAGCGCTGGCGTCGCCCGGTGTTTGGCCGACACCTGCGTCCATCGGGGCGGTGCGCTGGGTTTGGGCCGGATCCGCCGTGGCCATGTTGAGTGTCCCTATCACGGCTGGCAGTTCGACGGCGAGGGCCGGTGCCAGGCCATCCCGTCGCTGGGGCCGGAGGCCAGGATTCCGCCCCGGGCCAAAGTGGACAGCTACCCCGTTCAGGAGAAGTACGGACTCGTGTTCGCCTTTCTGGGGGATCTGCCAGAAGCACAGCGGCCACCCTTGATGCCCATACCGGAATACGAGACGCCAGGGTGGCGGGCCAACCTGATCATCTTCGACATCCACTGCAACTACGAACGCTCCATTGAGAACGGCCTGGACCCCGGCCATAACGAATTCGTCCACCCAAGCCAGGGTTTCGAGGGTGAACGCGCCGACTATCGCGTACCGGAGCTGGAAATCGAGGACCAGCAGTGGGGCTCGGGCTTCATGTCCGTCTTCCGGGGCCGGGAGCGGGCCAATCTGCCCACGCGCACGGCGATGCGCACCGATGCGGAGGGCCGTTTCGACCCGGATGTGAGCGCGGGCACCTGGCACCACGGCCCAGCGCAGATGGTGACGAAGATTCACATGGCCCGGACCAACTGGATGCACCAGTACATGTTCGAGTGCCCGGTCGACGAAGACCGCGTGAAGGTCTACCTCGTGAACATGCGCAACTGCCTGCTCGATGAGGAGAAGGACGCCAAGGTGGTCGAGCGCTGCCTGGTGGTCGCCAACCAGGACATCGCCGTACTGGAGAAGATGCAGCCGGTGACGACGCCGCGGAGCGCCACCCTGGAAATACTCATGCCGGCCGACGGGCCCATCGCGCGCTACCGGCAATGGCTCCGGGGCTGGACCGATCGGGGCTGGCGCCTGGACATAGCCCGTATCCGGTCGGCCAGGGCAGAGCGCGATGTGGTCTTCGCCATTCCAAGCCCGGCCCGGGCCACGGAGAAAAACTGGGTGCTGGATCCGGTCCCGTTGGTGCCCGGAACCGGCGCCCCGGTCGCCGTTCAGGAGCGCTGATGTTCATGAACTTCTGGTATCCGGCCGAAGAGAGTCGGAGCCTGACGGACAAACCCCTGAAGGTGCAGATGCTCGGCCTCTGGTTCGTGCTCTGGCGCGACCGTGAGGGTCGGGCACGCGGCGTCCAGAACACCTGCACCCATCGTGGCGGCTCGCTGGGCGACGGCAAGATCGTGGGCGACTGCATCCAGTGCCCTTACCACGGCTGGAAGTTCAACGGCGCCGGCGAGTGCGAGCGCATCCCGTCCCTGGGACCTCTGGAGAAGGTGCCGACCCGGGCCCGCATCGACGCCTACCCGGTGGAGGAGCGCTACGGCCTGGTGTTTGTCTTTCTCGGTGACCTGCCCGAGAGCGAACGGCCGACGATCATGCCGAATAACGAGTATGGCCAGCCGGGCTGGCGCAGCCTCTCGATGCGCTACCGGTGGCAGACCAACTTCGTGCGGCTGGTGGAGAACCAGTCTGATCCCTCGCACATCGAGTATGTGCACGCCGGCTTTGGCATAGCGGGCAAGAGCACCAACTACGAAGTGCCGAGTATTAACGTGGAGGAGACCGCCTGGGGCGCAGGAGCCATGGTGGTGTTCTACTCGCCCGAACTTCCGGACGCGGACATGAAGAAGTTGCAGCCGGAGGGCCGGAACGAGTCAGGCTCCGGCTACCACGGAGCGGCGTCTACCTGGACGAGGGTGAACTTCAGTTCCACGAACCACATGCATATCTACCTGTACGCGGTGCCCCGGGATGAAGTCGATCTGGAGATCTTTCTGGTGATGCAGCGAAACTGCATGCTGGAAGACAAGTACGACGAGAACTTCCTGAAGCGTATGGCCGTGGCGGTGGAGGAAGACCGCATCGTGATCGAGAAGCTGGATCCGCAGATCCCGTCCGTGGACGCTATTGGCGAGTTCATCGTGCCGGCCGACGACGTGATCGTGAGTTACCGCCAGCGCCTGCAGGACTGGGGACGGCGGGGCTGGCGGCTGGACTGCGACACCCTGCGGAAGAACCGGGGCCGGGTGGCGTACTCGGTGCCGTCGCCGGCGCGGCGGCAGGACCCGGCGAACTGGTCAGTCACTGCAGCGCCGGTCGTCAGGCCTGCTAGCGGGCTCCGTCCTTGACCGGACGGTCGTGGCGTTCTGGCTGGGTGGTGCCACGGACTCTACACACATGGAGCCCTTATCGGTATTGATGGCGCAATACCCGCCTGTTCCCCGGATTAATCATGAAGATCAACCGCGGCGCCGTGCTTAGCTTCGGTCTGCTTCTTGCCGCGACCGCCAGCACGCCCTCAGTGACGGTATTCGGTGTGGGAGACTCCAGAAAACCCAACGATCACAAGGGCTCCCGGGCCTCGGAAACAATCGAGTGGTAATAAGCATCAGGGTCAGTACAGCAGATGCTCCCCTCGGGTCTCCACCCACGCTGCCTCATCCCTGCTGGCCACTGCCTCCAGGTCCCCTGGCTCCGCCTCCGGATCGTCCACCCATTGGCGCAGCAGTTCCCCGCCATTGATCACGTCGATGGCCAGCCGGCTGCGCTCGTATTCGTAGGGGAAGTCCCGCCACAGCGGATAGTCTCCCTGCAGCTGGCGTAGCGCCTTGAACGCCAGCGCCTGCAGCCTCCAGGGCCGGAAGCGGACGGGGTCGTAGGCCCCGTCATCCACGTGGAGCTGAATTCCGGCGCAGAGCTGCCCCACGTGCTTGTGACTGGTTGGCTCGAACCAGGCCGGGCGGAGCCGGCAGCCGGCGAGCCAGTCCGGGGCGAGCTTCCTCATCCGGGTGAGCAGGGCGCTCGCGTTGAGATCTGGCGCCCCGAAAACCTCCAGCGGCCGCGTCGTTCCCCGGCCCTCAGAGAGCGTCGTGCCCTCGAGCATCACGGTGCCCGCGTAGGCTCGGGCCATGCTGAGGTTCGACGCGTTCGGACTGGGATTGACCCAGCTCCGCTCGTGCAGGGGCCAGCCGAAGCCGGGCGCCACCTCAGGGCGCCAGCCCTCCATCCGGACCACCCGATAGTCCACGTCCAGGCCGAGAGTTTTTACGAACCAGGCGCCGAGCTCGCCCATGGTCAGGCCGTGACGCATGGGTAGCGCGCCCGCACCGACGAAACTTTCCCAGCCCGGGCGGAGTGTCAGGCCCTCAATGGGGCGGCCCACCGGGTTGGGGCGGTCCAGTACCCAGACGGACTTGCTACAGCGGGCGGCGTCTTCCAGCACGTAGCGCAGCGTGGTGATGAAGGTGTAGATGCGGCAGCCGAGGTCCTGCAGGTCCACCAGCAACACATCAAAGGTGTCCAGCATGGCCTGGGTGGGCCGGCGTACCTCGCCGTAGAGGCTGAAGACGGGTATGCCGTGCACCGGGTCGACGAAATCCGGCGACTCGATCATGTTGTCCTGCTTCTCGCCCCGCAGGCCGTGTTGCGGGCCGAACGCCGCCGTGATCCGCAGGCCGCCGACGGCCATCAGTGCGTCCAGCGAGTGAGCGAGATTCGCAGTCACCGAGGCGGGGTGGGCCAGCAAGGCCAGTCGCCGGCCGTCGAGTTCCCGCCGCAATTCCCCATCAGCAAGGAGCCGGTCAATGCCGAAATTCATGCGTCCTGCGCGCCTCTCGTGGTTGCTTCGTCGTCGCGTGGCAGTTCCAGTACAAACCCGTCGGGATGGTGGAAGTCCGGCTGTTCCGTGGGGTGCCGAAGCGCCCAGTAACTGATTGTGCCTGATTCTTCTACTATGACCGCAGAGAGGGCGAGCCGCACAGCCTTGCCACCGGAGCCCGACAACGGTCCATCGAGATCGATCTCGACGTTAAGTTCCAGCCGCCTGGCAGTCCGTCGCCACGCTGCAGAGGGAGGAGCCTGAAGACTGGCTGCGCGCATTCCGGTCCGTCGGCCAGTGAAGGTGTAGGCGGCCCACTGACCGGATGGCGAGAAGTTCAGTTCCGAGTAACTGGGTGATCCGGGTATGGAGATAAATACCTCGAAACACGTGTGCCGCCACAGGTCATCAACCCTCGCCGGCGTCACGCTCATCGGCAGCCGCAGTTGCGAGAGATCGGCTTCGAGCTGGTAGGAGAGGTGCAGACTGCTGCCACCCTGCCTGGTCACATCAACCGCGATACTTTTCACCAGAGCGCTCGGCGTCGCCGGGTGGGCCAACAAACGCATGGCAGGTGAGCCTAACCCGGCACCAGGCGGACAATCCGGGATCCTGCGGCGTTCTCCAGCAGCAGGTAGATCTCGCCCCGGGGACCCACTGCGATATCCCTGAACCGGGCCAGATCCTTCAGCAGTGTTTCCGTGTTGATCACCCGGTTGTCCACAACTTCCATGCGCAGGAGATCCGTGGCCCGCAGCGTGCCCACGATGATGTGGTTCTGCCATTGCGGAAACGCCCTGCCCCGGTAAAAAACGAAGCTGGAGATCGCCTGAGACGGCGTCATGTCGACGACGGGGAACTCAACATCTTTCTTCTCAAGTTTGATGTTCAGTGCCCGGGCCACATCCACAGGCCGGCCGTCGTAGTTCACGCCACTGGTGAACAGCGGCCAGCCGTAGTTTCGCCCCTTCTGCAGGCGGTTCAATTCGTCGCCGCCGCGCGGTCCCATTTCTGTACTCCAGAGATCCTGCGTCTGGGTGTTGAATTCGAGTCCCTGGACACTGCGATGGCCATAGGTCCAGATGGAGTTCAGCGCGCCGGTGGTATTCACGAACGGGTTGTCCGCTGGAATCTGACCGTTGTCCCGGATCCGATGAATCTTGCCGTAAGGCAGGCTGAGGTCCTGGATGCCCAGGTAGTCCAGAGCGCCCTTCATGCCCACGCTGAAGTAGACATGGCCGGTGTCGTCGAAGGCGATCCGTCCACCGGCCGCCAGGTCTGAGGTGTCGGTATAGCTCTCCAGGTCCGCCTGCCAGAGCACCTCCTGGTCGACCCAAGCCCCGTCCCTGATCCGCCCGCGGACCAGCCGGTTCATGGAGACGGGGCGCTTCGAGCGCCGGCTCAGGTCGTTGCAGTCACTGCAGCGATCGGTGTGATTGAGGTAGATCCAGCCGTTCTTCTTGTAGTCCGGGTGCAGCGCCACATCAAGCATCCAGCCGAGACCCTGGACCTGGCCGAGAAAGATCGTGGAATCGGCATAGACCGGCGGCGTCCCGGTGATTGGTGCTGACTGCCTGCCATCCTTGCCAATGATGCTGAGCCCGCGCATGCGCTCCGACAGCAGGATGCGCCCGTCGGGCAGCAGCGCGATGGAGAAGGGCATCGGGTCCAGTCCCTCCACGACGTTCTCGATACGAAACGTGTGGAGTTCGCCCGCGACGGGCGCGATGGGAATGTTTAGTGGGATGCCCGCCCGCTTGTCGAGGATAGTGGTGCCCTGGCGCTGTTCTGCGACGTAGAGCGCCAGATTCCAGATCTGGCTTTCCTTCAGCGTCTCGGACCAGGCGGGCATCCCTTTGTCCGGGAAGCCGCCTGCAATGCTCTGGGCAAGGTCCTTGACAGACGTACCGTGCACCAGATCGGCGCCGACGAGCGGCTTGCCCAGCGATGTGCCGCGCAGGTCTTCCCCGTGGCAGGCGGCGCACTGCTCATTAAACTGCTTGATGAAGCCGTCCTGCATGGGAATCTTGCTGAGCTTTTCCCAGTCGACCTTGGCTGGGTCAAAACCCTGGCCGCTACTGCCGGCACTAAGGCCCGCGAGACACGCGCCGACTGCGAGGGAAAACAGGGCGGGCCTGAGTAAATGCCGGGTCATCGCGGGTTCCTTTGGTAGCTGCTAACGCGGCTGTCTGCCAGGTCCAGGCATCTCGACGATCGTCACCGACTCGGACGCGGGATCAAACATCACCCGTGCCTGGCCTCGGACCAGATACGAGAGGACCTGGGCCACCTTCTGGTCCAGCGTGATGTCCCGTTCGCCATAGTCTGTTCCCTCCCGGAGCACATAGGACTCGACGACGCCGCGCAGTGCCTCCGCTGACAGTTCGGTGTAGGGGACCTCAACCGGCTCCTGGGCGGCCTCGGGCTCTGACGGTAGGGCTGGATTCACGGGGAACCTTGTAACATGGGTGAAGGATAAACGGCCGTGGTCTGGAGTCAGAATGAAGCCTGCCGGTGAGTCAAGCGCACAGGTTGTTGCCCTTGAGGACATCGCCTACATGCGCCGGGCCCTGGACCTGGCGCGCAACGCGGCAGCAGCGGGCGAGGTGCCGGTGGGCGCGGTGCTGGCTCTGGATGGCAACCTGATTGGAGAGGGTTGGAACCGGCCCATCGGCAGTTCTGATCCCACGTCCCACGCGGAGATCGAGGCGCTCCGGGCCGGTGCCCGGCACCTCGGCAACTATCGGCTCGGCGGGTCCACGCTCTACGTCACGATGGAGCCTTGCCCCATGTGCGCGGGTGCCATGCTTCACGGTCGCGTGGGCCGCCTGGTCTATGGCACCCCCGACCTGCGGGCCGGGGCGGCTGGCACGGTGATCGATATCCTCGGCGGACCTGCGGCGAACCACCGGGTGGAGGTCACGGGCGGCGTCCTGGCTGATGAGTGCCGGGATCTGCTCCAGGCCTTTTTCCGTGCCCGGCGCCCGAAGGAGCGCCCGTAGGAGTGCCTTCAGTCGCGATGGATATTGAATCGCGTCTGAAGGCGCTCCTGCAGGTGCGGAAAACGCGACGGCCGTCTTGCCGGCCCCGGGGGGCGGCGCTCTGGTTGACGTATACGCCAACCAGGGACCTTCGCCGTGGACCGGCCCTATTCCATCCAGCTGGAAATGAATACGCGCCTGCAGGTCGAGCACCCGGTGACGGAATTCATCACGGGTCAGGAACTCGTCGAGTGGCAGTTACGGGTGGCGGCGGATGAGCCACTGCCGCTCACACAGGAGCAGATCCCACTGTCGGGCCATGCCATTGAGGTGCGCCTCTGCGCCGAGGATCCCGAGCGGGATTTCCTGCCGTCCGGTGGCACGGTACGGGAGCTGAGATTCCCGACCGAGGGCCCCGCCGTGCGTGTCGACGCAGGCATACAGGCGGGTGACGTGGTCACGAGTCATTACGATGCGCTCCTGGCCAAAGTGATCGTGCACGGCGCGGTCGACACGGGTTTCATTACTGCCCATCGGGTGGAGCTCTTGAGCCCCGGCATGGTGACACCCGCAGCGATGCCCGGTGAACCCTGGGCCGCCCGGGATGGCTGGCGTCTGAATGGTCCTCCAGAATTTGCTACGAGGGCGGACCGCACCGAGTCTGGGGCGCGCGGTGCGCTCCCGGTCAGTGGGGTGCTTACGGCGCCAACGCCCGGGCGGGTTGCCTCGGTGCAGGCGGAGGTGGGCACCGTCGTCAGCCGTCTCAACGTGCTGGCGGGGGAGCAGGTGGACGAGGGCGTGGAACTGCTGGTGATTGAGCCGGCGCCGCAGAAACGGGAGTAGGAGCGGCTTCAGCCGCGATCCGTCTCCCGACATGCATCCGGATCGCGGCTGAAGCCGCTCCTACAGTTGTTGTCGGCCGTTACGGCCGGGGTAACCTCAAGGTCCTCCGGACCGTCCTCCAGCCACACGAGAATGTCGTAGTAGTTGCGGATGTTACGCACATAGGCCCAGGTTTCCCGGCCCCGCGCATAGCCCCAGCGGGCTTGCGAATACCAGCGACGCTCCATCAACAGCGGCAGGGCGTCCTTCACATCGACCCACCGGTCGGGATTGCCGCCCAGTTCCCGGGTGACCTGGCGCGCATCCAGCAGGTGTCCCAGGCCCATGTTGTAGCCGGCCAGCGCCAGCCAGGTGAGGTCCTGATCCGGGATGTCCGGCGACAGCTTCGCGATCCGCCGTTTCATTCGCCACAGGTACTTCGATCCGCCGGCAATGCTTTGGCCAGCGTCCATGGGGTCCTCGACGCTCATGAGCTCAGCGGTATCCGGCGTGAGCATCATGATGCCCTGGGCACCCTTGGGTGATATGGCAGCGGGATCCCAGTGGCTCTCCTGGTAGCCGACGGCGGCTATCAGGCGCCAGTCGAGGTCGGCCCTCTTTGCGGCGGCTTCAAAGGCCTGCCGGTAGCGGGGCAGCAACTGCTGGTAGTCCCGCATGAATTTTCGCGTGCCCGCGTAATCGAAAGTCTTCTTGTGACCGTAGTACCGGTCCATGACCTGCGCGAGCTGCCCCGATGCACGGATCCCCGCCAGGTAGGCCGCCGCTTCATCGATGAGGCTGCGATCGCCACGTTGCTGGAAGGCCCAGGCCAGCGCGTCGCCTTCTGTCATGTTGAAGGCAATGCGGAGTTCCGGGTGAAAGCGCTGGAAGATGGCGAACAGGTTTGAATCCACGAGGGTGTAGTCCGCTTTGCCCTGGGCCACGCGTTCCAGCAGTTCGCCCGCATCGGCGGTCGGGTCTTCTGTCCACGCCAGGTCCGGCACCTGCCCACGGGCAGCCGTCAGGGTCTCCACGTAGCTGGAGTTCGCTACCACCTCGATGCGCTTGCCGGCGAGATCAGCAGCCGAGCGGGGCAGGGGACGCCCGCGGTGATAGACCAGATTTTGGTTGACCTGCTGGTAGGGGGGGCCGAAGTCCACCCGCTTGGAGCGCGCCGCCGTCACGGTGAGTCCGGCGGCAGCGAGGTGGGCGCGGCCCGACTCGACTTCGGCCAACAGGTCGCGAAAGCGGTCGACCTGCACAATTTTCAGCCTGACCCCGAGGTGCTCCGCGAAGCCCTGGACCAAGGCGTAATCCGGGCCCTCGGGTCCGGCCTGACCAATGAAATACGTGATCGGGCTGTTGCGGGTGACCACCCGCAGCTCACCCAGGGCCCGGACTTCCTCCAGGAGGGTTGGCCGGACCCCGCAGGTGGAGAGCAGGGCGGCCACAAGAATGATCAGCACGTGTCTCATAGGTCAGCGGCTGTGGGTTGATACCCGACCTCATGGCCCTTCGACGGCCTGCACCGTACCATGGCGCTTTCCCGGGACATCGACTTATGTTTGAACCAATATTAAACAAAGACTTAGAATACTATCTTCGGGGCACTGTTAAGTCGTGAGTACACCCACACCGGCTGCGGCCCAGCCCAATGACACGTGGCGCGCCCGCTGCCGGGCGGCGGGCATCGACCCCGCGGAGGTGCAGATGGTCTCAAGCCGCTACCGGGCCTACCGGGACTACATGGCCCCCCGGGGCGGCGGTCTGGCCCTGGAGGGCTGGTTCCGTTTCTACCGGCAGGAGAAGCAGTCCGAGAGCCCGGACCAGACCGGTGGCGTGGTGAGCGGCTGCTCGGCGACCGGCGAGGCGGTAGTGCAGAACGTGCTGACCAGCCCCGGAGTCTTCTTTGCGATCCTGTGCGAGCAGCTGGGCGAACTTCCGGACGCGCGCCGCCCGCGATGAGTCTCTATATATATAATGACAGCCGTCGGAGGGGTGCCGGAGCGGCTGAACGGCCCTGACTCGAAATCAGTGGAAGGCTAACGCCTTACGGGGGTTCGAATCCCTCCCCCTCCGCCATCTATACCAAAGGTTTCAGCCGGTTTAGCCCCGCCGGAAGCAGCGGCAGCCATTTCTATCACCCAAACGGGTGCTATCTATTGGCGCTGCAACGAAGTGGCGTCGTCCAGATTCGTTTTTGACGGCTATCGCGATTGCTTTGCGTTGCCCCACCAGAATGACCAACCTCTTCCCCCGGTGAGGCCGGTGTAGAGCATGGACGACATTCAATTCCCCCCTTTGGTCTGCGGCCCCGGCTGCCGGACCGGAAAGTCGAAATAGCGGTCCGCAAATCGCTCCCTCTCAAGGGTGAAATGCCACCATTCCTGCTCATAGGGACGAAAGCCCGCATCGGTCATCGCCAGTTGCAGCAGCAGGCGATGGGCGCGTGCCGGAGCCGGTACTGCCAACGACGACGGCCAGGCGATGGGGTCGAACCAGTCATAGGGCGTGCCCATCCCAAGCTCGCGCCGGCTGGCAAGGTCGATGAGCGTCAAGTCGACCGTGGAGCCCCGCGCATGGCCGGATCGTTCGGCGATATAGCCCCGGGCAAAAAGTTCGGACTTGTCGACGCCGGGATAGTGCTGGGTCTTGCGCCCCTGGTCGCCGAGGTCTCTGGCCCAGCGGACGAAATCCCTGACCGCGCGCATCGGGCGGTAGCAATCAAACACTTTCAAACCGAGCCCGAGCGGGCGCAGGCGCGCCTGTGTGCGGACCAGCGCCGCGGCCGCCTCCGCCGTCAGCAGGCACAGGTGCTGGTCATAACCAGCGATGGGCCGGCCGACGAAATTGTTGCGGCCGTGATAGCGCATTTCCACGACAAGCCCGGGGACAACCGAGGCGGCATCGACAAAGCCGGCCGGCATAGCCATTTCCGGCACGTCCGTGGGCCCGGCAGACCCGGCCAGGAGCAAAACCGTGCCCAAAAGGGACAGAATCCAGCCTGTATTGTGCAAGAAACGTCCCCCCATGCGCCTGGAAGTTCAGGCCCAGCCCGGCGACCGCCAGCGTCGCGCCGCCTGTCGTCACCCGGACCGGCACATCACGCAAAGGATAGCGGCTGTGCTGCGCCTCGGTAAAGACGCAGAGGTGCTGGCCGAGCCGATGCTTGTAGCCCGCGCCGAGGTCGAAGCCGTTGAAGTTGATGGTGCCGGCAAAGCTGTCGCCATAGAGCGTCCGAATATGGCCGCCTGGCTCCACTTCTGCCGGGAGCTAAAAAAGGGGGGATTACCATATTGTTCGCTTTTGCATCGAGGGCCGAACCATCCACTCTCGGCGCCCAGGCGCTCGTGCGATCGAGAGATCAAACATGGCGAGCGTCATGGAGGTAATCGAGGGTGCCTTAGATACCCGCCGGTTGGCGATACTGGCACTGCACCCCACTGATCCTGACGCCATGGGCCTACACATCACCCTTTTTGGCGTAGTTGGTCGTGATGCACCGACCCTGGCAAACGAGCACGGGCTTCCCGCGGAAGTCTTGGCACCCATGGTTGACGCGGCGGCCGCAGAGGATTCCGACATATTCTTCCTCGTTGGCGGCACTGAGGAGGTCTTCACCCAGTGCTCCCAGAACCTGTTCGTGAAACGGCAACCCCGCGTTGGCGATGCACCCGCGAGGACTGCGGGCTGGAGGCCCGCCGATCCGCTCATTGAACTGATCGGCGCTCAGTTTGAACTGTTCCAAGTCACGGTCTCGAACGCTGGCCTGCCCGGCGTATCTCCGCGTAACGGCGCCACAGGCAGCGTAGCCTATGTTGTTGAGTCGGAGAAGAACGACTTGCTTATGATTCCCTACCACCCGGGCAACTTCATCCATGGACATGCGGCAAAGTTGTGGTCGAACCCTTACGGGGCAATCGTTGTGCGCGATGAGCACCACCACCAGCGACAGGTCGTTTTACGTGGCCCCTGTCGGGTCATTTCCCCTGAGGGTGCACGCAGCGAGTACCCGGACGTCATCGCGATGGAGGTCGCTCGCAGCAGGTCGCCATCGAGGAAACATCAACCGGCCTACTGGTTCTCACAGACGGTGTCTGAGGTCATCATAGAGACCGGCCTGCTCCCGCCCATGGTTCTCGACGAAAGCCGACCGAGCTGCTCGTTAAGTGCTGCGGGTCAAGGCAAATTCGGCAAGAAACCGGCATATTTCGACGCCAAAAATACCACGGCCTACGATCAGGCGCTTCAGCATCGCCGGGAATCCGCCGGCCGCCCCACCGACGCAAGCGGTGCCGAACATCGTCGGTGGGCAGCGGAATCGGCCCACGCAATGGCGGCTCGCGTTGCGCACCTGTCCGTCGCCAGCGGGACGATCGAACATTTCGATCAGCAGTAGCGAGAGTTCGCCATGAGGCTCCCTTCCACCGCCACTTACCCTTCCAGACAGTTCCGATGAGTACCGATAACCCCGCGTAGCTGCGGGGGTTTTCGCATCTGGAGGGCCCGCACCTCCGCATCCGATACCGCTGGAATCCGGCCCTGAGTGGGGGCAGATTGCGGGGCATAGCCTCAAATCCGAGGCCCCCAGGCCGGGAGATGCCCCCAAATGCCGCACAAGCCGCTGACAGACTTAGGTATTCGTGGGCTTAGACCGGGGCAGCCCCCCGACAAGCCATTCACCGGTAAGTCCTACAAAGTGTTTGACGCACCCGGTCTGTATCTGGAGGTGAGTCCGGGCAGCGGGCGCTACTGGAGATTCAAGTACCGCTAAGGCGGGAAGGAGAAGCGCCTCGCCCTGGGCACCTACCCGGAAGTGACCCTCAAGGATGCCCGGGACTACCGGGACGATGCCCGCCCGGCGCTTCCGTCAGAAGGCCGCTGCCTGACCTGAGTCTGAATAACCTGAGTTTGGCTAGCCCCGGTCGGATCCCCTCCGACCGGGGATTCCTTCTGCCAGCCGTTCCCTTATCATGCGGGTTCAACTGAACCGTCAGTCAGGATCCCAATGAGCCAAGCCAGCGCCAACCAAAGCGACGTCAAGACCATCCACGAGTTCCTCGCGGACAATCCGAACGTGGATGTGTCCCGTCAATGGGAGCGGTGCTGGGATATCCACGGCCGGATCGCCGCTCGCATCGTCAAGCACTTCGGCGCGACTCTGCACCCGATTTCCAAGGACGCTGACTACTACGCCTCGCCGGACCAGCAGATGGAAGGCGCCTTCTTCGGTTACACGGCGAAGGACGTGGACTGGTTTGTCCGCTCCTGGCTGGGCAATCGCAAGGCCAGCATCATCGACATGAACATCAACGTGGTGCTGGGGCAGGAAACCCAGGTGCCCAACCTGATGATCATCTTCGGCACGGTCCCGAACCTGCTCTTCTACGCAGACTACGTGCCCCGCGTGGACCTGAAAGTGAACGAGGACTACGTGAACCGCTACTACAGCGGCGACGTGAACAAGGACTACCTGGAATTCCGCAAGAACACCGACTTCGTCTGGTCCGCCAGCCACGGCCCGGTGATTCGCGGCATGCAGTCCCCCGTGTGCTCGAGTTACATCACCGCCCTTACTGACGAGCACATCGACCAGTGCGAGCCCTACCTGAACCGCTTCGTGGACCGCTGGTTCAAGATGTACGACGACGCTCCGCGCCTGGCTCCCGAGCAACGTGCTGCCCAGCAGAAGTACGACTTCACCTACCGGGAGTACACGAACCGCTCGGACCCGATGAACGTGCTGGCCGAACGCATCTTCGGCAAGGAGCAGGCCCAGTACATGCTGGACCGCCGGGGCGGGAAGGTGCAGATGGACGCCGACAAGAGCAAGTGGCAGGCCTGACGGCTCAAATTGCGGCGGCAGAGCCGCTGGACTGGACTGGCTTACCTGGGGGCCCCGCTTGCGGGGCCCTCTTCTTTTTCCCGCCGGCGAAAGAAGTGCACCGTGGCTTCCTTCGGCGGCGGCCCGGCAGCGGCGCAGTTTCCGCAGGCTCCGGACTGGGTGCCTGACCGGGCGGCCCCCCGCCGTGTCGCCCAGCGGCGCCAGACCATGCGCCCAGCGACCAGCGCGACGATCCCAAGGGCGATGAATTCCTGGATTCCCGGCATGGTGATTTCCCTCAGCTACCGATCTGGAACGCCAGCAGCGCGCCCAGGTAGCCCAGGCCGGTCATGTAGACCCAGGCGAAGAGCGGCCAGCGCAGCGAATTGGTTTCCCGCCGGATCACGGCGATGGTAGCGGCGCACTGTAGGCAGAAGACGTAGAAGATCAGCAGACCGACGGCCATGGGCACGGTGTAGACCAGCGTCCCGTCCGGCTGGGTGGCCGACTGCAGCCGTTCCCGCAGGGCACCTTCGGTTCCATCCCCCTGATCACCCACCGAATAGATCGTGCCAAGCACGGCTATCACCACTTCCCGCGCCGGGAAGCTCGCAATGACCGCCGCTGACACCTTCCAGTCCCAGCCCAGCGGCGCAAAGGCAGGGGCGACGAACTGGCCGAGACGCCCCAGCCAGCTCTGTTCCAGGTAGGCGGCGCCTTCGGCCGCATGGAGTGCGGACAAGCCCCGGTCTCTGTCCACGGTTGACAGGGCGCTGGCCTCCATGGCTTCCCGCTCAGTGGCATAGGTTTCCCCGATCTCGGCGGGTCGCGGGAAATAGGCCAGGGCCCAGATGAGGATGGCCACGGAGAAGATCACGGTGCCGGCCCGCACGAGGAACACCCGGCCACGCTCCGTCAGCTTCAGCAGCATGGAGCGCCAGCTGGGCAGGCGGTAGGGGGGGAGTTCGATCATGAAGGTTGGCGTCGGGCCGCGAAGCACCGTGCGTTTCAGCAGCAAGGCCGTGAGCACGCCGCCGAGGATGCCGAGCATGTAGAGGCCCAGCATGACGAGACCCTGCAGATTGATCAGGCCGCCCAGATAGTGGCGGGCGGGCACAAAGGCGGAAATCAGCAGCGCGTAGACGGGCAGGCGGGCTGAGCAGGTCATGAAGGGCGCGGCCAGTATCGTGGCCAGTCGATCGCGTCGATCGGGGATCACGCGGGTGGCCATGATGCCCGGTACGGCACAGGCGAAGCTCGACAGCATGGGAATGAACGACTGGCCGGAGAGCCCCACGGAGCGCATCAGCCGGTCGACCATGAAGGCCACCCGCGGCATGTAGCCCGAGTCTTCCAGGAAGATGATGAAGGCGAACAGGATCATGATCTGGGGCAGGAAGACGATCACCCCGCCAACCCCCGCAATGACCCCGTCCACGATGAGGCTGGCCAGGGCACCATCCGGGAGCAGGGCGCGGACCGCGTTGCCGGTGACCGCCGTCGCCTCTGCAATGAGGTCCATCAGTGGCGTGGCCCAGGAAAAGACGGCCTGGAAGACCGCGGCCATCACCAGCAGAAAGAGCACTGCACCGATGACCGGGTGGTTGGTGATCCGGTCCAGCCGGTCACTCAACGTGACCTCCCGGGGCGCCCGCTGTTCGGTGCGGGCCACGACGGCATTGATCAGCCCGTAACGCGCCGTGGCTTCTGCTTCTGCCAGGGACACGCCGGCCCCGAGCTGGCGGCGCAGGTCGGCCAGTTCGCCGAGAAAGGCAGCGCCCGCCGTCATCTCGAAGCGTCGTTCGGCGCTGCCTTGTACGTCGATGAGGGCCCGCTCCACCTCGTAGTCCTGGAGGTGAGACCCGGCAGACCGCAGCCGTCTGCCGAGGTCAGCTGCTGCCTGGCTGACTTCGGGCAGCACCCGCAGTGGGTTTGGTGCAGGCGCGTGAATCGCGCTGGTCAGCGCCGCCCGCAAGGCGTCGAGGCCTGTACCTCTCGAGGCTGATACTGGCACGAAGATCGCCCCGAACTGCTTCGCCAGTTCAGCGGTGTCGATGCGGATGCCGCGGCTCTCCGCCACATCCCAGAGGTTCAGCGCCACCACGAGGGGCAGGCCCAGCTCTGCCAGTTGGGTGACGAGGAAGAGGTTGCGCCGCAAGTTGGTAGCGTCGACAACAGCCAATACAGCCTTGGGTCGCGGGAGGTCAGTGACGTGGCCCAGGAGGACGTCGATCGCCACCATCTCGTCGGGGGACTGGGCGGCGAGGGAATAGGCGCCCGGGAGATCCACCAGCGTGACAGTCTCGCCGGCGAGAGTGATCCGGCCCGTGTGCTGCTCGACCGTAACGCCCGGGTAGTTCGCGGTTTGCTGGCGCAGGCCCGTCAGCGCATTGAAGAGGGTGCTCTTGCCGGTGTTGGGATTACCGATCAGCGCAATGACGGTGGGCGGTGCTGGTGTGGCCCGGGCTGGCGTGGCAGCCGTCATGCTTCGCGAACGATCATGACCCGCCGAGCCTCTTCCCGTCGGAGGGAGAGCGCGTAGTCCATGACCTGCACTTCAAGCGGATCGCCGCCAATGGCCCGGCGGGTAATCCGCACCAGCGACCCGGCGAGCAGGCCCAGGGCCATCAGGCGCTGCACCACAGGGCCCTGGCCCTCGAGTTCCGTGATGGTCCCGGCCTGGCCAACCTTGAGTTCGTCCAGTGTCATGGCCTAATTCTAAATGAGAATCATTGTCATCCGGAAGGGCAAAGGTTACCCCAGGGTGCTGTCTGACAGCAGAACAGAGGCCCGGGAGCCGCGCTAGCAGGGAAAGTCCGGAGTGCAGGGGCCTGCGGCCGCCCGATCAGCGGCTGCGAGCGGTCTTTTGGCCGTCGACTTCCTGCAGGTACGCCCGGGAAAACTCTTCGGTGAAGAGCTGGGGCGGGCCTCCGTCCTCCCGCTGGGTCAGCGCCAGGTAGCTTTCCTCATACAGCTCCCAGTACTTCAGCTTGTTCCCGCCGGAGAGCAGGCCCCCGCGTTTCAGGCCCTTGTCGAAGCGGCTCTTGAGCTCTTCCGGGTCAAAGCGCTCCACGTAATCCTGGACGGCCTGCAACATGGCCTTCACCAGTGCCTGCTCGTGGTGGCGGACGTCCTGGAACCCCGCCCGGGCGGCGTCCTCGGCACTGAGGTACGCGCCGTCACCCCGGTCGTTGAACAGGTAGCGGAGGGCCTCATCCACACTGGGTGAGAACTTGAGGGGATTGTTCTGGGCGGCCTGCATCATGGTCTGGGGCAGCCGGAAGGTGTCCCTCATGTGGCTGCGTTCCCGCAGCAGCTCCATGAGACCACTCACCATGACCCGCAGCAGCTCGCCGGAACCCTGCAGGACCTCGGAGGGGGTGCGGCCTGCCACGGTCTCGGGCTTGATGCCGGCGCCATCGAGGAGCAGGGCGAGAGCGCGCTGTTCCGGATCGGTTGGTGCGGGTGCGGTGGTTGCCGCGGCCACGGGTTTTTTCGGCGCCGTGGGGACTGCCACGGGTCGCGGTGGAGTGACCTTGGCCCGGGCCGTCGATGGCCTGGCCGGAGCGAGATGGCGCTGCAGGTTGGAGTCGCGGGTGAGCTTGTCCTCGGCAACGAGCTGCAGCTTTATCGACTCGTCTTCCGGGACGAGCTGCGCGCGCACGATGGGGTCGCGTATTCCGTCGTCTGCCTGCAGTTCCTCGTCACCGCCGCTGATGTCCACGGCGATCGCGAATTCGCCGATCCGCAGCTGGTCACCATCGAAAAGGCGCTGGGGGTGCCCCTGGCCGACCGGCGTGTCGGAAGCATTGACGAAGACACCGTTTCGGCTCATGTCGACGAGGTAATAGGCGCCGCCCTGATAGTCGATCATCGCGTGGCGACTGGACACATACCGGCGCTCGTCCGGCAGGACCCAGTCACTGTCCGGGCTGCGGCCTATAGTGCCGCCCACGGCCGGGAATTCGCGCACGCGCTGGTCGCGCGGCAACTCCTTGCTGTCACTGGTGACGCGAAGACGAAGCGGCATGGAAGTTCCTCACTAAGGGGGCATGATGGCTCAACGCCCCGGGATGAAACACGCGCCCGATCACACTTCGGGGCGGCCCGGAAACCCCTTACTTGTGAAATCACTGCGTTATACTGCCGACCCCGATCCGATTCGCCCATGACTTCCAGGCACCTCTACAAAGTCATTTTCGTCAACCAGGGCAAGATCTATGAGATCTATGCCCGGAGTGTGACGCAGGGCACATTGTTTGGCTTCATCGAGGTCGAGCGCCTCGTCTTTGGCGAGCGGACCACAGTGGTTCTGGATCCCTCGGAGGAACGGATCAAGACCGAGTTTGCCGGCGTGCGCCGGACCTACCTGCCCATGCACTCGATTCTGCGCATCGACGAGGTCGAGAAGCAGGGTGTCAGCAAGGTGACGGCGGCCGAGGCCGGCAACGTCACCCAGTTTCCCGGACCCATTTACACGCCGGGTGGCCCCGGCGGCTCGGGACAGTGACAGCACCGTTCGCTGCTCCGCTGATCTGGCCTGGCGGCGCGGCGCTCTCCGAGTTCAGACTGCAGAAACTCCTGCGCGATATCCGGGTGAAAGTGCCCGCCGTTACGGCAGTCGCGGCCCGTTATCTGCACATCGTCGCTCTCTCGGCGCCGCTGACAGCACTCGCTGAGCGGGAACTGCGGAGCCTGCTGGATGACCGTACTGCGCCGGGCGTGGACTTGCCTGCTGACAGCGTTCTCGTGGTGCCCCGGACAGGGACAGTCTCTCCCTGGTCCAGCAAGGCCACTGACATTGCCCGCAGTTGCGGTCTGGTTGCCGTGCGCCGGGTCGAGCGTGCGGTCCGTTTCAGCTTTGCAACAACCCGCCCGCTGACACCCGCTGATCTGCTGCTCCTTGCGCCCCTGCTTCACGACCGGATGACGCAGAGCCTGCTCCCGGGCGTGGTTCCCGACGTCGGGCTGGCCGCGGCACTGTTCCAGGAGGAAGCACCCCGTGCCTTGCGCCATGTGCCCTTGTTGCGGGAGGGCGTGGCGGCGCTGGAGCGCGCGAACGGGGACCTGGGTCTTGCGCTTTCGGCGGAGGAGATCAGTTATCTCGCGGACAAGTTCGGTGCCGAACGTCGCGATCCCACCGACGCGGAACTCATGATGTTCGCCCAGGCCAACTCGGAACACTGCCGGCACAAGATCTTCAACGCCCGTTGGGTCATCGACGGTGAAGAGCAGGCGCACAGTCTGTTCCAGATGATCCGGTCCACCCACGCGAAGAATCCCGCCGGTGTGCTGAGTGCGTACAAGGACAATGCCGCCGTCATCGAGGGTCAGGTCGCGAGTCATCTCCACGCCCACCCGTCGACCGGGCTCTACACCGCCACGCTGGCCCCCGTGCATACGCTGATCAAGGTGGAAACCCACAATCACCCCACGGCGATCTCGCCCTTTCCTGGCGCTGCCACCGGGTCTGGCGGCGAGCTGCGGGACGAAGGTGCCACGGGGCGCGGTGGCCGGCCCAAGGCCGGGCTCACGGGCTTCACGGTCTCCAACCTGGCGCTGCCGGGCTGGGAGCAGCCCTGGGAATCGCCGGCGGCTGCCATCGGCCGGCCAGAGCGGATCGCAAGCGCGCTGCAGATCATGCTGGAGGGGCCGATAGGCGCTGCGTCTTTCAACAACGAGTTCGGGCGGCCAAACATCACCGGCTATTTCCGCACCTTCGAGCAGGTGGACCCGCGGCATGACAGCCTGGCCAGGGGTTATCACAAGCCCATCATGCTTGCCGGCGGGCTCGGCAATATCGCGGCAACTGACGTGGAAAAAGCAGACCCGCCTGTTGGGTCTCTGGTTATCGTCATCGGCGGGCCTGCCATGCTCATCGGGCTCGGTGGTGGCGCCGCATCGTCGGTGGGCAGCGGTTCGAGTTCAACCGATCTGGACTTCGCGTCGGTGCAACGGGGTAACCCGGAGATCGAGCGCCGGGCCCAGCAGGTCATTGAGGCCTGCCGGGCGCTGTCCGCCACGACGGGCCGTTCGAATCCGATCCTGATGGTCCATGACGTGGGCGCAGGCGGGCTGTCCAACGCCGTACCCGAACTGGTGGACCACGCTCATCGGGGCGGACGCTTTGAGCTCCGGGACATTCCCAGTGCGGATTCCGGGATGTCGCCGCTGGAGATCTGGTGCAACGAAGCTCAGGAGCGCTACGTCCTGGCGCTCGACCCGACGGATCTTGCCTGGTTCTCGGCCGTGTGCGTGCGGGAGCGTTGTCCTTTCGCGGTCCTCGGTGCTCTGGATGATACCCGCCGCCTGGTCGTGACCGACCGGCAGCGGGGCGACACCCCGGTGGATATGCCCCTGGAGACGCTGCTCGGCAAGCCACCCCAGATGGTGCGCCACGTGACCCGCACGGCCGCTGTTCATGAACCGCTCAATCTCGCCGGGATCAACCTGGCGGAAGCCTGCCTGCGGGTCTTGCGCCTGCCCGCGGTCGCGGACAAGTCCTTTTTGATTCATATCGGCGACCGGACCGTTGGTGGCCTGGTGGCCCGGGATCAGCTGGTGGGGCCCTGGCAGGTGCCGGTCGCCGATGTGGGCGTAACGGCACTGGGTTTTGAGACCTTCGCCGGCGAAGCCATGGCCATGGGTGAGCGGTCACCAGTTGCCCTGCTGGACGCGCCCGCATCGGGCCGCCTGGCCGTGGGCGAAGCCCTGACCAACATCGCCGCGGCCTCGATTACCGCTATCGCCCAGGTGCGGCTCTCGGCCAACTGGATGGCCGCTGCCGGTGCAGCGGGTGAGGACGAACGACTCTATGACACCGTAGCCGCCGTGAGTGCCCTGTGCCGGGAACTCTCCGTTGCGATTCCGGTGGGCAAGGATTCCCTGTCGATGCAGACCCGCTGGCAGGAGGCGGGGGCAGCACGGGCGGTGGTCGCGCCAGTGTCGCTGGTGGTCTCGGCTTTTGCCCCGGTGGACGACGTGCGCCGCACCTCGACTCCCGAACTCCAGCGTGAGGCGGGTACGGCGCTCTGGCTGATCGATCTCGGGGCCGGCCGCAATCGCCTGGGTGGCTCCTGCCTGGCGCAGGTTTATGGGCGGACCGGTGGTGAGCCGGCCGACTTGGAGGCTCCAGGCCTGCTCCGGAGCTTCTTCGCGGCAATTCAGGAGTTGCGCGCTGCCGGGGTGCTGCTTGCCTATCACGACCGCAGTGACGGCGGCCTGTTCGTCACGCTGTGTGAGATGGCTTTCGCCGGCCGTGCCGGTCTTGACGTGGAGCTGGAGGTGTCCGGTGCGGACCAGCAGCTCGGTGTCCTGTTTGCCGAGGAGTTGGGTGCGGTCATTCAGGTGCGCGAAAGCGACGCTGGGCGCCTGAAAGAAACACTCGGCCGACACGGACTTGGAGCGCTGCTGCGCCGTGTGGCGCGGGTCACGGCTTCTCCGGATATCACCATCTCGGCCGCGGGCGCGACCCTCTTCAGCTGCTCGCGCACAGAACTCCTCCGCGCCTGGTCGGAACTCTCCAACCGGATGCAGGCGCTGCGGGATAATCCTGCAGCAGCTGCCGAAGCCTGGCAGTCACAGCTCGATCCCGAAGACCCTGGGCTGGCGCCCCTCCTGACCTTCGATCCTGCCCCGCCGGCGGTGACCAGCAGGCACCGTCCGCGGGTGGCGATCCTGCGGGAGCAGGGTGTCAACAGCCAGCTGGAAATGGCGGCGGCATTCTCCCGGGCTGGCTTCGATGCCGTCGACGTGCACATGACTGACGTTCTGTCAGGGCAGCGCTCGCTGCGGGAGTTTGCCGGCCTTGCCGCCTGCGGTGGCTTCTCCTACGGCGATGTCCTCGGCGCCGGCGGCGGCTGGGCCAAGTCGATCCTGTTCAACGCCCGGGCCAGGGATGAGTTCGCCGCGTTTTTCTCCCGGACCGACACTTTCACGCTCGGTGTGTGCAATGGCTGCCAGATGCTGTCGGTGCTTGCCGAGCTGATTCCCGGCACTGCTCACTGGCCCCGCTTTCTCAGGAACCGCTCGGAACAATTCGAGGCGCGACTGAGCCTTGTGGAGGTGCTCCCGTCCAGGTCGGTGCTCCTCGACGGGATGGCGGGTAGCCGCCTGCTGATCCCGACTTCCCATGGCGAGGGACTGGCCACTTTCGCGCCCGGCGCCCAGCAGGCCTGCACCAGCCAGGGCCAGGTTGCGATTCGCTATGCGGATAACTACGGCCGGCCTGCCGAAACCTATCCGGCCAACCCGAACGGCTCGCCCGGTGGGATCGCCGGCCTGTGTTCGGCAGACGGGCGAGTGACCATCCTGATGCCCCACCCGGAGCGGGTCCACCGGACGGTACAACACTCCTGGTACCCGGCCGGGTGGGGTGAAGAGGGGCCGTGGATGCAGCTGTTTCGCAATGCCCGGCGATTTGCGGGGTAGTTGCTCAGTCCGCCAGTCTGGTCTCTGCGAAGCGGGGCGCCATCAGACCCCGCTCTGACGCACCGTGAGCACTACGCCGCGCACGGATGTCGTTCACCATCTCCAGGGCGGTCCGGGCATTCGGTGCCAGCTCCGCCGGACTCAGGCCGAGGGGTGTCACCCGGTCGCCCCAGCGCACCACATGTGAACACACGGTGAGACCGCCGCCGAAGCCGGGCATGAGGATCGTTGCACCCGGCTTGACCCTGCCGGCCTCCAGTGCCTCGACCAGAGCGACCGGCACCGTGGCGGCAGACATGTTGCCGTAGCGCTCCACCGTCAGGAAAACCTTGCTCATCGGGATCCCGGCGTACTTCGCCACAGACTCGATGATGCGCAGGTTGGCCTGGTGGGGGACCATCAGGTCGATCTGGTCCGTCGTGATGCCACACCTGGCCAGCGCTTTCTCCGTCGCCTGCGCCATGCCCTTCACAGCGCGCCGGAAGATCTCCTGGCCATCGAAGTCCCAGAGCGTATCGCCATACTGGACGCCCTGATTGGCGTAGGAGCAGCCCATCCCCCGCACCCGCAGGGTCTGCCGGGCATCAGCAAAGCAGCCGAGATGTTCACCAAGCACGCCGAGCTCGCTCTCGCTGGACTGGAGAATCACGGCTGCTGCGCCATCCCCGAACAGCACCGAGACGTTGCGGTTTTCCCAGTCCATGTAGGGCGAGATCAGCTCAACCCCGATCACCAGCGCGTTCCGCACCACGCCGGACCGGACCATGGCGCTGGCGGCGGAGAGCCCGTAGAGGAAGCTGGTGCAGGCCGTATTGATGTCCATGGCGCCAGCGTTGCGCGCGCCGAGCAGGACCTGCACGCCGGATGCGCTGTTCGGCACCTGCTCATCAGAGCTGCAGCTGCCGTACACGATGAGGTCGAGGTCCTTGCTGTCCAGCCCGGCACAGGCGAGGGCCCGGGCGCTGGCGACCGCAGCCATGTCGATGGCCGGGACATGGGAAATGCGCCGCTCCCGCATGCCCGTGCGGCTCAGGATCCACTCATCGCTGGTATCCAGAAAAGTGGCGAGGTCTGCGTTACTCAGCACTGCCGGGGGCAGGCACTTGCCCCAGCCCGTAATCGCCGCATGGCTCATCGCTGACTCCTTACGCCGGCCGATCCTTCAAAGGTGAAATCCGCACCGGAGCCTCCGGCTCGTCCTCGTCAATTCCCGCCGCCTGGTTGGCAAAGAACCGCCGCACCTTCAGCGCCTGCCGAAGCTTTGCCCGGCGCACGTAGGTCTGGGTGAGCAGATCCTTCATGGTTTCCAGCAACACGGCTGCCTGGCGGCGGTCGTACTCCGGCTCCTGCCTGCCGGCGTCCGGGTCGAAGATAATCCGGCGCACGGCGGCGAAGGTGGCGTCGTCGATGTCGCCCAGTTCCTGCACCTCGGCCACCAGATCAAAGATGCGCATCCGCCCGGCGTCGCCGACCTCCTCGAACGTGGCCCGGGCGGTCTGCCGGCACATCGCCGCGAAGGCCTGCCAGAAGCCGCTGCTGAAGCACGCGAGCGCCTCGCGGAAGCGCGCCGCGACGGGCGGTGGCAGATAACTCAGGCTGAAGCGCTCCGGCGGGTGCTCCACGACCTGAGGCAAAGGGTTCAGTTCCACCCGATCGTCCCGAAAGGCGCGGGCGCGGTAGCGGAGGAAGACCGGGGCCTTGCAGGCGGAGCACTGCAGGACCACGCCAACCTGAGCGGGCCGCTCGGCCTTCAGTGTGCTGAACGCCGGAAAAGCCGTCACCGTCATGGGCCCGATGGCCCCGCAGGTCGGGCATTCCGTCGTCCCGGGGCCGCCAATGCGTTCGAAACGCCCGTCTGCCGTGATGGTGGCTGTCATGTGTCTGCTGTGTACCCTTAGCGTGTCAGTGGCTTGAAGCGGATCCGGTGCGGATTACTGGCGTCGTCGCCCAGCCGTCGTCGCAGGTCGGCCTCGTACTCCGCGTAGTTACCCTGGAACCACAGGACCTGGCTGTCGCCTTCAAAGGCGAGAATGTGCGTGGCGATCCGGTCGAGGAACCAGCGATCGTGGGAAATGACGATGGCACAGCCCGGGAATTCCAGCAGGGCTTCTTCCAGCGCCCGCAGCGTTTCCACGTCGAGGTCATTGGTCGGTTCGTCGAGGAGCAGCACATTGCCGCCGGACTTCAGGACCTTGGCCAGGTGGACCCGGTTGCGCTCACCACCGGACAACTCGCCGATGAGTTGCTGCTGCTGGGTGCCTTTGAAGTTGAAGCGGCCGACGTAGGCGCGGGCCGGCGTCTCGTACTTGCCGATGCGCAGGAGATCCTCACCACCGGAGATCTCGGCAAACACTGACTTGGCCGGGTCAAGCGACTGCCGGGACTGATCAACGGCTGCGAGCTGCACAGTTTCTCCCAGGCGGATCTCGCCCGAGTCAGGTTTCTCGAGGCCGGTCAGCATGCGGAAGAGGGTGGTCTTGCCGGCCCCGTTGGGCCCAATGATGCCGACGATGGCGCCCGGCGGGATCTGGAAGTTCAGGTCCTCGATGAGGAGTCGGTCGCCGTAGCCCTTGCGGAGGTGCGTCACTTCGATCACGAGATCGCCCAGCCGCGGGCCGGGCGGAATGTAGATCTCCAGGGTTTCCTGGCGCTCCTGGTACTCCTGGGAGACGAGCTCCTGGAACCGGCTCAAGCGCGCCTTGCTCTTGGCCTGCCGGGCTTTGGGATTGGCCCGCACCCATTCCAGCTCTGCCTTGATGTTCTTCTGGCGGGCCTGCTCGGACTTTTCTTCCAGGGCGAGTCGCTTGCCCTTCTGGTCCAGCCAGGAGGAGTAGTTGCCTTCCCAGGGAATACCCTGGCCCCGGTCGAGTTCCAGAATCCAGCCGGCGACGTTGTCCAGGAAGTAGCGGTCGTGGGTGACCGCGATGACCGTACCCGGATAGCTTTCCAGGAACTTTTCGAGCCAGGCCACCGAAGCGGCGTCCAGGTGGTTCGTGGGTTCGTCGAGCAGCAGCATGTCGGGCTCGGACAGCAGCAGCCGGCACAGGGCGACCCGGCGCCGCTCGCCGCCGGAGAGATTTTCAACCTTCGCGTCCCACTCCGGCAGGCGCAGGGCATCGGCGGCGATCTCCAGTTTGCGTTCGACCTCCCAGCCGTTTTTGGCGTCGATCTGATCCTGGAGCTTGCCCTGCTGCTCCAGCAGCTTGTTCATCGCGTCGTCGTCCATGGGCTCAGCGAACTTCTCGCTGATCTCGTTGAAGCGCTTGACCAGCGCGAACATCTCGCCCAGGCCCTCTTCGGTGATCTCCCGCACGGTCTTGCCGGCCGGTAACTCCGGTTCCTGCTGCAGGTAACCAATACGAATCCCGGGCTGGGGGCGGGCCTCGCCTTCGAAATCCGGGTCCACGCCGGCCATGATGCGCAGCAGCGTGGATTTCCCGGAGCCGTTGAGTCCCAGCACCCCGATCTTGGCGCCGGGAAAGAAACTGAGGGAGATATTCTTGAGGATGAAGCGCTTCGGCGGGACGATCTTGCCCACCCGGTTCATTGTGTAGACGTACTGAGCCACCCGGAATCCTTGTCAGCTGCGTCAGCTAGCGCCAGTCTGTGTCGCTGCTTCTGGCCGCGTGCTGGAGTTAAAGCGATGTCGGGGCATTATCGGCCAAGGCGTACACCTTGCAAAGCTATACTGGGTCCTCTCACAACTGATCGTTCGGGTGCTGCCGGTGGCTGCGGGACGCAATGAAGTGCTCGTGCTCAAGGGCGCGAACATCGCCGCCTACGGCTTTGGTGAGGGCCACCCGTTCGGTCCCGACCGGCACGAGGTTTTCCACCAGGAACTGGCCGAGCGGGGTGTGGCGCGGGAGGTCACCTTGGCCTGCGCCAGCGAGGCAACCCACGCCGAACTGCTGGCCTTTCACACCGCGGCGCACATCTCCCGGGTGGAAGCCCTCTGTCTGGCCGGTGAAGGCTGGCTGGATGGCGGCGACACGCCGGCGCGGCGCGGTCTGGATGCCGCTGCCGCCGCGGTCGTTGGCGCGTCCATTTTTGCCATGGAGCACATCATGGCGGGACATGCACGCCGGGCGTTCGTGCCCATTGCGGGGCTGCATCACGCGGCCCGGGACCGGGCCGCAGGCTTCTGCATCTACAACGACTGTGGCGTCGTGCTGGAGTTGCTCCGCTCCCGGCATGGCCTGCGGCGCGTGGTCTACGTGGATATCGATGCGCACCACGGGGATGGCGTGTTCTACGCTTTCGAAGACGATCCGGGCATCGGTTTTGCCGACGTCCATGAGGATGGTCGCTCTCTGTATCCGGGAACTGGCAATGCAGCGGAGACCGGGCGTGGGGCTGCTGCGGGCACAAAACTGAATATTCCGCTGGCGCCCGGGGCGGGGGATGACGAGTTCCGCAGTGCCTGGGAGCGGGTCGAGTCTTATGTCACAGACTTCCGGCCTGAGTTCATCCTCTTTCAGTGCGGCGCCGATAGTCTTGCGGGCGACCCGCTGACCCACCTCAGGCTGTCCCCGGCCGCCCACGGTTATGCCGCGGGGCGCCTGGCCACCCTGGCAGACCGGTGGTGCGACGGGCGGCTCCTGGCGTTGGGTGGTGGTGGCTACAACCGCCGCAACGTGGCGCTCGGCTGGACTGCCGTCGTCGAGGCCCTCGTTGCTGCGGGCCGGGCCGCGTAACGGGGTGGCTCTCGGTTAGAATGGCGTGCTTTCCGCTCCGGAGCCCGCCCATGCTCGACAGTCACGCCAGTCACGCCAGTCACGCCAGTCACGCCAGTCACACCAGTCACACCAGTCTCGCCGGATTCGACCCCGAACTTGCCCGCGCCATCGGGCTGGAACAGCGCCGCCAGAAAGAACATGTTGAGCTGATCGCCTCCGAAAACTATGTCAGCCAGCGTGTGCTTGAAGTGCAGGGCTCGGTGCTTACCAATAAGTACGCCGAGGGCTATCCGGGCAAGCGCTACTACGGTGGCTGCGAGTTCGTGGACCTGGCCGAGACCCTGGCCATTGACCGGGCCAAACAGTTGTTCGGTGCCGCCTATGCCAACGTGCAGCCCCACTCCGGGTCCCAGGCCAATGCCGCCGTCTATCTGGGCCTGCTGCAGCCGGGGGACACCGTGCTCGGCATGAGCCTGGCGCACGGTGGGCATCTCACCCACGGGTCCCCGGTCAATTTCTCGGGAAAACTGTTCAAGATCGTCTCCTATGGCGTGGATGCCCAGACCGGGCTCATCAGCTACGACGAGGTGGCGAGCCTGGCGCGGGAGCACAAGCCCCGCATGATCATCGCGGGATTCTCGGCCTACTCGCGGGTCGTTGACTGGAAGCGCTTCCGGGAGATTGCCGACAGCGTGGGTGCCTACCTGTTTGTCGACATGGCCCACGTGGCAGGCCTCGTGGCTGCCGGTGAGTATCCAAACCCGGTGCCGTTTGCCGATGTCGTGACCACCACCACGCACAAGACACTCCGCGGGCCCCGCGGCGGCCTGATCCTCGCCAGGCCCTGTGCGGACCCCGGAAAGGACGACATTCACAAGAAGATGAACTCGCTCATCTTCCCCGGCACGCAGGGCGGGCCGCTGATGCACGTCATTGCCGCCAAGGCCGTCGCGTTCCTCGAGGCGCTGCAGCCTGAGTTCAAGGTCTATCAGAAGGAAGTGAAGGCCAATGCCGCGCTCATGGCCAGCGTGCTGATGGAGCGGGGCTACAAGATCGTCTCCGGCGGCACGGAGAACCACATGTTTCTGCTCGACCTGATCGACAAGGGCATCACCGGCAAGGACGCGGATGCGGTGCTCGACGGCGCCCACATCACCGTCAATAAGAATGCCGTGCCCAATGATCCCCGCTCACCATTTGTCACCAGTGGCCTGCGCCTGGGGACACCTGCCGTGACCACCCGGGGCTTTCGCGCCACCGAGATCCGCCAGCTGACGGGCTGGATCGCCGACATCCTGGATGACATCAAGGATGAGCAGCGGGCCGAAACCATCCGCAAGCAGGTCGTTGAGCTCTGCGGGCGGTTTCCGGTCTATCAGTAAGCTTTAGGCCAGTAAGCTTTAGGTCAGGACTTCCCGAGCCGCGCCGGCACTCTCAGGTGAGTTTCAGTGCGGCAAACAGCAGGCCGAGGCCGACCATCAGCATCGAGCCCAGCCGGACCGTCATCGTGGAGGACAGCATCTCGACCCGGGTGGAGAGAATTTCCGTGTCCTTGCGGACGAGGGCATAGTTCTCGCGCATCTCGGCCCTGAGGGCGAGCAGCTCCTCACGGGTCGCGAGGCGGGAAATCTGCGCGGTGAGTTCCTGGCGGAGCAGGTTCAGATCAGACTTCAGCTCCTGTCGAAGACCGTTCAGGTCCGCCTTCAGCAATTGCAGGTCCGACTTGGTGGCGATCGTGGTAGCCATATCCCGCTCCATCGCATCGACCACGGCCCTAGCCTTGTCGTTTGGGACGTGGATACTGATGAGGGCATCATACAGCGAGTAGAGGTAGTCCACGGTGTGCCTCATGGGTGTTAGCCGTTGGCTGATAGCGAGTCAGGCTACCGCCTTTGGGCAGCCGTTGGCAGGTCGAGTTTCTCCCGGGTTTCGCCGGAAATGCCGCAGCGCTCTCCCTGGCGGTGAGCCCTGAACCCGTGGTCAGCCACCACACCTATATGGGGGTGTCGAGCAGTCCCATCAACGCGGCGCACGATCTCCAGGCAGCGACGCTTGAACGCGGTGATCGAGATGCCTATTTGCTAAGTCCAGTTGACCATTTCAGACGGGTTCCGCGTGCAGTCGGACGCCGAGCGCCCTGGTTACCTTGAGGATGGTTGCGAAGCTCGGATTGCCGCCTGCGCTCAGCGCCCGGTACAGGCTCTCGCGGCTGAGTCCGGCTGCCCGTGCCACCTGCGCCGCGACGTCGTACCGGACGGTTCGGGTCTTCGCACGCTTGCGGGTTGATTTCGCGGGCATATTCTCACTACCTTCAAAGGCGTTGTGCCAGGTCGAGCGCGCGTCTGATATCCCGCTGCTGGGTGCTCTTGTCGACACCCGCCAGCAGGACAATAAGCGCCTTGCCCCGCTGGGTGTAGTAGACCCTGTATCCAGGGCCGACAGGGATGCGTAGCTCGGCGATCCCCGCTGTCAGGTTCCGGTAATCGCCCGGATTACCGTGGGCAAGGCGGTCAACACGCACCTGAATTCTGGCGCGTGCGGGGGGAGTCCAGCTCATAGGCTACGGTTGGCAAGCCACGAGTTCACGGGCAACCCTTCCCGGCAGTGCTGTCGGTTCGATCGTTCGCGGGCCCTGCCCAGACCAGTCGCGAATCCCGCTGGTTCCATCGGCAATGGGGCGGCAGCGCGCCAGCGTGATCCGCCGGCCTGTGCGTTGACATAACGCCGGGTTGCTCGCCGCTGAATGCTTGCGCTGCAGCGGGGGGGCGGGTAACGTGCGGAGCAACTGAGGCCAGTGAGCCGCAGGCAACAACTAACGCGCCTGAGCGCGACAGGGGAACGACATGCAACGGACACTCTTAGGGACGGTACTGCTGGTACTGGCCTGCAGTTCGGCGAACGCGGCCTTGCTGAGCCGCTCCGGCGGTCAGGC
>SHZI01000104.1 GCA_009692345.1 Gammaproteobacteria bacterium | reverse complement strand
GCCACCACTAAAACGAATTCACCGCCGCCACCGCGACAGCCAAATTAAAGATAATGCTCGTCACCGCCGTCCACATCTTCAGCGGCGGCATGCTCTCGGTATCCACCGGCACAACGATCGTGTCGCCAGGCCGGATGCTGCGGCTGGCACCGCCAGACCACCGCCCCCCCGAGGCCACCACCTGCCCGTTGGCCCGCACCACATAGATCCGCCTGCTATCCGCCCGCTGGGTAAGTCCGCCACTCAGGTTCACGTAGTCGTTGCGCCCGAGACTCGGCTGGAAAAGGTGGGAGGTCACGGTCTGCACCTCACCCAGCACCGTCACCTCCTGGCTCCGCTGGGGCACGATCAGCCGGTCGTTATCCTTCAGAAGGATGTCATTGGCCGTACCCGGCTCCGCCTTCAGAACCTGGGGCAGATCGATCGCCAGCCGGCCCACCGGTTTCGCCGTGCGTAGATCCGCCAGCAGCGCCTGCCCGATGGCGAGCGACTGGGCACCGTCCTGGCCCGCCGCCTGCGCCTGACTGTTCTGCAGCGCCAGCGCCGTCAGCTCCCGCTCCAGCCGTTCTGTCAGCGCCCTGATCTGTTCTGCTTCGCGCACTTCCAGGCTCTTCCGGGTGAAGACCACGCCTTCCGGAAACGCCAGGTCGGTCAGCCCCCCCGCTCTGTTTATCACTGCCGCCAGCGTTTCGCCCCGCTGGATCGCATAGCGCCCGGGGAAACGAACCTCCCCCTCCAGCCGCACTGATTCCTGCCGCGTCCATTTCGGCACCTGCCGGATGGTCAGCAGATCGAAAGGCTGCAGCGTGACGTCCGCCGCGGCATCACCCGCCAGAGCCGACGACAGGTTGATCGTCAGCAGTTCCGTGCGCCGGGCTTCGCCGTCCACCACCTCGTAACGGGCCAGCTCCGCCTCGGCGCCAAAGGCCGCTTCGTCCAGGCTCCCGCCCGCCCGCACCAGGTCGGTCACCGTCATCCCGGCTTCCAGCGGGTAAGCCCCGGGCATTCTGACACTGCCATCGATACTCACCACCTGGCTCGGCTGGTCCCGGGTGCCCTGGCGCCGGAGATCGTCCAGCAACGGCTGCAGCTGTGGTGTTCGCGACGACTGCATATCGAAAACGACGATCTGGTCCCGGGGGTTCAAGACCACGTTCGCGGCCGACAGCGGCTGCTCAAGGGCGCGGGCCAGATCGGCCGACAGCGCGACGACCCGCCGGTCCGGCAGCAGCTCCCGGCGGATCAGCACGTAGTGCAGATCTGCGTTCGGCCGCAGATCGTCCACGGACGGCAGCACGTCGGTCAGGCGCAGCCCCGCACGGAACTGGGACAGGCCCGGACGGTAGACATGGCCCGCCAGGGTGACGGAATCCGCCAGCGTTGGCCGGACCGTTTCGATGCGCAGGACATCGCCAGAGCGTAGCGCCGTGGCGCGGCCCTCCGGGGTGTTCAGGTCCACGTCGAGCAGCACGCGTCCCCTGGCCGGATCAATACGCTCCAGTCGCGCGAGCCGGGGCGCCGCTTCTGGCGTGAGACCGCCGCCGAGGGCAATGAGGTCATTCACCGTCGCGGCACCGCGGAACTCGTAGATGGCGGGCCGGCGGATCTCGCCGGCAATGCCGGCGGTCGGCCCGACCGGTGGAATGAAGATGAGATCACCGGACAGGATGCGAACGTCGGTGCTCGAATCACCCTGCAGGAGCAGCGCGTACAGATCCAGTGACGCGATCACCCGGCCGTCGCGCTTCAGCTGCACCTTCCGGAGCGAGCCAATCGGTGTGATCCCGCCACTGACCAGCAGGGCGTTGGTCATCGTGGACAGGCCGCTGATGGTGTAGGAGCCCGGGCGGGCGGCTTCCCCCGTGACCAGGACCTGCATGGACCGCAGCGCGCCGAGCCCGACCACAGCCCGCGTGCCAATCATCTGCGCCGCCACGGTGTCCTCGATGCGCCGCACCATCTCGTCATAGGACAGCCCGGTCACGGCAATCGGGCCCAACTCGGGAAAACGAATCTCGCCGTCCCGGCCCACCACCAGCGAGTAACTGGCCTTGACGCTGCCAATGAGCTGCACTTTTACGGTGTCACCGGGGCCCAGAATGTATTCCCGGGGGACCGGGATATCGGTGGCGGGGGCAAAGGTGGTGGGCACGTTCGCAAAGAGGTCGTAACCAAAGGGCTTCAGGGCATCCACGCCGATCTGGTCGAGATTGAGGAGCGAAACGCGGACGCTGAGACGGGCCAGGGCGGGCTCCCGCGTCAGGCGCTCAGTGGCCTCACTGGCCGTGAGGCCTGCCAGGGGAATGAGCTCTGTCAGGCCGGGAATCCGCAGTCGGCCGGCCTTGTCGAGCCGGTAGGGATTGGCGGCCAGGGCGCGCTGGAGCAACTGGTCGGTGGTCCGGGCCTCGGACGTGCGCTCATCGTTGGGTGCCGCCAGCTTCAGGTCGAGCAACACCGTATCGCCACCGCGAATGCGGGGTGGCCCCACCAGTGCGGGTGAATCTTCCCCTGCAGGGCGGGAGGTGGTGGGCGTGCTGAGCGGTGGGTCGGCCCGCGTGCCGTCGGCGCCGCCCAACTGGTCCAGCAGTGCGCGCTGTTCGTCGGGAGACAGGGACTGGAGCAGGCGGAGCTGGTCGGGAGTGGGGGTTTGGCTTTGGGTTTGGGCTGTCACAGCGGGTGAGGCTGTGATTGCCAGGAGCAAGAGGAGCCGGACGAGAAAGGTCGCGCCTAAAGGCGCTCCTACGGGGGACTGTCGTGAACCCTGCGCCATTACATCGGTAACCCCACTCAAGCCAGCGGCCAGCTTACCGAAATTAGCCTCAGCTGTCGTTGCTCCACTGGCGAATGACGTGCCCGATCGGCGGGAGGGCCGAGGTGGGTGTCGCGCTCTGCAATTCGTCGTGCATCCCCACCGCCATGCCCTTGCCGAGCTCCACGCCCCACTGGTCGAAGGGGTTGATACCCCAGATGCAGGACTGCACGTAGACCTTCTGCTCGTAAAGTGCAATGAGGAAGCCGAGACTGCGGGGGTCCAGCCGGCGCAGCACCAGGATATTGCTGGGGTGGTTGCCCGGGTGGACCTTGTGAGGTGCAATGCGGGTGACCTCGGCCGGCGCCTTGCCCTTGGCGGTGAGCTCGGCCTGGGCCGCTTCGAGCGTGTAGCCCCGCGCGAAGGCTTCGGCCTGGGCGAGCAGGTTGGCGAGACCCACCAGGTGCTGGTCGGCGTAGGGGCTGGAGCCCTCCACGGGGGCGATGAAGTCCGCCGCAAAGCTTGCCGTGCCCTGGTGCAGGAGCTGAAAGAAGGAGTGCTGCCCGTTGTTGCCGGGCTCACCCCAGATGACGGTGCCGGTACTCCACTGCACAGGCTGGCCATCCCGGGTGACACCCTTGCCGTTGCTCTCCATCTCCAGCTGTTGCAGGTAGGCGGCGAAACGATGCAGCCGGCCGTCGTAGGGCAGGATGGCCTGGCTCGTCGTGCCCTGCAGGTTCTGGTTCCAGACGGCGACCAGTGCCAGCAGCACGGGCAGATTGTCCGCCAGCGGTGCGGTCCGGAAGTGCTCGTCCAGCTCGCGGCCGCCCGCGAGTAACGCCCGGAAGTGCTCACTCCCAATGGCGATGGCGATGGCCAGGCCGATCGATGACCAGAGAGAATAACGGCCACCCACCCAGTCCCACATGCGGAAGCGGTGCTCCTCCGCAATCCCGAATTTGTCCATGGCCGGCCCATTGACTGAAACGGCCACGAAATGCCGGGCAACCGCAGCCTCGCCAAGCTGGCCAATGAACCAGGTGCGGGCCGCGTTCGCATTCAGCGCCGTCTCCCACGTCACGAAGGTCTTGGAGCAGACGATGAACAGCGTTGCCGCCGCCGGCGTCTGGACCAGCACATCGGCTAACTGGGTACCGTCGACGTTGGACACGTAGTGGATCTGCACTTCGGGCGTGCGGAACTCATGGAGCGCCTCGATCGCCATGACGAGACCGAGGTCCGAACCACCAATGCCAATGTTGACGACGTGGCGAATCCGCTCGCCGGTTGCCCCCCGGTACTCGCCGGTCCGGATGGCTTCAGCGAGGTCCAGCATGCGCTCGCGCTCCGCCTCGATCTCGAGACGGATATCCGCGCCCTTCAACAGCAAAGGCGGGCTGGGGGGCCCCCGCAGGGCCATGTGCTGGGCGGGCCGGTTCTCGGTGCCATTCACCACCTCCCCCGCGAAGAGCGCCTCGATCCGTCCTGGCACCTCGCGCTCGCCGGCCAGGGCGATCAGCAGGTTGAGGGTGTCGGCGGTGATCCGGTTGCGGGAGAAATCCAGCAGGCAGTCGCCCTGCTGCCGGGAGAAGGCCGCGAAACGTCCGGGCTGCTCCAGCAGGTCCCGAAGGTGCGTGCCACTCAGGGCGGTTGCGTGCCGCTGAAGGGCTTTCCAGGCTGGGGCCTGAAGCAGATCGTCAGCCATCAGATCACTCCGTGCTAGAGGGTGATCTTATGGTAGTCCAGATACCAGTCCACGAAACGGCCGACGCCAACTTCCACGGGTGTCGCCGGCCGGTAGCCCACATCGTTGACGAGATCTTCCACGTCTGCCCAGGTGTCGGGCACATCGCCGGCCTGCAGAGGGAGCAGGTTTTTCTCAGCCTTGCGCCCCAGGCGATTTTCCAGAACCTCGATGTAGTGCATGAGGTCGACCGGCTGGGCGTTGCCGATGTTGTACAGCCGGTAAGGCACCTTGCTGGTGCCAGGATCCGGCCGGTCGGAATCCCAGGCTGTGTTGCCCGTGGCAAGGTGATCGACGGCGGCGACGATGCCCCCGACGATGTCATCCACGTAGGTGAAGTCCCGCCGGTGCTTGCCGTAGTTGAAGACGTCGATGGGTTTGCCGTCGAGGATGGCCTTGGTGAACAGGAACAGGGCCATATCCGGCCGGCCCCAGGGCCCATAGACCGTAAAGAAGCGCAGACCCGTCACCGGCAGCCCGTAAAGGCTGGCGTAGGTGTGGGCCATGAGCTCATTGGCTTTTTTCGTCGCCGCGTACAGAGAGAGCGGGTGGTCCACGTTCTGGTGGACAGAGAAGGGCATCTTCGTGTTGGCGCCGTAGACGGAACTGGTGGAGGCATACACCAGGTGCTGGACGCCGAAATGCCGGCAGCCCTCGAGCACGTTCAACGTGCCGACGACGTTGCTGTCGACGTAGATGTGCGGGTTCTGAATGGAGTAGCGCACGCCCGCCTGGGCGCCAAGATGAATGACGCGGTCGAAGCGCTCCGTCTTGAACAAAGCTTCCATACCCTCCCGATGGGCCAGATCAAGGAGCACGAAACGAAAGCGGGGCTCCTTTTCCAGGATGGCAAGGCGGGCTTTCTTCAGGTTTACGTCGTAGTAGTCGTTGAGGTTGTCGAGGCCCACGACCTCATCACCCCGCGCGAGGAGCCGGCGCGCCGTGGTGGAACCAATGAAGCCCGCAGCTCCGGTAACGAGGATCTTCAATAGCCCGATACTCCCTAGAGCCGCGCGTCGACCTGGTCGGCAGGCAGCAGACTCTTGATGTCGTAGAGCACATGGTCCGGGCGGCCCCAGGCATGGATCGCGTCCGGCGGCATGTCGCGGAACTGGTTGTGGGCCACCGCCAGCACGATGCCGTCGTACTGGCCAGCCGCGGGAGGCTTGGTGAGGATGTCGAGCCCGTACTCATGTTTCACCACGTGGGCATCGGCCCACGGGTCATAGATATCGACAGTGGCGCCGTAGGACTTCAACTCCTGCACCACGTCCACGACCCGCGTATTGCGCACGTCGGGGCAATTTTCCTTGAAGGTCACGCCGAGCACCAGAATCCTTGCTTTAGGGAGGCTCATGCCGCGCTTCACCATGAGGCGGATCACTTCGGTGGCCACGTAGAGGCCCATGTTGTCGTTGATGCGGCGGCCTGCCAGGATCATCTCCGGGTGATACCCCATCTCCTGGGACTTGTGGGTGAGGTAATAGGGATCGACACCGATACAGTGGCCGCCAACCAGACCGGGCCGGAACGGCAGGAAGTTCCACTTCGTCCCCGCCGCCTGGAGAACTTCCAGGGTGTCGAGCCCCATGCGATTAAAGATGAGGGCCAGCTC
>SHZI01000103.1 GCA_009692345.1 Gammaproteobacteria bacterium | reverse complement strand
TCGACCGAGTCCCGCGTGTCACGGGGATAGCGAATGCTGATCGGGAACCGTGCCAGACCCTCGACGGTCTGCCCCACGGACTCGCCGCCAATCGCGGTGGCCACGAGTTCCTGGATGTCCATCACACTCAAACCGTAGCGGGCAGCGGCCAGGCGGTCTGGCGCAATGTCGATGTAGCGCCCACCAGACACGCGCTCGAAAAACGCCGACGTCGTGCCGGGCACGGTCTTTACGACCGACTCGATTTCCGTGCCGAGCTGACCGATGACGCGCAGGTCGGGACCGGCAATCTTGATGCCCACAGGTGATTTGATGCCCGTGGCGTACATGTCGATGCGGTTGCGGATCGGCTGTACCCAGAGATTGGCCAGACCGGGAATCTGCAGTGCAGCGTCCATCTCCTCCACCAGTCGCTCCGGGGTCATGCCTGCACGCCACTCGCTGCGCGGCTTCAGCTGCACCGTGGTGTCGACCATCTCCAGCGGCGCCGGATCGGTGGCTGTGTCGGCCCGGCCAATGATCCCGAAGACCTGTTTCACCTCGGGAAACTGCCGGATGATCCGGTCGGTCTGCTGCAGGATTTCCGCCGCCTTGCCCGCGGACAGGCCCGGCAGCGCCGTGGGCATGTAGAGCAGGTCACCCTCGTCGAGGGGCGGCATGAACTCGCTGCCCAGCCGGGATGCGGGCCACACCGTGATGGCCAGCGCCACAGCGGCGCCGACCAGCACTCTCGCAGGATGATTCAGCACCGCCTCAATCACTGGCCGATAGCCATTGATGAGCCAGCGGTTGAGCGGATTGGCCTGCTCGTCGCGGATCCGGCCACGAATCAGGAGGACCATCAGCACGGGAATCACGGTGACGGACAGCAGCGCAGCGGCGGCCATGGCGTAGGTCTTCGTGTAGGCCAGCGGCGCAAAAAGCCGGCCCTCCTGCCCTTCGAGCGCGAAAACCGGCAGGAACGACAGGGTGATGATCAGCAGGGCAAAGAACAGCGCCGGGCCAACCTCGGTCGCCGCTGCACCGATGAGCCGGAGACGCTCTGGGCCATCGGGTTCGGCGTCCGCGTGCGCGTGCCGCCAGACCTCAAGCTTCTTGTGGGCATTCTCGATCATCACCACCGAGGCATCGACCATGGCGCCGATCGCGATGGCGATGCCGCCCAGGGACATGATGTTGGCGCTGATCCCCTGCTGGCGCATGACGGCCAGGGCAAGAAGGATGCCCAGCGGCAGCGTGAGTATGGCGACGAATGCGGACCTGACATGTAGCAGGAAGACGGCACAGACCAGCGCCACAACGATGATTTCCTCGACGAGCTTGTCCCGCAGGTTGACCACGGCACGCTCGATCAGCGCGGAGCGGTCGTAGGTTTCCACGATCTCCACGCCGGCCGGCAGGCTGCCCCGCAGTGTCTCGATGCGGGCTTTCACGGCCCGCAGGGTGGCCAGCGCGTTCTGACCGAAGCGCATCACCACGATGCCGCCAACCACCTCCCCTTCACCGTCCAGCTCGGCGATGCCGCGCCGGATTTCTGGGCCGGTCTGCACGAAGGCCACATCGCGCAGCAGGATGGGTGTTCCGGTCCCATCAAGTCCCACGGGAATCGTGCGGAAATCATCCAGCGACTGCAGATAGCCCCGGGCCCGCACCATGTATTCGGCCTCGCCGAGCTCGACGACGGACCCGCCAGACTCCGCATTGGCGCGCCGCACTGCTGCCGTAATCCGGTCTGGTGTAACGCGCAGCGCCTGCAGCCGGACGGGATCGAGGACGATCTGGTACTGCTTGTTGAAGCCGCCCACGGTAGCGACCTCGGCGACGTTCGGCACCGTCTTGAGTTCAAAGCGCAGAAACCAGTCCTGCAGCGCCCGCAGCTCACCGAGGTCGTGGCGCCCGGTGCGGTCGACCAGGGCGTACTGGTAAATCCAGCCGACGCCGGTCGCATCGGGGCCGAGCGCCGGCTGCGCGCTGGCCGGCAGCCGACCCTGAATCTGGGACAGATATTCCAGCACCCGCGACCGGGCCCAGTAGAGGTCCGTGCCGTCAGCAAAGATCACATAGACGTAGCTGTCGCCGAAAAACGAGTAGCCCCGCACCGTCACTGCACCGGGCACGGACAGCATCGCCGTCGTCAGGGGGTACGTCACCTGGTCCTGCACGACCTGGGGCGCCTGCCCGGGATAACTGGTGCGGACGATCACCTGCACGTCGGAGGGATCGGGTATGGCGTCCAGCGGCAGCGTGAGAGCGCTCCATATCCCCAATCCGGTGAGGGCCGCGGTGGCGAGCAGCACCAGCGCCCGGTTGTGGATCGACCAGCGGATCAGACCGGCGATCATGGCTTCTCGCCGGGAAGCAGTCGGTCCAGCACGCCGCGCAGGTTGGCTTCCGAGTCGATCAGGAACTGGCCGGAGACCACCACCCGGTCGCCGGCCTTGAGGCCGCTGCGGATTTCAGTCTGGTCGCCCTGCTCCAGACCGGCGGTCACGGCCACCGGATGGAACTGCCCTGAGCCCTTCGCGAGAATGATGGCCGTGCGTTCTCCCGACCGGATCAGCGCTTCGCTGGGGACCACCAGCGCGGTGCGCGACTCACCCCGGATTATGACGCGCGCCGACATGCCGGGCCGGAGGACCAGCCGGTCGTTCTCCAGGACGATGCGCACGCGGTTCGTGCGGGTTTCCGCCGAGAGCTCGGGATACAAATAGTCCACACGGCCCTCGATCGGCACCGCACCGGGACTGGCCAGCGTGACCACCGCGGTCTGGCCCGCTTTTAGCCACGCGCCCTGCGCCTCCGGCACGGCGGCAAGCACCCAGACCCGGGACAGGTCGGCGAGATTCACGATGGGCATCCCGGCGGCAACCGACGCACCCTCCCGCACCAGCAGTTCCGTCACGATGCCACCGATGGGCGCGACGATCTCGATCTGCCGGTCCGGCACACCCCGCCGGGCGATGCGGTCCAGCTGCTCACTTGTCACGCCCAGCAGTTCGAGGCGGCGCCGGGCGGAGGGTAGCAACGCCTGATCGTCGGTACGGAGCGCCAGCAGCAGTTCTTCCTGCGCGGCAAGCAGTTCGGGACTGTAGAGCGCACCCAGGCGCTGGCCGCGTGTCACGGGATCACCCGTCGCACGCACGTCGAGCCTTTCGATCCAGCCTGTGGCGCGCGTCGTCACTACTGCCAGTCGCCGCTCGTCCACGCCGACGGTGCCGGTCACCGTCACGCTGGGGGCCAGGCTGGCTTCCACCACCAGCGTGGTCCGCACGCCCAGGTTCTGGGCCATCCGGGGGTTGATCGCGATGCCCCCCTCGTCGACCGACGCCCCGTACTTGGGGACCAGTGCCATGTCCATGAAGGGTGACGGACCGGGCTTGTCGAATTGCACTTCGGGACGCATGGGGTCGTACCAGTAAAGGACAGCGCCGGCCGATGACGCGGCGGCGTCAGCTGGGGTGCTCTGCGCCGGATCGCGATTCAGCCACCAGCCGATGCTGATACCAGCACCCAGCAACACGACCCCCGCCAGTATGTTCACTCGGGTGCTCATTGTCCCGCCTCCGCTTCAAAGTACTGCAGCTGCATTCGATCACGAACCACCTGAGTCGCCAGGTCGAGGCGCATCAATTCAGTCTCAATAAGACTGCGCCGGGCCTCCAGCAGGGCCGACAGGGAACCACGTCCGGCGCGATAGGCAGCGAGCGCTGCCTCGACGCGTGCCGTGCTCGGGGGCAACAGCGCCTCGTCGTAGTACCGCAGGCGTTCGGTGCCGGCCTGCCATTCGCGATAGGCCGCTGTGACGGTTGCAGTCGCCTCGCGCAGGCGGTCGTCGCGCTGCGCCGTGGCGGCCGACAGGCGTTCCAGTGCCGCCGCACTCGAACGGTCCTGCCGGTTGCCCGCGAACAGGGGCAGGTCGATGCCAACCATCAGGGTGACCAGGTCGGAAAACTCGAGGCGGTGGTCATACCGCACTTCCAGGCGCCAGTCGGGCTTCCGTTCCGCGGTGGCTAGTCGCAGCTCCGTCGCCGCCAGCGCTGCCGTGGTCGCGGGAGCCGCTAACGATGGATGACCCGGCAAACCCTCCAGCAGCCGTCCCAGCGCGGGTGGAGGCGGGAACACGGGCAGGCTGCCCTCAACCGGCCGGTCTGCCGCCGCGCCAATCCAGCGGGCGAGCGCGGCGCGACCCGCCTGTTCCCGTTGCCGCAGTGCCCGACCGCGATCTGTGACGAGTGCCGCCTCAACCTGCGCGGCGAGCAGCTCTGGCTGGGCGCCGCGACCGGCCACGAGATCGATCCCGGCGACGTCCCGCTGACGCAGGGCCTCGGTGCTCAAGCGTTCGAGAATTTGCGCCCCCTGATCGGCAGCCGCGACTTCGAGATACGCGCGCCCGGCCTCAAGCCGGACTCGCTGCCCGAGATCGGTGAGTGCCAGCTGGGCGCCCGTGGCCTGCTGCTCCAGGACGGTTGCGCGCAACTGGCGTTTTGCGGCTCGGGGAAACTCCTGGGAGATGCCCACCGATAACGCGGTGAAGTCGTCATCGCGCAGGCTAAGGGCCTCACCGCCGTTCACGGGCAGCTGCGTGATGCCGGTCAGCAGCTGCGGGTCGGGCAGCTGCCCGGCTGCTACCGACTCTTCCCGGAGCGCACGGACGTTCGCGGCTTCCGCCAGCAACGCCGGTTGTTCGGCCAGTGCGAGGCTATAAACCTCAACCAGTGTCAGGGCGACTGTTGGCGAGTCACCCGCCGCAACGGCTGAACTTCCGCTCAGCCCCCACAGCAAGGCGCTGATGAATACTCTTGAACACGCAATAGCGTGACGCCAGAACACAGGCATGACGACTCTCCAGGACGAATTGAGAAGCGGCGTCCCGAGGGAACGCCGGGCTCAGTTCAGACGCAGGAGAGCGTGGGTGGGCGGAAGGGGGATGAGAGGCGGGAGGAGACGGGTGGCAGCAGATAGCAGTCGTCGGGTGCGGTGGCTGGCCCGACGGCAGATGACGCCGCGGTCGTCGTGCTCACGGCATGGGCGGCCGCACAAACGGTCATATCGGGACAGGTATCGCCGCAGCAGCTGGGCGGCTCGGGAACGTCGCTTGCCTGAACGGCATGGCAGTCCATGGGCATGCCGGAGGTCGGGATCGCGAAGAGGGTGAGTGGCGCACTGGCGGCTGCAATCGTCTGGACTGGAACGGCCGCTACCAGCAGCAACAACAGGCAAAGGCGGGACCAGGACATTGGTCGAGTCTAGGCGGCTGAGAGGGCCCGGACAAGTGATGTGGCGCACGGAACGGGAGTTTTGGCCGCTCGGGTCAGGAGGAATGTCCGGGTGACGTCGAGCTGCTCCGCAGCCAGTTCAACCCGGTTCACCCGGGCCCTGAAGTCTGCCCCACCCGGCAACTCCCGGCAGTACCACCCCAGGTGCTTGCGGGCGATGCGCACGCCCAGGTGCTCACCATAAAAGGAGTAAAGCGCCTCCAGATGCCCGAGCAGTATCGACTGCACTTCCGCAGCTGCCGGCGCGGGCAGTCGGACACCCGTAGCCAGGTAGTGCGCCATCTCGCGAAAGATCCACGGCCGCCCAAGCGCCGACCGCCCCAGCATGATGGCGTCGCACCCCGTGATGCGCAGCACCTCAGCTGCCTTCTCCGGCGTGTCCACATCGCCGTTGACGATCACGGGAATCGACACAGCCCTCTTGACCGCGGCCACGCTCTCGTATTCCGCACTGCCTGTGAAAAAGTCTTCGCGGGTGCGCCCGTGTACGGCGATGGCGGCGATGCCCGACTGCTCCGCGACCCGGGCGATGCGCACAGCATTGCGCTCGGCACGGGAATAGCCGGTGCGGATCTTTAGCGTCACCGGCACGACTACCGCGGCCACAACGGCCGCGAGAATCTCGCCCACGAGAACCTCATCCCGCAGCAGCGCCGAGCCGGCGGCCACGCTGCACACCTTTTTCGCGGGGCAACCCATGTTGATGTCGATGATCTGCGCGCCCTGCTCCACGTTGTGCCGGGCAGCATTGGCAAGAACTGTCGGGTCGGTGCCGGCCAGCTGCACGCTGATGGGGCCAGTCTCGTCGGCGTGATCCATGCGCAGGCGGGACTTGCGGGTGGCCCAGAGGCGGGGCTCGGACGTCGTCATCTCGGACACGGCCAGGCCCGCGCCCAGACGCCGGCA
>SHZI01000102.1 GCA_009692345.1 Gammaproteobacteria bacterium | reverse complement strand
CGCGTGGCCGTTATCGAAGGCAACGCTGGCGAATGGCTGGAACTGATCGAAGGAGATCGCGCGTAGGAGCGCCTTTAGGCGCGATCGATATTGAATCGCGCCTAAAGGCGCTCCTACAACAACCGAGCCAGGCCCAGCCGCGGAATCTCAATCGCCGGGCACCGGTCCATGATCACGGTGAGTCCCGCTGCACACCCCCGCTCCGCCGCCTCCGCATTGAGTACCCCAAGCTGCATCCAGACCACGCGCGCGCCGCTGGCGATGGCCTCGTCGACCACGGGTCCCGCATCTGTGGAGTTGCGGAAGACGTCTACCATGTCGACCGGGTGGCCGATGGATTTCAGATCCGGGTAGACGGTTTCGCCCAGCAGCGTCTGCCCGGCCAGCGTCGGGTTCACTGGAAAGCACCGGTAACCCTGGGCCTGCAGGAAACGCATCACGCCATAGGAGGCACGGTGGGGTTTGCTGGAGGCGCCGACTACGGCGATGGTCCTGACGCTGCGGAGCGTGTCGGCAATGAGCTGGTCTTCCGCGTTCACAGCCAGGCCCGGGTCAGCTTTTCCGATTCCGACCAGAGTCGCGCCGCCAGCTTGTCGTCTTCCATCACCTTCTCGGGCGTTGCCACTGCACAGTCCGCAAAGTAGCCGCCGCTGATGCCGACCACAGCCGGGTGCGCGGCCACGTAGCAGGTCGTCGCGGCGCCCTGGGCCGTGGTCTTGATGCGGGACCGGAGCAAGGGCCCGATCAGCGGCACGAGCAGCTGCTGCCAGGCGGGGATGTAGCGAATGATGTTGGTGATGATGAGGCCCGGGTGGACCGCGTTGGCGGTGGTCCCGGTGCCCGCCAGCCGCTTCGCGAGCTCCCGGGCCACGAGCGCGTTGGCCAGTTTCGACTGGCCGTAAAACACCCGGGGGTCGTAGCCCTTTTCGCCCGTCAGGTTGTCGAACGCGATCCCCCCGGCTGGCGCCCACTTGTGCGCGCTGCTGCTCACCAGGACCACCCGGCCAGCGGTGGCGGCCTGCACGGCGCCCAGCAGCCGCTGGACCAGCAGGAAATGGCTCAGGTGATTCACCACGTACTGCTTTTCCAGCCCGCGGACCAGCTCAAGGCTCGGGGGCGCCATGATCCCCGCGTTGCAGATCAGCATGTCCAGGGGCACCCCGAGCTGGGTGACGCGGGCCGCGCACTCGGCCACGCCGTCAAAGTCTTCGAGTTCGCAGGCCAGGGGGGTTGCCCGGCCCGGGATCGCCTCGCAGGCGGCCCGGGCCTTCTCCAGAGTCCGCCCGGTGACGAGCACGTGGGCCCCGCGCAAGGCCAGCACCCGGGCCGTTTCCAGGCCAATGCCGGACGTCGCCCCGGTAACCAGGGCGGTCTGGCCCTTGAGGTCCAGTCCGGCAGTGACCTCTTCAGCGGTGGTGGCTTTGTCAAACGGGGTCATCGCGGCCGGCCCTCCGGGTGTGAGTCAGTATAATGCGCGCCACGTTTTCGGAAGCCACCCCCACACACCATGTCCCTCGTTCGCCTCGATGACGTTTCGCTTGCCTACGGCGAGCAGAAGCTGCTGGTCCAGGTCGGGTTTGAAATCGACCCGGGCGAGCGCGTGTGCCTGATTGGCCGCAACGGCACGGGCAAGACCTCCCTCTTCCGCCTGATCACCGGCATCGTCCAGCCGGACAGCGGGCTGATCCAGTACCGCAGTGGCCTCGTCATGAGCACGCTGGACCAGGCCCTGCCGCAGAACGAGGCAGCGACGGTGCGGGAAGTGGTGGCCGAGGGTCTCGCGGAGCTCAAGTCCCTGGTGACGGAGTACGAACAACTCGCGCACCAGAATCTGGACAAGGCCGGCATGAAGCGCCTTGACGACCTCCAGCATCGCATCGACGAACTGGACGGCTGGAGCATCGACCAGCGGGTCGAACTGATGATGGCGGAAATGGCTTTGCCGCCCGACCAGCCGATTGGCGAACTCTCGGGGGGCTGGCGCCGCCGGGTGGGCCTGGCAAAGGCCCTCATCAGCAAGCCGGACCTGCTGCTCCTCGACGAGCCCACCAACCACCTGGATATCGTCACCATCCAGTGGCTCGAGAACCGCATCCGTTCCTGGCCGGGCGCCGTACTGTTCATCACCCACGACCGGGCCTTCCTCGACAAGCTCGCCACCCGCATCTGCGAGCTGGATCGCGGCCGGCTGCTGAGCTTTCCCGGCAGCTACGACGCGTACCTGGAGCGCAAGGAAAAGCTGCTGGAGGACGAGGCCACCGCCAACAAGCTCTTCGACAAGAAGCTGGACGACGAGGAAATCTGGATCCGCCAGGGCGTCAAGGCCCGGCGGCACCGCAACCAGAACCGCGTGCGCCGGCTTGAAGGCCTGCGCCAGGAGCATGCGGACCGCCTGACGCCCCTGAACCGGGCCCGGATCTCCATCGAAGCGGCGGACCAGTCCGGCCGCAAGGTGATCGAGGCCAAGCATATCTCCCACGGGTTTCGCGGTGAAGAACTCATCAAGGACTTCTCCTGCAAGATCATGCGGGGCGACCGCATCGGCCTGCTCGGCAACAACGGCGTGGGCAAGAGCACGCTGTTACGCATCCTGCTCGGCGAGATCGTTGCCCAGCACGGCATGCTCAAGACCGGCACGGCGCTGGAGATCGGCTATTTCGGCCAGCTGCGGGAAAGCCTGGATCCCGAGAAAAGCGTGGCCTATATCGTCGGGAACGGCAGCGACTACGTAAAGATCAACGGCCACGACCGGCATGTCATCGGCTACCTGCGGGGCTTCCTGTTCAGCGCCAAGCGGGCCATGACGCCGGTGAAGTCCCTGTCCGGTGGCGAACGCAACCGGGTGATCCTGGCACGTCTGTTCACCAAGCCCACCAACTTCCTCATCCTTGATGAACCAACGAATGACCTCGACGTGGAGACGCTTGAGGTACTTGAGGACCGCCTGGACGAGTACAAGGGCACGCTGATCGTGGTGAGCCATGACCGGATGTTTCTCGACTCCGTCGTCACCAGCGTGTTTGCTTTCGAACCCCGGGGCCACATCGCGCGTTATGTGGGGGGTTACAACGACTGGCTGCGCCAGGGCAAGCCGCTCGCGGAAACCGACAATCCCCATGCCGTGCAGGGCGGGGCGCTGCCGGCCTCGGCCGCGGAGAAGCGCAAGGAAGCCTCGCGCCAGGTCCGCAAACTGAGCTACAAGGATCAGCGGGAGCTGGATTCCCTGGCCGGGAGAATTGAAGTGCTCGAAGGCGAGATCAAGGCGCTGGACCGCCAGACCGGCGACCGGGGCTTCTACGACAAGGCCTGGCACGACACCGTGCCGGTGCTGGATGCCCTGCGGGCAAAGCAGGCGGAACACGAGCAGGTCACGGCCCGCTGGCTGGAACTGGAAGAGCAGAAGGACCGCGCGTAGGAAATGGGGACATGCCTCATTTCATTTTGAAATGAGGCATGTCCCCATTTCCTGGCTGCGGTCGGCGCTCCTGCAGTGAATCCGGGGCTCGAACTGGCACGAACGGCCCTCTGTCCCCCGCGAGAAGAACTGCATGTATATCAATTTCTGGTACGCCGCCGACTGGAGCCACAACCTGACCGACGCACCGAAGAAGGTGCGCATGCTCGGTCACGACGTCGTCCTGTTCCGCGACTCCAAAGGCCAGGCTCACGCCTTAAGCGACACCTGTATCCACCGGGGTGCCTCCCTCGCCGCCGGCAAGGTCAAGGGTGACTGCGTCGCCTGCCCCTACCACGGCTGGCAGTACAACGGCGACGGCCACGTCCGGAAGATCCCCTCGCTCGGGCCCGGCAGCGAGAAGCAGGTGCCCCAGCGGGGCCGCATCGACGCGTACCCCGTCGAAGAGCGGTACGGGCTCATTCATGTGTTTCTCGGGGATCTGCCCGCCGCGGAGCGGCCTCCCATCCTGGAAGTGCCCGAGTACGGCAAGCCCGGCTGGCGCCACACCAGCGTGGACTACGGGTGGGAGACGAACTACGAACGCAACATCGAGAACGGCCTGGATCCGGCCCATAACGAGTTTGTGCACCCGACCCACGGCTACTCGGGCGAGAAGGACGACTACAAGGTCGGCGAACCCACCATCGAGACCACGCCCTGGGGCTTCGGCTTCATGATGAATTTCCAGGCGCCGCCCATCAAGAACCCGGTGATGCGCTGGGCCCGCAACTACGACGGGGACCTGGAGGCCGGTTCCGGCCACGTGGGCCCCAGCAACATGTGGACCCGAATCCACCTGACGCCGACGCGCTGGATTCACCAGTACATCTTCGAGACGCCCATCGACGAGTTCCACACGAAGATCTTCCTGATCTGCATGCGCAACGTGCTGCTGCCGAAGTGGGTGGACAAGATCGTCAACAAGCGGAACTTCGCCATCGCCGAGCAGGATCGCGCGGTGATCGAGAAACTAAAGCCGATGAAGACCCCCAATTCCCGCGCCCGGGAGCTGCTGATGCCGGCCGACAAGGTGATCTACCTGTACCGGGACAGTCTGGACGAATGGACTCGCCGGGGCTGGCGGATCGACTCAGAAGCGCTGCGCCTGGCCAGTGCCCGGGGTGACGTGATGTACGCAATCCCCTCGCCGGCCCGCCGGGAAACCCGGGGCTGGGTGCTGGAACCGGTGCCGCTGGTGGCCTCGTCACCAGTGACGGCAACCTGCAGTGCCGCTACCACGGCTGGCGCTTCCGCGTGGACTGGTACCGGCCGAATCTTTCTGTAATCAATTTCGGCAGCAGTGCGGACAGCAAGCTGCACGTGTTCTCGATCCCCGAGTCAGCCACCCGTACACGGGTGATGACGGTGCGCCATTTGCCCCCCGGCGTGGACGCGGCCACCTGGAGCGCCCGGGCAGCGACCGTCGACAACACCATCCTCGATGAGGACCGGCTGGTGGTGGAGTCCCAGCAGGAGCCGGTGGATGATGACCGGGAAATCTCCGTGGCGACGGACGCGCCGGCGGTCGCGTTCCGGCGCTGGCATCAGGAAATGCTTAAGGCGCGCTGACCTTCCGGTCGAGCACCAGGCCCATGACCAGCGCCCGGCCCTGCTGCTCCAGCGGGGCGGCAGAAACCGGGTCCGTCAGCAGGCTGGCGCAGCGGCTCTGGGCCACCTCGGCCACGACGGTCGCCGGCTCGTTGACCCCCGCATAGCGCTGGCCTTCGGCGGTCATGCATTTGAGGTAGGCGCTGCCAGCCGCGGGAGCACTGGTAGCTGCGGGAACGCTGGCCACAGAAGCACTGGCAACCGGAGCAATGGCTGCCGCAGCAACCGGCGGCGCAGCCACCTTGCGCTCCAGTGCCTGCACCTGCTGCTGCTGCACCTCGAGCTCGGCCCGCTGGTCCAGGGCCGCCAGATCCTTCTGCAGAATCGGCTCCGTGCTCATGAACTCGGACTTCAGCCAGGCGTTCTCGGCTGTTATGAACTCACTGCGGGATGCGGTACAGGCTTTTTTGGCGACCTCCGCGATCAGTGACGCGGACTCACCCGTCTGCTGGTAGCGGCCTGCCGCGTCCACCACACAGCTGACGTAGTCGTCACCCGCTTTACTTGCGACCGTCTTCAGCGTCGCTTTATCGATGGCGTTGGTCGTGAACTGGGCACAGCCAGACAGCGCAACAAGCGCGCCGACGACAAGAAATACCCTGACTAGCATCGCGTTCTCCGGCCTGGTGAGTTAACAACCGGCGTAGTGTAGTCGCCCGGCCAAAAAAAAACGCCCCGCCAGAGGCGGGGCGCTGATTTAGTCAGCCTTCAGAGTTGCGGACCAGCGGGTAGCCGGTCAGCAGTTCTCAGGCCTTAGAGGGAGAATCCACCGAAGGTCCAGCGGACGTCCAGGTTCATCGAGTTACTGCTGCCGCCAAAAAGACTGGCCTCACCAACGATGGTGGGATCGTTAATCACAACCGTTGCGCCGGTGGAGAAGTCCTTCGTCCAGTTGTAGCGGCCACCAAAGACCACGGAAACACTCGTCTGGTCGAAGTCACTCGCGCCAGAAAAGCTGGCGTCGGTCCAGTTGGCGATCACAGAAGCTTCGACCTTGTCGGTCACGTTCGTCCGCACGCCAACACCAACACCGTAGCCATCGCGGCCGAGACTACCGCCTTCACCGCCGTCGAGGTCGTAGCTGGTGTCGAAGTAGTTGAAATTAACAACCAGCTGGGACTTTTCGTTGATGGCCGGGTGAGCGCCGATGGTGACATTCCAGCCGTCGAAGTCGTTCTGTACG
>SHZI01000018.1 GCA_009692345.1 Gammaproteobacteria bacterium | reverse complement strand
ATCACGATGCCGGCAATGGCACCGCCGGCAATGTAGCCGGAGGCCAGGAGCACACCGGGGCCGCGGTCCGTCATCGCTACAAACTCGGCCCCGGTCAGCCCCTGGCTGGCCGGCTGCGCGGCAGCCCGTTTGTCCGCGAGCCAGCGAATGAGGCCGCCGACGAAGAGCGGGGTGGAACTGGAAATCGGCAGATAGACGCCGACCGCGAAGGCCAGCGAGGGCACGCCGGAGAGCTCCAGAATGAGGGAGATCGTCGCGCCGAAGATCACGAGCTCCCAGGGGAGCTCCCGATCGAGGATGCCCTTGATGATGTAGGACACGAGCGTGGCCTTTGGGGCATCGAACTTGCGCACCGAGGTCCCGTCCGGGCGGGTGTCATGGGTGCCGTTGATGCCGGGATCAACCAGCCAGACCGCCGTCCCCGCCTCATCCACCAGGTACTTGCCGGCGGGCCCACCCTCCAGACTGGTCTTCTGCCAGACCCGGTAGGTTCGGGCGTCGTCAGCGGCCTGCACGCCCCGCAGCGCCTCGCGCTGCCCGCCTAGCGCCTGCACATCCGTTTTCAGTCCTTGCGGAGCCACCTGCGCTATCGGCACATACACCGTCGCGCTCTCGTTCAGCTGGAGCAGGATCGGGCCCATGCACAGGGCCGAGACAAACGCGCCAACCAGAATTGACACCTGCTGCAGGCGGGGTGTGGCGCCGACCAGATAGCCCGTCTTGAGGTCCTGGGAGATGGTGCCGCCATTGGAACAGGCAACGCAGACGATGCCCCCGACAGACAGTGCGGTGACGTACCAGGTGTCGCCGGTCCACCCGACGATGAGAAACACCAGGCAGGTGAGCATGAGGGCAGCGATGGTCATGCCGGAGATGGGGTTTGACGTGGAGCCGATCTCACCGGTCAGGCGGGAAGACACGGTAACAAAGAGGGCCCCCAGAACCAGGATGAGCAGCGCGCCCAGCAGGTTCATGTGCAGTGAGGGTGACAACAGGATGATGGTCAACAGCAGAATGATGCCGATGCCCACCAGCTTGATGGGGATATCCTGATCGGTCCGGTCCTTGCCAACCTCGCTCTGGCGCGCAACGGCGAAACCCCCGAAGCCCCGGTGGATGCTGCTGGCAATGAGCGGCAGCGCCCGGATCAGACTGACAATCCCACCCGCAGCCACCGCGCCGGCCCCGATGTAGAGGATATAGGCGCCCCGCACCTCGGACGGCGTCATCTCGGCAATGGGCAAGGTACCCGGCGGGACCAGCCCGCCAATCTGTGCCCCGAAGTACTTGATCAGCGGTATCAGCAGCAGGTAGGCCATCACGCCGCCCGCAAACATCATGCTGCTGATGCGCGGACCGATGATGTAGCCGACGCCCAGCAGCTCGGGAGAAACATCCGTGGCAATGGATCCGCCCTTGAGTGGCGCACCAAACACATAGCCCGGGGCGTCACGCCAGCCCTTGAGCGCGACGTTGAGCGTCTTGTAGATCAGGCCAATACCAAAGCCCGCAAAGATCGTGCGGGCACTGATGGCTTGTCCTGCCGTACCCTCAGCCAGGGGGTCAGCTGCCGCGCGAGACTCGACGGAAGCGCCCGCCTTCAGGACCGCCGCGCAGGCCGTACCTTCCGGGTACTTGAGGATGCCGTGCTGGTTGACGATCAGCGCGTGGCGCAGGGGAATCATCATCAGGATGCCGAGCAGACCGCCCAGGACGGCAACCAGCAGTACTCGCGTGAGCTCCAGATCGAAGCCCAGAATCAGGATCGCCGGCATCGTCACGCCGACCCCGAAAGCAATGGACTCCCCCGCGGACCCCGTCGTCTGGACGATGTTGTTCTCCAGGATGCTGGCATCCCGCACCCCGAGCCTGGACAGCAACCGGAACAGGGTGATGGAAATGACGGCAACGGGGATGGAGGCGCTCACCGTCAGCCCGACCTTCAGGACGAGATACAGCGAGGAAGCGCCAAAGATGATGCCGAGGACCGTCCCCACCAGGACGGCCCGCAGGGTCATCTCCGGGAGGGACGTACCGGCTGCGATATAGGGCCGGTGGGGAATCCGCGGCGGGCTCATGCCGGCTGGGTCCGCGGCTCGCCGTCGACAACGATCATGAAGCTGGCCTCGGCCTCGGCGACCAGTGCCCGGTCGTCCGCCCTGAACATCTGACCCTGAAGAAACGCGGCCTTGCCCTTCTGCCGGATTAGCCGTCCTTCAAGCAGCACTGGCGTACCGACGGCCAGCGGCTGGCGGTAGCGGATCTCGCAGCGGGCCGTGTGGGCCCGAACACCCTTCAGGTACAGCCAGTTGGCCATGACGTCGTCGAGGGCGCTGTAGACGATGCCACCGTGGGTTAACCGGTCGTAGCCGGCGTGATCGGGGCCCGGGGTGAACTCGGCACGGCAGACGTCCAGCCCGTCGATGTAAAAGCGGAGGCGCAAGCCAACGGGATTGTCCGGGCCGCAGACGAAACAGCGATTGGCATCGGGACGCACCGGTCCTATGCTAGTCCCGGAGGTGGCGCGTGGCCTACGATTCCAGCAATATTTTTGCCAAGATCCTGCGGGGTGAGATCCCCGCGCATAAGGTCTACGAGGACGACTCCACCATTGCCATCCTCGACGTCATGCCTCAGGCCGAGGGCCACGCCCTGATCATCCCCAAGGCTGCCGCCGAAAGCCTGTTTGACCTGGACCCGAGGCTGGCTGCCGCTGTCATGACCGTGGGTCAGCGGGTGGCACTGGCAGCCCGGCAGGTGTTCCGCCCTGAGGGCCTCACACTGATGCAGTTCAACGGCGCGGAGGCGGGCCAAACCGTCTTCCATTTTCATCTGCATGTGATTCCGCGGTATGCCGGTCAGGCACTGCGGAGTCATGGCCGTGGCTTCGCTGACCCCGCAGTTCTTGCGGAGCAGGCTGAGCGCCTGCGGGCCGCTCTCAGACCGGACGGCCGGCTGCCATCCCTGCAGTGAAGCCCGCGAATGCGGCCGCGACACCCAGGACCACCTGCAACACGATGCTGGTCAATGCCGTGGTCGTCTGACCGCCGCGCATCAGCAGCAGCGTCTCCAGAGAGAAGGCGGAAAAGGTCGTGTAGCCGCCCAGGACCCCAGTGACCAGCAACAACCGCGCGTCCGCGCTCAACAGGGAGCGGGATTCAGCGAGACCAGCCGCCAGCCCTATCAGCAGGGACCCGGTGACATTGACGACCAGCGTCCCGGCCGGAAACGCGGCGCTGGCTACCGGGCCCGCAACCGTCGCCGAAGCGTAGAGCCGCTGGGCGGCGCCGCTCACGGCGTAACGCAAGGCAGACCCGACCGCACCACCGGCCCCCACCAGCAGCAGTTCACGAAAGCTCACCGGGCAACCTGCGGGGCCGATGAGGCCACGCCGGTGCCGCGGGACTGCCTGGCCTGTTTCTCTTTCTTCAGATTGCGTACGGCTTTGCGAAACAGATTGCGCAGATCATGCCCGTCGCCCGGTGCCGCCGCCACACCAACAGCCACCGCCAGGCGCTGCATGGCGTAGTCAAAGTCCTGGGTTCCGGAGAACACATCGTGACGGATGCGATTAGCCACCACATCCGCAGCGACCCGGCCACAGCGGGGCAACAGAATGACGAATTCATCGCCCCCGTAGCGCGCGCAGAGATCACCATCGCGGGTGGCCCGCCGGATCCCGTCGGCCACCGCCTTCAGCGCCCTGTCCCCTGCTTCGTGGCCAAACTGGTCGTTGATCCGTCCCAGCTGTTCCACATCCACCATCAAGAGCGCACTGGGTTCGCCCGCCTCCACGGCCTGCAGGTGCTCTGACTCCGCCAGCTTGCTGAAGCTGCGGAGGTTGTAGAGGCCCGTCAGGTCATCCCGCTCGCCGAGGAAACGAATGGTGCGGGTCGCACGGTCCAGGTCACTGGACAGCGTGCAGGTGAGAAAGGCCACCAGCAGGGTTGGGGCTAACTCAGCAAACAATGCGATGAGGGCAGGTAACGAGAGCCAGTCTGAGCCCTGGGCCAGCAGGCCAACCAGCAGTTTACCCACCAGAATCAGCAGCAGCAGCCAGGCGGTGGGCCGCCGCCCGAGGAGCAGCGCCGCCGTCACCACGGGCAATAAATTGAGATGACTGAGAGGGCCGGCCCGGGGTCCCGCCTGGGCGGTCAACGCCGTGATCAACAGCACCATGGCCACCGTCTCAACGAGGAGCCGGAGACGGGGCTGCTCCCGGAGCCGCGGCAGGAACGGACTCCCGAGCACCGCCACGCCAAAGGCCAGCAGGGTCAGAAACCAGACCGTGGAACTGTTGATGGCGTCCCGGGCCACGAAATAGAAGAGCGCGGTGACCAGCAATAGCAGCAGCTGGACCTCCCGAATACTGCGAGCAATGCCTTTCAAGGCGACCATGCCCGATGTCTCCAGTGTAGTTGGGCCGGGTTCGACTGGGCCAGGAGCGCCGGACGGGCCTTCAGCAGCTCCAGCGCCTCATCCAGGCCAGTGGCCGCCGCCTCTGCCCCGAGAGCCACGTCGGGCGTGATGCCGTGGCCCTGGATCGAGACGCCGGAGGGCGTGAAGTACCGGGACGTCGTCAGCTTTATTGCCCGTCCGCCGGACAAGGGCATCACCGTCTGCACGGAACCCTTACCGAAGGTGCGGCTGCCGACAATGGTGGCGCGATGATTGTCCTGAAGGGCCCCAGCCACAATCTCGGAAGCGGAAGCAGAGGCGCCGTTGACCAGAACAACCAGCGGGGCCCCGGCCAGAAGGTCGCCAGGAGCTGCCTCGTGCCGGAACGTTGCTTCGCGGGACCGGCCACTCGCTGTGACGATCAGGCCCCGCTCGAGAAAGCTGTCTGCGACGTCCACCGCGGCGTCCAGCACCCCGCCGGGATTATCCCGCAGATCCAGCACGACGCCGCGCAGGCCGCCGGCTGTTTCCTGATTGAGGCGCACCAGGCTGCTGCGCAGATCCTTGCCCGTCGTATCGCTGAACTGGGAGATCCGCAGGTAGGCGTACCCGGGTTCCAGCAGCCGCGCCTGAACACTGTGGACTTCCACGGGGCTGCGCTCCAGATCAAAAGCCAGCGGCTCCGGGTGTCCTTCCCGGGCAATGGTCAGCAGGACATGGCTGCCCACGGGGCCGCGCATCCGCAGAATCGCCTGACTGACGTTGCCTTCATCGAGAGTCTTGCCATCGATTGACAGAACCGCGTCCCCGGCCTTGATCCCCGCCCGGGCGGCGGGCGTACCTTCAATGGGCGTCACCACGCCGACCCGCCCGTCGGTCGTCTGCAGTTCAAGGCCAACCCCGGAGTAGGTGCCGCTCGTACTGATGCGAATCTCCTCGTACTCGGCGGGATCGAGATACCGGGAGTGGGGGTCGAGCTCGGCGAGCATGCCCCGCACGGCGTTATCCATCAGCTGGCGTCCGGACACCGCTTCCACATAGTCGCGCTTCACCCGGGCGAGAATCTCGGCAAGGACCCGGGCATCGGCAGGCGGCAGTACCGGGGTTGGTGGCCCCCCCGCCGACGAGACCGGTTCTGCAGAGTTGAAGGTGGTGGGCGTGAAGCCGGCCAGCACGGCACCGCCCAGCGCCAGGGAAAAGCCCAGCAGCGCCCCGGTGAGCAGTGGCAGCAAGCCCTTGACTGAGAACGCTTTCACGGTCGTCCAAACACCCCAGTGCGCTCGGACAGTAGCACAGGGTTTGCCGGGCAGGCATGGACTGGAACACAGTCCGCGGCAGCGCTGGAGACGGGGACGCTCAGTTCCCCCACTGCCGCGGATTCACCGGCCGGCCGTTCTTCCGGACTTCGAAATAGAGGGCTGGCCGAGGCTGCCCGCCGGTATCCCCGACGTGGGCAAACACATCCCCGTCGGCCACCTGGTCGCCGACCTCACGGGTGAGGTCCTGATTGTGGCCGTAGAGGCTGAGATAACCGCCCCCATGGTCCAGAACGAGCAACAGGCCCAGACCGGGCAGCCAGTCTGCGTAGACGACCCGGCCGGGGCGGGTGGCACGGACCTCCGTGCCGGCGGGAGCCGCGATGAGGACCCCATCCCAGCGCATCTTGCCGCCAGCCCGGGACTGGCCGAAATCCGCCAGCATCGCCCCGGCCACGGGCCAGCGGCCTTTGCCCAGGGGTCGCGCCGGGGCCGGGGCGGCGGGCGTGCGCTCCGCAGGCGGCGCCGCCCGTCGGGCCTGGGCAGCTGCCCTTTCGATGTCCCGCAGTACGCGCTCCAGCGCAGCAGCCTCGGTCCGGGCCCGGGCCAGCTGCTTCTTCTGGCCCTTCACTTCCGCATCCAGGCTGGCAACCACCGTGGAGCGTTGCCGGCGGGAGCTGTCCAGTTCCGCCAGCTGCGCGGCGCGGCGGGCCGAAAGCTCGGCGAGTACTTCACGCTGGCTGGCGACTGCCAGACGATCCTTCTCCAGAGTCTCAAGGCTCGCCCGGATTGACCCCAGCAACTCGCTGCGGCTTCGGGCGAGATAGGCTAGCCAGGTCAGGCGACGACCCAGTTCGGCCGGGTCCTGCTGGCTGAAGACAGCCCTGACCCGCTCGCTGCCACCAGTGATGTGGGCTAGGCGCAGCTGCCCTGCCAGCGCGCCCCGCTGCTTATCCAGTTCCGCCCGCGTCCCGGCGAGCTGCTGGTTGAGGGCCACGAGGCGCTGCTCTGCTGCGGCAAGCTGCCGGCGCGTGCTAGTGAGGTCCTGCCGGCTCCGGGCGGCGGCGGTCTCGGCTTCGCGGAGCTGCCGATCGAGTTCGCCGCGCCGGCTGAGATCCTTGCGATTCTGTTTCTCGAGGTCCCGAATGCGTTCCCGCACGCGGGCAAGATCCTCCTTGGTCTGGCCAGCCTTGGTCTGGCCAGCCTTGGGAGGGCCAGCCTTGGGAGGGCCAGATTCGGCCCGGGTGGCAGCCGCGGCCCCGCCCAGCCCGGGTGGCAGGGACAAAAGCAGCGCCAAACCCAGACAGAGCATCACACGGACCATCGTCCGGGCAGTTTAGGCCATGGGTATAATGCGCCGCCAGCCAGATCGGACCTCATGAACAAACTCCTCGAATTTGCCGCAGCAAATCCCTATCTCGTAACCGGGACTGCGCTCATGCTGATTGCGGTGATCGCATTCGAGCTGCGCCTGCGGGCCCGTTCTGCCTTCGAAGTGACTGTGGCCGAGGCCATTCGCATGATCAACAATGGCGCCACGGTGGTGGATGTGCGGGAGGCCACCCAGTTCTCTGCGGGACATATCGTGGGCGCCATCAACACCATGCCTGCGGAGCTGGCCAAGGGCGAAGAAGGCAAGATCAAGAAGAAGCGGGCTGTAGTGGTGGTCTGCGGGACCGGCGGCGAAAGCATCGAGAGCGCCCGGAAGCTGCGGTCGGCCGGTTTCGATGGCGCCTTCAGCCTCGGGGGCGGACTGGACGCCTGGCAACGGGAGAACCAGCCGCTGATCAGCCCCAAGCGCGTTAAGGCCTGATACCTAAAGACCTGCGAACCGGCGATGGACAGGGACTCCCCGGTCGAGATGTATGCCAACTCCTGGTGTCCCTATTGTGCTGCTGCGCGCGCACTTCTGGGCAGCAAGGGCGTGCAGGTGACCGAGATCGATATCGAGGCGTTGCCTGAACGTCGCGCAGAGATGATCGCGCGGGCAGGGCGGCGGACGGTTCCGCAGATTTTCATTGGCCCGACCCACGTGGGCGGCTACGACGACCTGGCGGCCCTGGAACGGGCAGGCAAACTTGACCTGCTGTTGCGGGACAGTCACTGAACGACGAGAGGCTAATCAAATGGACGATTCTTCGAACACTGACAAGGGCGCCAACGGCACCGCCAACGGCGCCGCCGGGGCCGTGGCCCGCCAGTTCGGCCTGCGCCAGATCTACGTCAAGGACCTCTCCTTCGAGGGCCCCAATTCGCCCGGCATACTCACCGAAAGCGGCCTGGAGCCGGAAATCAAACTGAGCCTGCGGACCACCCATCGGGACCTGGGCAATGGCGTTACGGAAGTAGTCCTCCATGTCTCCGTCCACGCGCTCGCGGGCCAGCGGACCGTTTTTCTGGTGGAGATGGAGCAGGCGGGCACCTTCCAGATCAGCGGCTTTCCAGCCGAGGAGGCGCGGGCCATCATTGGCATTGCGTGCCCGAATGCCTTGTTCCCCTACGCTCGCGAAGCGGTGTCCTCCGTCGTGCAACGGGGTGGCTTTGCCCAGCTGTTGCTCCAGCCGATCGATTTCACCGCCCTCTTCGCTCAGGCTCAGGCTCAGGCTCAGGCTCAAGCCGCGGGCCAGGGCAATCGCGCCGCAGGTGTTCCGCCGGCCGGCAACGCGTAGCGCGCCCGGATCGGCGGCATGACCTCCGGCAGAGCAGCTACCCCGATTGCCGTACTCGGCGCCGGGTCCTGGGGCACGGCTCTGGCCGTGCAGCTCGCGAGGGGTGGACTGCCAGTGACCCTCTGGGGCCGCAACGCGGCGGATCTTCAGGACCTCGCTACCCACCGGATCAATCGCCGGTACCTGCCGGGCGTGACCCTGCCGGAGAGCGTGGGGCTGGATGACGACCTGCAGAGAGTGGTCCGCGCCCATCAAGAACTGATCGTGTGCGTGCCGAGTCACGCCTTCCGGACTACCCTCGCCGCGCTCCGGCCTGCCCTCGGCGCGGGCACCCGGATTGCCTGGGCTACCAAGGGCTTCGAGCAGGGCACAGGCCGTCTGCCCCACGAAGTCGCCGCAGAGGAGCTCGGCAGCGCGGTCCCGGTAGCGGTCTTGTCCGGCCCGACCTTCGCCCGGGAAGTGGGCGCGGGTCTGCCAACCGCCATGACCGTGGCCGCCAGCGATCCCGCGTTCGCTGCCAGCCTGGCAACCCGACTGTCGGATCGTATGTTCAGAGCCTATACATCCGACGACATGGTTGGCGTTGAAGTCGGCGGAGCCGTGAAGAACGTGCTGGCTATTGGGGCCGGCATCTCCGACGGCCTGGGCTTCGGTGCCAACACGCGCATCGCACTCATCACGCGGGGCCTCGTGGAGATGACCCGGCTCGGTGCTGCCCTTGGCGCCCGGGCAGCGACTTTCATGGGACTCTCGGGCATGGGTGACCTCGTGTTGACCTGCACGGACGATCAGTCCCGCAACCGGCGCTTCGGGCTGGCGATCGCCCGGGGTGAGACTGCTGTCGACGCGGCGCGCCGGATTGGCCAAGTGGTTGAGGGGCAATTCGCCGCCAGTGCCGTCCGGGCGGTGGCCCACCGGCTCAGCCTCGAAATGCCGATCTGCGAGCAGGTCTACCGCGTCCTCGAAGACCAGGTGTCACCCCAGGACGCGGTCATGGCCCTGATGGCGCGAGCGCTGAAGCCGGAATAGCCGTCCCGCGCCCTGGGCTCCGCTGGTCAGGTAAATCCCTGTTGCCGCCAGGCTTCGTAAAGCACAATCGCGGCCGCGTTGGACAGATTGAGACTGCGCGCCGTCGTCCGCATGGGGATGCGCAGAATCCGGTCTGCGGGGAACGAGGCCAGAAGTTCTGCTGGCAGACCGCCGGTTTCGGAGCCGAGCAGGAACGTGTCCCCCTGCGCAAACACCGGGTCCGAGTGGGTCCTGCTGCCCCGCGTGGACAGGGCAAACACCCGCGGCCCGGCCAGGCTGGCGAGGCAGTCCGCAAGGCTGTCGTGCTGCCGGACCGTGGCCCACTCGTGATAATCGAGCCCCGCGCGACGCAGCCGGGCATCTTCCAGGCTGAAACCCAGCGGCTTGACGAGATGGAGTGCGGTCCCCGTATTGGCGCAGAGGCGTATGATGTTGCCGGTGTTCGGAGGGATCTCCGGGCGAAACAGAATCATATTGAACACAGCCGTGTCTCCAATCCCCGTCGCCCACTCCGCCCTGCTTGCCACGACCTTCTGCGGGCTGAAGTTCGCCTCGCCCATTGTCCTGTTGTCGGGATGCGTCGGGTTTGGGGAAGAATACACACGGGTGGCTGGCTTCTCTAACCGGGTGGCCGGGGCCATCGTCCTGAAGGGCACGACGCTGCACGCCCGTCTGGGCAACGAGCCCCATCGGATTGTGGAAACCCCCATGGGCATGCTGAACGCCATCGGCCTGCAGAACCCGGGCGTGGATGCCGTCGTCACCCGCATCCTCCCTGGCCTGGATTTCAGCGAAACCCGCTTCATCGCCAATGCCTGCGGCTCCACCATCGAGGAGTACGTCGAGGTGTGCCGGCGCTTCGACGATTCCCCGATTGATGCGATCGAGATCAACATCAGCTGCCCGAACGTGAAGGAAGGCGGCGTGGCCTTTGGCAACTACCCGGAGGTTTCGGCCCGGGTTGTGGCCGCCTGCCGGCAGGCGACGACCAAGCCGCTCATTACCAAGCTTTCGCCCAATCAAACCGACATCCGGGAGAATGCGCGCCGCTGTATCGAGGCCGGCACCGACGCGTTTGCCGTCATCAACACGCTCACCGGGATGGCGGTGGATGTCGAGAAGCGCCGGCCGGTGCTGGCCAATGTTCAGGGCGGGCTGTCCGGTCCGGCCATCAAGCCGATCGCCCTGCTCAAGACCTGGCAGGTCTACCAGGAGGCCCGCGCCCACCAGGTGCCGATCATCGGCCAGGGCGGGATCACCACGGCCACGGATGCCCTGGAGTTTCTGATCGCCGGGGCCTCCGCAGTGGGGATCGGGACCGCCGTGTTTTACGACCCGCTGGCGTGTACCCGGATCAACGCCGGGATCGCGGAATACCTGCTGCGGCATGGGCTCAAGAATGTGGCGGAGCTCACGGGCACCCTGGAGACCGGTGGCACGCCAGAAACCGCTAAGGTGCCTGCCACTGCGGGCTAACTGTCGACTTTGGTGTCGATATTATGTCGTTTACTGGCTATATGTATTAGGTCTTTTAGAACAATACTTTAGCGTCGTACCGCCACTACTCGAGCCCGTACTCCCGAATCTTCCGCGCCAGTGTGTTGCGCCCCCATCCAAGGCGCCTGGCGGCGTCCTGGCGGTGCCCCTGAGCCTGGGCAAGAGCGGCCGTAATCAGCGTCCGTTCGAACTCCGGAAGGGCGGTATCCAGCAGTGGCTTCCCACCGTCATCCAGCAGCGCGCCTTCGGCCCACCGCGCGAGTTGCAACGACCAGTCGGCTGACCCGGCGCGGCTGCTTCCCTGGCCACCCAGCTCGTCCGGAATGTCCTCCGGACGGATCTCGGAACCCGGCGCGGTAACGGTCAGCCGCCGGCAGGCATTCACCAGCTGGCGGACGTTGCCCGGCCAGTCAAAGCGCGTCAGCAGGTTGAGCGCCTCCGGGACCAGGCGTTTCGGGGGCGTCCCCAGTTCCCGGGCGGCCTCTCGCAGGTAGTAATCGAGCAACTGGGGAACGTCTTCCCGGCGTTCCCGGAGCGGGGGGGCAATGATGTGAATGACGTTCAGCCGGTGGAAGAGGTCCTCACGGAACCTTCCGGACTGGACGGCCGCCGTGAGCTCCTGATTCGTTGCGGCAATGACCCGGACGTCCACGCGAATCGGCAGCTGGCCGCCGACCCGGTAGAACTCGCCCTCTGCCAGGACCCGCAGGAGTCGCGTCTGCAACGCGGGGGACATGTCGCCGATCTCGTCGAGAAACAGCGTCCCGCCATCCGCCTGCTCGAAGCGGCCGATCCGGCGGCTGTCGGCCCCCGTAAATGCCCCCCGTTCATGGCCGAACAGCTCGGACTCGAGGAGCTCGGAGGCAATCGCCGTCGTGTTGAGGGCGATGAACGGCTTCTGCGCGCGGGGGCTGTGCTCGTGCAGGGCGCGGGCCACCAGCTCCTTACCGGTGCCGGACGCCCCGGTAATCAGCACACTCATGCTGGAGCGGGACAGGCGGCCGATGGTTCGGAACACTTCCTGCATCGCCGGGGCCCGGCCAATCATGGTGGGCACGACCCGGTCTGATTCCACGTGGCCGCCGGTTGGGCGGGCGCCAAAGCGGCCCGCCCGGCGCACCAGCGCGACCGCATCGTCCACATCGAAGGGCTTGGGCAGGTATTCGAAGGCCCCACCCTGGTAGGCCGCCACGGCACTGTCGAGATCGGCGTGGGCAGTAATGATGATGATCGGAAATGAGTAGCCGTCCCGGGCCAGCCGGCGCAGCGCCTCCATGCCGTCGGTGCCCGGCATGCGCACATCGGAGATGAGCACGTCGGGCTGTTCGGCCTTCAGTGCCTCGAAGAGGCTGTCCGCTGACTCGAACATGCGGGGATTCATGCCTGCGTTGTTCAGTGCCCGATCCAGCACCCAACGGACTGAGGCATCGTCATCGACAACCCACACCGACAGCTGGCGCGTACTCATACGGCCTCCGGCGCAGAGGCGCCGACAGGCAGGCGGACCATGAAGGTGGTCTTGCCGGGCCGGGACTGATACTCGATCAGACCACCATGACGGCTGACCAGGTCCTGGGAGATCGCCAGACCAAGTCCGGTGCCGTCGGACCGGCCGGTCACCAGCGGGTAGAAGATCGATTCGGCGAGCTCCGCCGGGACGCCGGGGCCATCGTCTTCAACCTCGATACTGAGGACGAGCTTGTGGCGCACAGCACCGATCGGGAAATTGGTCAGCGCCCGGGTGCGAAACAGGACCTCGCCCTCCGGACCAATGGACTGGAGGGCATTGCGGGCGATATTCAGTAGCGCCTGGCTGAGTTGATCGGGGTCCGCAGACAAGGTTGGCAGGCTCGGATCGTAGTCGCGGAACAGGTGAAGGGCTGTCTGGCGCTCGCTGGCGATCAGCGTCACGACCCGCTCCAGCACTTCGTGGACGTTGACGTCCTGGCGCTTGGGGCGGCGGACGGGCCCAAGCAGGCTGTCCGTCAGGGCGGCCAGCCGATCCGCTTCACCAATGATGATCCGGGTGAACTCCCGCAACTCGGGGGTGGGTAATTCCCGCTCCAGCAGTTGCGCAGCGCCCCGGAGGCCCCCCAGGGGGTTCCGGATCTCGTGGGCCAGCTGCAGGATCATCCGCCGGCTCGCGTCGCGCTGACTGATGAGCGCATGTTCCCGGTCGATCTGGCGCCACTGGGTAGCATCGGCAAGCTCAATGACCACCCGGCGTACGTTGCCACGCAAGGGCGACAGGTAGCAGGCTACCTCGATCTCGGCCTCGCTCTTGTGGGCCGCCGTAATGCTGACGAGCTGCCCGAAGGTTTCGCCTTCGGCTGCTGCCCGGTGGAGCAGATCCTCGACGCTGCGGAGGCTGGGCACCACCGTGTGCAGGGTCCGGCCCAGGCTGGCCCGGGCACTCACGCCCAGCAGATCTTCAGCACCGGCGTTCAGGTATACGAGCGTACCGTCGGGTTCGACAATAAGAATTGCGGCTGCAAGGCTGCCAAGGATGTCGGCCGCCAGCGGGGCGCCGCCGGCAGCGGTGGCTAGGGGCTCGCCCTGGGGACCGCTGTCTGACGGACGAAGAACTGGCTCGTCGGGCTCGAGACCAGGGTCCTGCCCGCTTCGTCCGCTACTTCCACCCGCAGCGAGTGTTCGCCGCGGAAGACCTCCGAGAATAGCGTCCGGCTGGCTGCCGGTTCGGCCAACGCCATCCGCCCATCCAGGTAGAACCGCAGGACGTGGCCCGGCTGCAGCTCTGGCGTCACTGCCGCCGCGACCTCCACCTGGCCCTCGATATTCCAAAGTACCTGATCCCCTGCAGGGCTCGTGATCGTCAGAGATTCATAACGAAGGACGGGCGCTGGTTTTGCGTTGTCCGTCGCCTGGGTGCCGGCGTCCGGAGTGGCACCATTAGCCGGACTGCTCGCGGGCGGGCTGACGGTGATGGTGATCTGCTCTGCACCCGGCTGAGGACGATCCGTGTAGTGCGCCTGTCCATCGGCGTCAACCCAGCGATAGACGTTGGCACTACCCAAAGCCAGGGCGAGAAAGGCGAATAGAGCATGCATTTCCGGAGCATACCTCCCCGGACTGAAGGCAACCAGCGCCCGGCCCGCAGTCCGGGCCGGGCGCTGTCGACTGCTGTTATGTCACAGGCTGTAATACAGCTCGAACTCAAGCGGGTGCGTGGCCATGCGAACCCTGGTCAGCTCTGCCGTCCGGAGGCCGATGTAGGCATCGATCAGGTCGTCGCTGAACACGTTGCCGGCCTTGAGGAAATCCCGATCCTTGTCGAGCGCTTCGAGGGCCTGCTCCAGTGAGAAGCAGACCTTCTGGATCTTCGCATCCTCTTCCGGTTCCAGATCGTAGAGATCCTTGTCCATCGGGTCGCCGGGGTTGATCTTGTTCAGAATGCCGTCCAGACCTGCCATCATCATGCCCGCGAAGGCGAAGTAAGGATTTGCCGTGTTATCCGGGAAACGGACTTCGATGCGCCGGCCCTTCGGATTGGAAATGAAGGGAATACGGATCGAGGCGGACCGATTGCGGGCAGAGTAAGCCAGCATCACAGGGGCCTCGAAGCCGGGGACCAGGCGCTTGTAGCTGTTGGTGCTGGGGTTGGTCAGTGCGTTGATGGCCTTGGCGTGCTTCATGATGCCGCCGATGTAGTACAGGGCCGTCTGGGACAGGCCACCGTACAGATCGCCGGTGAAGAGGTTCTTGCCGCCCTTCGCCAGGGACTGGTGCACGTGCATGCCGCTGCCGTTGTCGCCCACGAGAGGCTTGGGCATGAAAGTGGCCGTCTTGCCATAGGCATGGGCCACGTTCTGCACGACGTATTTCAGGATCTGAACTTCGTCGCCCTTCTGTACCAGGCTGCCGAACTTCACGCCAATTTCGCACTGGCCCGCCGTCGCCACTTCGTGATGGTGCACTTCCACACCCAGTCCCATCTCTTCGAGGGTCAGGCACATCTGGGAGCGGATATCCTGCAGGGAATCCACCGGGGGCACAGGGAAGTAGCCGCCCTTGATGCCGGGCCGGTGGCCGGTATTGCCGTTCTCCAGCTTCTTGCCGGAATTCCATGCGCCCTCTTCGGAATCAATCCGGTAGAACGAGCCGTGCATGTCGGAGCCGTAGCGCACGTCGTCAAAAACGAAGAACTCGTTCTCGGGGCCGAAAAAGGCCTGGTCGGCGATGCCGGTGGACTTGAGGTAAGCCTCGGCGCGCTTCGCCGTCATGCGCGGGCAGCGGGAGTAGCCCTGCATCGTGGAGGGTTCGTAGACGTCGCAACGGACCGTCACGGTGGTGTCTTCCATAAAAGGATCGACAACCAGGGTTGACGCATCGGGCATCAGCACCATGTCGGATTCCTGGATGCCCTTCCAGCCCGAAATCGAGGAGCCGTCAAACATCTTGCCGTCTTCGAAGAAGCTGGCATCGACTGTGTGGGCCGGGATCGTCAGATGCTGCTCTTTGCCGCGGGTATCGGTGAAACGCAGGTCGACGAACTTGGCCTCTTTCTCCTTCAGGAGATTCAGCGCATTGGCAGGCGTGGTCATGTGGGCTCCTTGCAGTAGCGGCTCTACGGGTGGGCTGCCGGATTCTTCTTGTTGATGGCGGGGATCGGCAGCAGCGCGCTATCCTATTGCAACGGCCGTGCCAAAAGCGAGCGGCAGCCAAGCCCCTGTTAATGCAATGAAAGTATCTCTTGGGCAGCGGCCAACTGCACTAATAAAGTGCAATCTTTTCCGGGCCTGCATTGATTTGGGGCAGGTGGGCGCCGACTCGGCTGCAAGGGGCCTCGCCGCTTACGGTGCGGGGGATCGAGGCTATACTGCCGCGCCCTCCGCCCTCGGACTTTCCGCTTGACTCAGTCGCGACGCCCCCGGACGTTTCAGGACCTGATCCTGGCGTTACAGCGCTTCTGGGCCGACCAGGGCTGCGTGATCCTGCAGCCCTACGACATGCCCGTCGGCGCGGGCACCTTTCACCCGGCGACCTTTCTGCGCGCTGTCGGGCCGGAACCCTGGAGTGCCGCGTACGTCCAGCCGAGCCGGCGCCCGACGGACGGGCGCTACGGCGAGAATCCCAACCGGCTCCAGCACTACTACCAGTTTCAGGTGGTCATCAAACCATCACCGCTGGAGATCCAGCAGCTGTATCTGGACTCCCTGCGGGCTCTGGACATCGACCCGCTCGTCCACGACCTGCGCTTCGTCGAGGACAACTGGGAGTCCCCCACCCTGGGTGCCTGGGGTCTCGGCTGGGAGGTCTGGCTGAACGGCATGGAGGTCACACAGTTCACGTACTTCCAGCAGGTCGGTGGCCTGGATTGCCGGCCGGTCACCGGGGAGATCACCTACGGCCTGGAACGGATCGCGATGTATCTGCAGGGCGTGGCAAGCGTCTACGATCTGACCTGGGCGGACGGCCCGCGGGGCCGCGTGACCTATGGGGACGTGTTTCACCAGAACGAAGTCGAGATGTCCCGCTACAACTTCGAGGCGGCGGATACCGCGGTGCTCGTGCCGCGCTTCGATGCTGCAGAGCGGGCCTGTCGTTCACTAATTGAGGCCGGGCTCACGCTGCCCGCCTATGAGCAGGTTCTGGAAGCCTCCCACACCTTCAATCTGCTGGATGCGCGGCGGGCGATTTCTGTCAGTGAGCGCCAGCGCTATATCCTCCGCGTGCGGGAGATGGCCCGGTCAGTGGCCCAGGCCTATCAGGACAGCCGCGCCGCACTGGGCTTCCCCCTTCTGGCCCGGGCGCAGGCCGGGGTTCCAGCCGCCGCTCCCACGGCGCTTTGAGCCTCAGACGGCAGACCAACACCATGCCAGCGACAGCGACAGCGGATTTTCTCGTCGAGATTGGCACAGAAGAGCTGCCGCCCAAGTCGTTGTCCGACCTGGAGCGGGCCTTCGCGGCGCAGGTCCTCGCCGGCCTGCAAGGGGCTGGCCTTGGCTTTACCCGGCTGAACTCCTACGCGACGCCGCGCCGACTGGCGATTCTGGTCAGCGGCCTCGAGCTTGAGCAGCCCCTGCAGAAGATTGAGAAACGCGGCCCGCCGGTGACTGTGGCGTTTGGCGCGGATGGCAAACCGACGCGCGCCGCTCTGGCTTTTGCCGAAGGGTGCGGCGTCCGGATGGAAGACCTCGGGCGCACCGAAACTCCGAAGGGTGCCTGGTTGTTTCACAGCGGAGAGTTGCCGGGACGGCCGGCAGCGGAACTGCTGCCGGGCATCGTGCAGGCCGCCCTGGCTGCCCTGCCCATCCCGCGTCGCATGCGCTGGGGCAGCGGCGATGCCGAGTTTGTGCGACCCGTGCATTGGGTCGTGCTGTTGCTGGGCGATGCGCTACTCACCACTCCTCTGTTCGGCATCACTCCCCAGCGCAAGACCCGGGGCCATCGCTTCCATGCGCCCGAGGATCTGACTATTGGTGAGCCGGCGGACTATCCGGCATTACTCCGGGAGCGCGGCAAGGTCATCCCCGAGTTTGCCCTGCGCCGGGCGCGGGTCCGGGAGCTGGCTGACACGGCTGCACGGGCAGCCGGCGGCCAGGCGCTCTACAGCGATGCTTTACTGGACGAGGTTACCGGGCTCGTGGAGTGGCCGGTGGCCATCACGGGACGTTTCGACCCGCAGTTTCTGCGGCTGCCGGTCGAGGTTCTGGTCGCGACGCTGCAGGGCCATCAGCGCTACTTTCCGCTCAGAGACGGGGCGGGGAAGCTGTTGCCCGCGTTTGTCACCCTGGCCAATATCGAGAGCCGGGATCCGGACCAGGTGCGTCAGGGTAATGAGCGGGTCGTGTTGCCCCGGCTGGCTGATGCCGCTTTCTTCTGGGATCAGGACCGCAAGATATCCCTGGCAGCCCGGGCAGAACGGCTAGACACCGTCGTCTTCCAGCATGGTCTCGGGAGTCTGGCGGACCGGTCCCGTCGGGTGGCGAAGCTCGGCAGCGCAGTCGCCGGTGCTCTCGGCCAGGACGTCGCCGTGGTGGAGCGCGCCGCCTTGCTGGCCAAGGCGGATCTGCTGAGCGCGCTGGTGGGTGAGTTCCCGGAGCTTCAGGGTCGCATGGGCTATCACTATGCCATCCACGACGGCGAAGCCGCACCGGTCGCCACCGCCATTGAAGAGCAGTACCTGCCGCGCCACGCGGGCGATCGGCTGCCGTCGACAACCGGGGGGCGGGCGCTCGCCATTGCGGACCGGGCGGATTCCCTCGCGGGCGTGTTCGCTCTCGGCAAGAGGCCCAGCGGGACCAAGGATCCTTTTGGACTGCGCCGGGCGGCGCTGGGACTGTTGCGGATTCTGGTGGAAGACAGCGTGGATCTGGATCTGCCGCAGCTCCTGTCCCGGGCGATTGCCCTGCAGCCCGTAACCGTGAAGGATCCGGAGAGCCTGGCCAGCGAGTTATATGACTTCATCGTCGAGCGCGGGCGCGCCTGGTATCTCGATGGCCTGGCGCCCGCCTTGCCGGCGGGTACTGTCACCGCAGATGTCTTTGAGGCGGTCCGGCTGAGACGCCCCGGATCCCCGGTGGATTTCCACGCGCGCCTGCTTGGCGTCCGGGCATTCCTGGGTCTCGCCGAAGCAGAGGGTCTGGCCGTAGCCAACAAGCGCATCGCCAACATCCTCAAGACGGCAGTTGAGGGCGATCACCAGGTTAATCAGGAGTTGTTTGAGTTCGCCGAAGAGGGCGCCTTGCATGCCGCCATCGAGAAGGTGGCCGGCACCCATCGCCAGCACGTCGACCAGCGGGACTATCGCCAGGCGCTGCAGGACCTGGCCGCTCTCAAGGGCCCCGTGGATGGTTTCTTTGCGGCGGTGCTGGTGATGGCCCCGGCGCCGGCGTTGCGCAACAACCGGCTCGCGCAACTTCGCCGGCTGCGGGGCCTGTTTCTGGATGTTGCCGATCTGTCCTGCCTGGCTACGCCCAGCAGCTGAGATCGCCGGGGCCCCATCCCGAGCAGTGGCCACTGGCACACAGCCGCGTCTGGTCATCCTGGATCGGGATGGCGTGATCAACCGGGAATCCCCGGACTTCATCCGTACGCCCGATGAGTGGCTGCCAGTTCCTGGCAGCATCGAGGCCATCTCAGCGCTTACCCGTGCGGGATTCACGGTCGTGGTTGCGAGCAACCAGTCCGGCGTGGGTCGCGGCCTGTTCAGCGCCGACACACTGGCCGCGATCCACACCAGGATGACCCAAACACTCGAAGCTGCCGGCGGCCAGCTGGCTGGAATTTTCTTCTGCCCCCACCGTCCGGAGGACGGCTGCGCTTGCCGCAAACCGCTGCCTGGTTTGCTCCGGCAGGTCGAAGCACGCTTCGGCGTCACCCTTGCTGGCGTACCCTGCATTGGCGACTCGCGCCGGGATCTTGAGGCGGCCTGGCAGGTTGGAGCCCGGGCAATTCTTGTGCTGACTGGTAATGGTGCGCAGACGGAGCAGGGCCTGGAGGCAGGTGCGGCTGTCGAGGTGTTCCCCGACCTGGCGGCAGCAGCACGGCAACTGATCGACGAGCGGGTGGAGTCCTGATGCTCGTCCTCCGGTCGGTGCTGTTCACCGTACTCGTGTCCCTGAGTGTCGTGCTCTGGAGCATCGTGGTGGTGATTGGCCGGCTCTGGGGCGACGCGGTCTCCTACTCACTCGTTGTCGCCTGGATTCGCGGCGTCTTCTGGCTCCTGCAAAAGCTCTGTGGCCTGAACTATCGGGTCGAAGGCAGGGAGAACATCCCGGCAAGGAATGCCGTGGTCCTGCTCAAGCACTCCTCCGCCTACGAAACCCTGGTGCAGTTTCTTATGTTTCCCCGCCAGTGCTGGGTAGTGAAGCGGGAATTGCTCTGGGGCCCGTTTCTGGGCTGGGCCGTGGCGGCTATCAGTCCCATTGCCATCAATCGGGGCGCAGGCCAGCAGGCCGTTGCACAGGTGCTTGCCAAGGGCACCGCCCGCCTGGAACAAGGTCACTGGGTGATGATCTTTCCGGAGGGTACGCGGCTGCCCCCGGGCACTACCCGGCGCTATGGCATCAGTGGCGTCTTGTTGGCCCAGGCCGCTGGCCGGCTGCTGGTGCCAGTGGCCCACGATGCGGGCGACTTCTGGCCACGGCGGGGTTGGCGCAAACGCCCAGGCACCGTGACTTTCCGTATTGGCGCGGCGATAGATCCGGCGGGTCAGGAGCCGCGCAAGGTCAACGCGCAGATCCAGGCCTGGATTGAAGCCCAGGTGGCAGAACTGCGGAGCGCCGGATCAGAGCACTAGACGTCGAGGTTCTCTGCGGCCAGCGCGTTCCGCTCGATGAACTCCCGGCGAGGCTCAACCTGATCACCCATCAGGGTCGTAAAGACCTCGTCGGCTGCCACGGCGTCTTCGATGCGCACCTGGAGGAGACGACGGGTGGCGGGATTGACGGTGGTCTCCCACAGCTGCTCCGGATTCATTTCACCAAGGCCCTTGTAGCGCTGGATAGTCTGGCCCCGGCGCGCCTCGGCCATCAGCCATTCCATAGCGTCGCGAAAACTGGCGGCGTCCCGGCGCTGTTCACCCCGGACCACGTAGCCATCGGCGTCAACCAGACCGTGCAGGCTGTTGCCGAGTTCGGCGATCTTGCGATACTCGGGAGACGCGAAGAAGCGCAGTGGCAGTTCGGCCCGCTCATCAACCCCGTGCCGGGCGCGAAGGATGCCGAAGCCCTGGACCCCTTCCTCATTCTCAGAAAGTTCGACCCGATAGACCACGCCACCGGCATCCGGTGCTGCCGCGAGGGACTTTTGTAGCCCTGCTGCCCACTCGGTAAGCCAGGCACGATCGGTGTACCGGGCGGGAACCATCTCCGGCTGGAACAGCAATCGTTCGAGGACGCGGGGGTCGTAGCGGCGGGCGATCCGCTGGATCACGGCGGTGACGAGAATGAACTGTTCGGCAATGGTCCGTAGTGCCTCGCCCTGGAGAGGCAGGTCCCGGGGGTTCGGATGCAGGGCCGCGCCGTCCAGAGCTGACCGGAGCAACAGGGTGTTCAGCTCGACATCGTCCTTCACGTAGGTTTCCTGCTTGCCCCGCTTGACCTTGTAGAGAGGCGGTTGCGCGATATAGATGTGGCCGCGCTCCACCAGCTGGGGCATCTGCCGGTAGAAGAACGTCAGCAGGAGGGTGCGGATGTGGGAGCCGTCCACGTCGGCGTCCGTCATGATGATGATGCGGTGATAGCGCAGTTTGTCCGGATCGAAATCCTCCCGGCCGATGCCGCAGCCGAGTGCGGTGATCAGGGTGCCGACCTCCGCAGACGCCAGCATTTTGTCGAAGCGGGCTTTCTCAACGTTCAGGATTTTTCCCTTGAGGGGGAGCACTGCCTGGGTGCGTCGGTCCCGGCCCTGTTTCGCAGAACCGCCTGCGGAGTCGCCCTCGACCAGGAACAGTTCGGACAGCGCCGGATCCTTCTCCTGGCAGTCGGCCAGCTTGCCGGGCAGGCCCGCGATATCCAGCGCCCCCTTGCGGCGGGTCATTTCCCGGGCCTTGCGCGCGGCTTCCCGGGCACGCGCCGCATCAATCAGCTTGGCAGCGACAATCTTGGCTTCGGCCGGGTGCTCGAGCAGGAACGCCTCGAGGTACTCGGCCACCATCGTCTCCACCGCGGCTTTGACCTCCGAGGAAACGAGCTTGTCCTTGGTCTGGGACGAGAATTTCGGATCTGGCAGCTTCACCGAGAGCACCGCGGTGAGGCCCTCGCGGGCGTCGTCCCCGGTGGTGGCAACCTTTTCCTTGCGGGAAGTGAGCTCTTTCTCGATGTAGGTATTAAGCGTTCGGGTCAGCGCAGCGCGGAAGCCGGAGAGGTGCGTGCCCCCATCTTTCTGGGGAATGTTGTTTGTGTAGCAGAACATGTTCTCCTGGTACCCGTCGTTCCACTGCAGGGCGCACTCAACGGTGATCAGGTCGACCGTGCGGGTGAAGTAGATGACGCTGCCATGGATCGGCTGCTTGTTCCGATTCAGGTGGACGACGAACGCCTTGATGCCCCCTTCGAACTCGAAGACGTCTTCCTTCCCGTCCCGTTCGTCCAACAGATGGATACGAACGCCTTGGTTAAGGAAGGAGAGCTCCCGCAGCCGCTTGGCCAGGATGTCGTAGTGAAACTGGATGTTGGTGAAAACCTCCGGGCTCGGGCGGAACCGAATGACGGTCCCCCGGCGCTTGGTCTCGCCGACCACGGCCAGATCGGCCTCGGGCTCGCCCAGCCGATAGCGCTGCTGGTGGGTTCGGCCCTCCCGATGGATGGTCAGGTCCAGGGTCTCGGACAGGGCATTGACGACGGACACGCCGACGCCATGGAGGCCGCCGGAGACCTTGTAGGAGTTGCTATCGAACTTACCGCCCGCGTGGAGGACGGTCATGATCACCTCGGCGGCGGACTTGCCCTCCTCCGGGTGGAGATCTACGGGGATCCCGCGCCCATCGTCGGTGACTGTGACGGCTTCGTTCGCGTGGATGGTGACGGTGATATTGGTGCAGAACCCGGCGAGGGCCTCATCGATGGCGTTATCCACCACCTCAAACACCATGTGATGGAGACCGGTGCCGTCATCGGTGTCGCCGATGTACATGCCGGGGCGTTTGCGGACAGCGTCGAGGCCCCGTAAGACCTTGATATTACTGGAGTCGTAGCGTTCTGAATCAACCATGAAGGACCCCGGATTACTAACCAGAAATTATAGCAAAACTGGCGGCTCCAGCGCGTTCCACGTGAAACGTGTGGGCATCTTTCGGCAACGGGACGGCGGTGGGATCCAGGGACGTCACAAAGGATTGGACCGGCGCCTCAGCAACGACTTCGAGAAGGCGAGTTAGATTTCCCCGGTCCAGGTCGGCACCAGGTTCATCCAGAAGCAGGACTACGGTCTGGGCACGGCTGGTGGAAACCAACTGGACCTGGGCCAGAGTCAGGGCGGCAACGACCAGCTTTTCCTGGCCCCGGGAGACCGTGTCGCGGGCCCGGCGGGTGTGGAGCGTGATCCGGAAATCTGCTCGGTGCGGACCCAGGCTACTGCTTCCCAACTGAAGGTCCCGTTCCCGACTCCCGACCAACGCCTCCCCGAGGCTGCTGCCGTCGCTCCAGCCAGGCAGGTAGCCCAACTCAATCTCGGTCCCAGCACCCAGGAGTCTCTCCCCGACTTCCTGGACAGCGGGCTGCAACTGGGCCATGAGGCTCAGGCGGCATTCATCCACCACCAGACCGTCGGCGACGAGGCTGTCATCCCAGTGCCACGCCGCTGCTGCGTTGCGGGCTTTGAGGGCAGCGTTACGCTGCTGCAGGGACCGGCGATAGCGCTGCCAGGCTGGCAGAAACGAGGGTTCCACGTGGAACACGCCCCAATCCAGGAACTGGCGCCGTCCGGCTGGTGGGCCGCTGACGAGCTCGTGACTGGCGGATTCCAGGATCTGCACCGGCAGGGCCCGGGCCAGGTCGGCCCGGGTTCCGGCTGCCCCATCAACCCGGATCGTGGAGCCCTCGGATCGGGAAACCTCCAAACCCACCCGGCTGGCAAGGCCCACCCCTACCCGGCCAAACAAGGTGCAACGCTCGGCCTCAAAACGAATGGCGGCTTCCGCCCTGGCGGCCCGAAACGAGGTGCCCCGGCCCAGGAAGTAAAGGGCCTCCAGGATGCTGGTCTTCCCGGAAGCATTACTCCCGGCGATGAGGTTAAAGCCGGGGCCCGGCTGGAGCCGGGCCGTCTCGAAGCATCTGAAGGACCCGAGCTGGACCTCGGCGATGACCGGGGCCGGAGTGGGCACTTTCACCTCAGAGCCGCATGGGCATCACGACGTACCGGGACTGGACCGACCCGACGCCGCTGATCAGGCAGCTGCTATTGGCGTCGACGAAGCCCAGCTCTACCTGTTCGCCATCCACGGCCGCGATGGCGTCCAGCAGATAATTGACGTTAAAGCCGATTTCCAGGGGCTGACCCTTGTACTCGACTTCGATTTCGTCCCGGGCCTCCTCCTGATCCGGGTTGTTTGCCTGCACCCGGAGGGTAGCGTCTGCCAGTTCGAGCCGAACCCCCCGATACTTCTCGTTAGAGAGGATGGCCGCGCGCTGGAGCGCCTGGCGCAGGACATCCCGGCCCGCCCGGAGGACATTGCCCTGGGGCTTCGGGATGACCCGTTCATAATCGGGGAAACGGCCGTCAATAAGCTTCGAAGTGAAGCGAATGTCGCCGATCGTGGCTCGAACGTGGTTGCTGCTGATCGCCAGTACCACCCCCCCATCCCCCAGCAGCAGGCGCTGCAACTCCTGCACGCCCTTGCGGGGGATGATGACCTGGTGACCTTCCGGCTTCTTGCCCTTCGCCTTGCCCGTCTGCGCTTCGATCGCCAATTCACACAGGGCCAGGCGATGGCCGTCCGTCGCTACCGCCCGCACCAACTTCTCACCCGTCTCCAACAGCAGGCCGTTCAGGTAGTACCGGACATCCTGCTGCGCCATCGCGAAATGGGTCTTCTCCAGCAGCTTGCGCAAATCCGGCTGGCCGAGGGAGACGGTTTGAGCAGCCTCAACCTCCTCCACCACCGGGAACTCGGCGGCAGGCAGGGTGCCCAGCACGAACCGGGATCGTCCGGACTTGATCACGAGGCGATCCCCGTCGAGTTGCACCTGCACAGTGGCGTCATCAGGCAAGGCCCTGCAGATATCCAGAAGCTTGCGTCCCGGCACAGTCACTTCACCCGCGGAATCCACTTTATCCAGCGGTACCCGCGCCACGAGCTCAACCTCCAGGTCGGTCGCTGTAACAGCCAGCTCCTGGCCCCGCACCACAAAAAGTACGTTGGCAAGAATCGGCATTGTCTGTCGGCGCTCGACGACTCCAATGACAGCCTGAACGGGCTTCAGAAGCGTGGCGCGTGAGGTGGTGAACTTCATCCCGGCATCCTATTCAGTACGGACTCTGTAATTACTGGTCTTTAGCTTAAAGACATAGTAGTTATTATTAGCCTACACCCTGGCTGTTGATAAACCCCATCCGGAGCTTTAAAAACCGGCCTTTTTTTCAACTTTTGCCTGTGGGGTTACCCCCGGACAGACAATGTAGCACCTGTGTACAACCTGTGTGCCGCTAACCGGCCAATAGTTATCTACAAGTTACCCACTCGCTGTGCAAGGGATATCCACCCCGGGCTCCACAACCGCACACCGCGGTCCTCAGGCCGTCAGAATCCGGATCAGGTTCTGGTAATCCTCACGCACCCGGGATTCCGATTCCCGCAGTAGCTTCACCCGCCGACACGCGTGCAACACCGTTGTGTGATCCCGCCCCCCGAACTGATCACCGATCTCCGGAAGACTGTGATTGGTCAACTCTTTTGCCAGGCTCATGGCAATCTGCCGGGGCCGGGTAATCGACCGATTACGGCGCTTGGACAACAGGTCCGAAACCCTGACCTTGCTGTACTCGGCGACCGTCTTCTGGATGTTCTCGATCGTTACCAGCCGGTCCTGCACCGCCAGGAGATCCCGCAGGGCATCCTTCGCAAACTCCAGTGTGATAGGCCGACCGGTAAATGTGGAGGTCGCCATCACCCTGTGCAACGCACCCTCCAGTTCCCGCACGTTGGATCGGATCCGCTGGGCGATGAAAAAGGCGACCGCCTCGGGGAGTTCCTTGCGGGCCGCTGCGGCCTTGCTCATGAGGATCGCAACGCTGGTTTCGAGTTCGGGAGGATCGATGGAGACCGTCAGACCCCAGCCAAACCGGGACTTTAGCCGTTCCTCTAAGCCATTGACTTCTTTAGGGTATCTGTCGCAGGTCAGGATGACCTGCCGCTGCTCCTCAAGGAGGGCGTTGAAGGTATGGAAGAACTCTTCCTGAGAGCGTTCCTTGTTGGCAAAAAACTGTATGTCGTCGATCAGGAGGGCGTCCAGCGACCGGTAAGCCGCCTTGAACTCGTTGATGGTGTTGTGTTGCAGTGCACGAACCATATCCCCCACGAACTGCTCCGAGTGCACATAGGCGACCCGTGCCTCCGGACGATTGGCCACGATCACGCGGCCGATGCCCTGCATGAGGTGGGTCTTTCCCAGCCCAACGCCCCCATAGATAAACAAGGGGTTGTAGCCACGGCCCGGGTTGCTGGCCACCTGCAAAGCGGCTGCCCGAGCCATCTGATTGCTCTTGCCCTCGACGAACTTCTCGAAGGTGTAGTCGGGGTTCAGCCGGCCGCCAATGGCAGCGCCGACCCGGGGCTTACCCCCAACGGGCAAGGGAGCTCGCGGCAGATTGGCCAGGCTGCCCACCTCGACGCGCACGGTCGTGCCGGGCGCTTCCCGGAGAAATTCGCTGATCTTGTCCAGGCAGTTACTGTTCACCCAGTCGACCACAAAGCGATTCGGGGCCAGGAGCCGCAGCACATGGCCTTCTTCCACGGCCTGCAAGGGCCGGATCCAGGTGTTGAACTGCTGTTCAGGCAGGTCGGACCGCAACTGCTGGACGCAGCGGCCCCAGAGAGAAGACTGCACGGATTCACCCCGTGAATCTGATTATGGTTATAGCGAAGAGGCAGCACAGCATTCTAGCTGGCGACCAACGACTTATCCACAGGCCCGACGGCTCTTGACACACGCAGGGCCGCTCCTTAACCTTCCGCCCTCCGCGTAGACCCATCCTTTTGTTTTTCGGCGAATTTCTTCATGAGTAAAAGAACCTACCAGCCCAGCAAACTGAAGCGCGTCCGGACCCACGGGTTCCGAGCTCGCATGGCCACTCGCGCGGGGCGCCTCGTCATCAAGCGCCGGCGTGCCAAGGGCCGGGCCCGCCTCACGGTCTAAGGACGGCGTTGAGGGGACGGCGGCCTGATGGCAGCGTTCCGCCTGCCACGAGTCACTGCAACGCACACCAAGGGAATGTCCCGATCGCCCCGCTTCCCACCCAGCCCGCGGGACAACACGAGCAAAGCTTCCCCCGGCAGCTGCGGCTGTTGCACGGGACAGAATTTGATACCGTCTTTCAGAACGGCCAGCGGTCAGCGGATCGGTTCTTCACCATTCTTTTCAACCCGAACTTACTGAATCGACCCCGCCTCGGCTTTGCGATTTCAAAGCAGAAGGTGCACCTTGCTGTGGGCCGCAACCGGCTCCGGCGCCTGGTCCGGGAGAGTTTCCGGTTGCGGGCAGCAGGCCTTCCTGCGGTGGACCTCGTCGTCCTCGCCCGGGACGGGGCGAAAGCGGCACCGAGCGGTGCGCTGGTGGCGAGCCTCGAAAAACATTGGGTCCGGGTGATTGCCGGGGCCAGCAAACCAATAGGCCAGGCAGAAGGCCACTCGACAGGGAAGAGCATCACGTGACCACCGACAACCTGCGGATTTTTCTCTGGGTCGGCCTGCTGATGCTGGTCTGGCTGACGGTGCAGACCTGGACCACAACCTTCGCGCCCAAACCGGTGACTGCCGCGGCATCGAACACCGGGGCCCCTGACGGCACAGCCGCAACGCCGGCAACCGCCGCGCCGCTTGCGCCGCCGTCCTTGCCGGCGCTGCCCGGTACCTCGCCCTCAGCCGCAACCGCGGCCCTTACCACCCTGGCCGACGTCGCCCCTGCGGTCGCGGCGCCGTCGACCCGCATCCAGGTCCGGACGGATGTCCTGGATCTGGTCATCGATACCGTCGGCGGCAACATCGTCGCCACCTTGCTGCCGGCTTACCCCGTCCACAAAGATGAGCCCGACGTGCCAGTGGAGCTGCTCTCCACCAAACCGGAGCGCCTCTTTGTTCTTCAGGGCGGGCTGCGCGCGGCGGATGGCCAGCCCGAGGCCAACCACCTGGCGACGTTCACCAGCCCCACCACGAGCTTTACTCTGGCCCCTGGTGCCAGCGAACTGAAGGTACCGCTCACCTGGACAAGTCCCACCGGCATTGTGGTCACCAAGACCTACACCCTCCGTCCGGGTGGCTACGAAATCGATCTGGATTACACCGTCCAGAACAACAGCGCGTTGCCCTACGAGACCGCCGAGTACCTGCAGATGCAGCGGCTGTTTACGCCGCCCAACCAGAGCATGTTTGATGTCGAGACCTACTCCTTCAACGGCCCCGTGGCCTACGACGGCAACAAGTACTCCAAACTGGATGTGGAAGACCTGCCGACGACGCCCTTCACGCAGACTGTTGTCCAGGGCTGGTTTGGTGCCATTCAGCACCACTTCCTGGCGGCCGCCATCCCGCCCGCGGCGGAAAGCTGGATTTATAACGGCAGCTTCGCAGACGGCAAGTTCCTGGTCAGCGCGATCGGCCCACGGCAGTCCATCGCCCCCGCGAGTTCGGCTCAGTTCAGTGCCAAACTCTTCATTGGTCCCAAGTTGCAGGACCAGCTCGAAGCCACCGCGCCCGGGCTCGAGCTTACCGTGGACTACGGGCGGCTGACGCTGCTGGCCCAGCCGATGTTCTGGCTGCTCGACAATGTGCACAACCTGGTCCACAACTGGGGTCTCACCATCATTCTGGTGACCCTGCTGATCAAGCTGGTCTTCTACAAGCTGAGCGAGACGAGCGGGCGGTCCATGGCGGGCATGCGCAAGTTGCAGCCCCGCATGAAGGCCCTGCAGGAACGTTACAAGGACGACCGCCAGGCCATGAGCACGGCGCTCATGGAGCTCTACAAGAAAGAGAAGATCAATCCTGCCGCGGGCTGCCTGCCCATGCTGGTGCAGATTCCGTTCTTCATTGCCTTCTACTGGGTGCTTCTGGAGAGCGTCGAGATGCGCCAGGCGCCGTTCGCGCTCTGGATTACCGACCTGTCGTCGAAGGACCCGTTCTTCATCCTGCCCCTGCTGATGGGTGCAGCCATGTTTTTCCAGCAGAAGCTGAACCCGCCGCCGCCGGACCCCGTGCAGGCCAAGATGATGCAGATCATGCCGATCGTGTTCACTGGCTTCTTCGCGTTTTTTCCCGCTGGTCTGGTTCTCTACTGGCTGACCAACTCGGTACTCTCGATCGCCCAGCAGTGGCGCATCAACAAGGTGCTGGGCGCCGACTAGCTTGGGTGCCGGGCAGCCACTGCCCACGACCATCGTCGCCCGCGCGACAGCGGCGGGGCGGGGCGGGGTGGGTATCGTCCGCATCTCCGGACCCGGCGTACGCGCCATAGCCGAGGCCATACTCGGCAGTTGCCCGGCGCCGCGCCTGGCCACGCTCCACGCCTTCCGGGGTGGGGACGGGCAGACCCTCGATACCGGCCTGGCGCTGTACTTTCCCGCGCCGAACTCCTACACCGGGGAAGACGTGCTGGAACTGCAGGCCCATGGCGGCCCCGTGCTCCTCGACATGCTCGTGGCCCGGGTCGTTGCTCTCGGTGCCCGGCTGGCCCGGCCCGGCGAGTTTTCCGAGAGGGCCTTCCTGAATGACAAACTGGACCTGTTGCAGGCGGAGGCTGTGGCCGACCTCATCGCTGCGGGCTCGCAAGCGGCAGCGCGGGCTGCACAGCGCTCCTTATCCGGCGAGTTCTCGGCGGCGATCCTCGGGCTGAACGAGCAGGTGACGGCGCTGCGGATCTACGTGGAGGCGGCCATCGACTTTCCGGAGGAGGAGATCGATTTTCTCGGGACTGATGAGCTGCGCCGTCGCCTGGACACGGTGGCGGGGGAGTTCACGCGTCTTGAGGCGGCAGCGCGCCAGGGCCGCCTGCTCCGGGACGGCATTCACGTGGTGATTGCCGGGCGTCCCAACAGTGGCAAGTCGAGCCTGCTCAACCGGCTGGCCGGCTACGAGGCGGCCATCGTCACGGACCAGCCCGGCACGACCCGGGATCTGGTGCGGGAGCATCTGGAAATCGACGGCCTGCCGGTACACATCGTGGACACGGCCGGCTTGCGGGAGACTGCGGATGTGATTGAGCGGGAAGGGGTGCAGCGCACCCGCGGCCAGCTCGCCGTCGCTGATTTGACGCTGCTGGTGGTGGATGCGAGCGATCCGGGATCGGTTGAGGCGCTGCTGGCTGAGGTGCCGGATGGCGTGCCAGTGATCGTGGTGCGGAACAAAATCGACGTGACGGGGGAGGCACCGGGGCTGGCTTCCGGACAGGATCCTCAGCAGGTCGCGCTGTCGGCGCTGACCGGGGCTGGCCTCGATCAGCTGCGCGAGGCGATTAAGGACAGGGCTGGCTTCGGTGATCCGGGTGAAGGCACCGTGATCGCCCGGCAGCGACATGTGGACAGCATTCGCCGCGCGCGGGGACATTTCGACGCGGGCCGGGCGCAGCTGGAGCAGAACCGGGCGGGGGAGTTGCTGGCGGAGGAACTGCGGGCGGCTCAGCACGCCCTGGCGGAGATCACCGGGGAGTTTACGAGCGACGATTTGCTGGGGGAGATCTTCGGTAAGTTCTGCATCGGCAAGTAAATTGACCGGCGGGGACCCAATCATTCCAGTAGCTTCCGCTTGAGGTCAGCAGGCGATGGAAGCCGGGTTGCGCACAGCGGGACACTATGACGAATCCTCAGCGACGGTCATGAGTGGAGTCCTCCTCGAGAACGACGTGAACGCGATGGGCTTTGAGGCCGGAACCGCTCGGCCTCCAGCCCTTCAACTGGTCTCTGTTCGGGCAGACCCCACCCTGAAACTTCACGTCGGGCGTGATCCTCTGGCCGGTCGTCTTCCTCATGACGGACGTGGTGAACGAGTACTACGGCCGCAATGGCGTGCGGTTCCTGTCTTTTCTGGCAGTGGCGCTGATCTCCTACGCGTTCCTCATCGCCTGGGTGGTCATCCAGCTGTCACCGGCGGACTGGTGGGTGACGTCCTGCCAGAATCAGGGCGTGGACAACCTGCAGACGGCCTTCGCCGCTATCTACGGGCAGGGTATGTGGGTGATTGTCGGGTCGCTGGTGGCGTTCCTGATCGGCCAGCTGCTGGACGTGGCGATCTTTCATCGCATCCGCCAGGTCACGGGGGAACCGCTGACCGGGCTGACTACTAAAAAGGTGCTGCTACTCGGTGCTACGGGCCGGTGCTCTTCATGAACGTGCGCATCACTATGGCGCTGCGGCCGCCGTCGGGCGTGGCGCAGTGCACCTGGTTACGGCCCGCGTGCTTCGCGGCGTAGAGCGCTTCGTCGGCCCTGCCGATCAGGCTCGACACCGTTTCCCCCGGAAGATACTCGGCGATGCCGATGGACACGGTGACGTGATGCAGCCCGTCGAAGGGCCGGCGCACCACGGCCTGGCGGATGCGCTCAGCGCACCGGAGGGCCCCCCGCAGTGAGGTCTCGGGCAGCAGCACGATGAACTCTTCGCCGCCGACCCGACCGAAGGCGCTGCGGCCTGCCGTTCTGGGCTCGCTATGGTCCTCAACCAGCGTGGCGGGCAGGCCCATGGGCAGACCGGCGGTATTCACGGTGTCCATGGTGCGCAGCGCCCCACGCACCCGCCGCGCAAAGGCCGCCAGGATCCGGTCCCCGGTCTGGTGGCCGTACTGGTCGTTCATGTTCTTGAAGTGGTCGATGTCCAGCAGGCACACGCACAGATCCCCGCCACCCCGGTCGGCCCGGGACTTCTCCCGGGCCACCAGTTCCAGAATGGAGTGCCGGTTGTAGGAGTTGGTGAGCTGGTCCCGTTCCGCCCGACGGGTGATCTGCTCGATGCCCGCCTGCAGTTCCGCATTGCGCGCCTGCAGTTGCTCCCGGGCGCTGGTCAAAGTCCGGGCGGCCAGGTAGATGGCTGCCAGCAGCACACTGAGCACCAGGCTGGGGAGGAGCAGGGGCAGCAGGGGCGCCCAAGCAGTGGAGGCACCCGACTGCAGGAGCAGGCCCTGGTGGAGCAGCGGTGCTGCGGCGCTCAGGAGCGCGGCGCCGCAGGTCAGGATGCCCAGTGCGGGTAGGCTGGCTGCGGGCACGGCCAGTGCGCTGGCCGACAGGTACATCCCCACGCTCAGCACGGCGCCCGCAGGTGACCCGGCTGTGTACCAGGCAAACAGGGTGGACCAGACGATCCCCATGAGGGACTGGGCCGTTGCCAGCAGCGCAGCGGAGGGCTGCTCCACGGGCAGGCGGGCCAGCCCCAGGAACAGGCCCAGGGTGAGCGCACAGCCCAGACCGAGAACTAACGCGGCGCCGGCAGGCAGAGGCACTGTGCCGGCGCCCTGCGCCAGGGCGGCAATGCCTGCCCAGGCGGCGTAGAGCAGGGCGGCCCGCTGGTCGATCCGGCCAGAACCGGGGCCAGATGGCACAACGGCCAAAGATGCGGGCAGGGCGGGCGCTTCCATAGTTGAAGTTCTTCTTATTGCCGGCGTGATGCCGATCTTTATTGCGGACGATGCTGGCACACCCCCACCGGCCAAACCGTGACGGGGTTCCGGGTAAATTCCTTGCCATAACGCGTCAACCCGACGGCCCCCTGTCCCGGCGCCACCGCCGCCACCAACACCGCCGCTGGGCGGCGGCTAGAATGCCCACCGATGACGGGCAGCAATACCTTTGATGTGATCGTGGTGGGCGGTGGCCATGCGGGCACCGAAGCTGCCGCGGCCGCCGCGCGCCTGGGCGCCCGCACGCTGCTGCTGACCCAGAATCTGGAAACCGTTGGCCAGATGAGCTGCAACCCCGCCATTGGCGGCATCGGCAAGGGCCATCTCGCCCGGGAGATCGACGCGTTGGGTGGGCTCATGGCCCGGGCCGCCGACCAGGCCGGCATCCACTTCCGCACCCTCAATTCCAGCAAGGGCCCGGCCGTCCGGGCCACCCGGGCCCAGGCCGACCGGGCGCTCTACCGCCAGGCGGTACGGGCGCTGCTCGACGCCCAGCCGAACCTGCTCCTGTTCCAGCAGGGCGTGGATGATCTCATCGTCGAAGGCGACCACGTCACCGGCGTGGTCACCCAGTCCGGACTGCGCTTTCACGCCCGGGCCGTCGTCCTCACGGTCGGCACTTTTCTGGCCGGCCGCATCCATGTGGGCCTGACCAACTACTCCGGCGGCCGCGCCGGCGACGCTGCCTCCGTGGGCCTGGCCGCGCGCCTGCGGGAACTGCCCTTCGACGTGGGCCGCCTCAAGACGGGCACGCCGCCCCGTATCGATGCCCGCTCCGTCGACTTCAGCGCGATGACGGTCCAGCACGGCGACACGCCCGAGCCCGTGTTCTCCTTCCTGGGCCGCCGGGCCGATCATCCCCGCCAGGTGCCTTGCCACATCACCCGCACCACCGCCGCGACCCACGACCTGATCCGCAACGCCCTGGACCGCTCGCCCATGTACACGGGCGTGATCGAAGGCGTCGGCCCCCGCTACTGCCCGTCGGTGGAAGACAAGATCGTGCGCTTCGCCGACAAGGACTCCCACCAGATCTTTGTCGAGCCCGAGGGTCTGAACTCCACGGAGCTGTACCCCAACGGCATTTCCACCAGCCTGCCCTACGACGTGCAGCAGGCTTTCGTGCGCACGATCCCGGGCTTCGAGAACGCCCACCTCACCCGGCCGGGCTACGCCATCGAGTACGACTACTTCGACCCCCGGGGCCTGCGGAACACCCTGGAGACCCGCAGCCTTGCCGGGCTCTGGTTCGCGGGGCAGATCAACGGCACGACGGGCTACGAGGAAGCCGCCGCCCAGGGCCTCATCGCCGGCATCAACGCGGCGCTGTCCGCCCAGGATGCCGAGCCCTGGTCCCCCCGGCGGGACGAGGCCTATCTGGGCGTGCTGGTGGACGACCTGATCAGCCGGGGCACCACCGAGCCCTACCGGATGTTCACCAGCCGTGCCGAACACCGTCTGCTGCTGCGGGAAGACAACGCCGACGCGCGCCTCACGCCCCGGGGCCGGCAGCTCGGTCT
>SHZI01000101.1 GCA_009692345.1 Gammaproteobacteria bacterium | reverse complement strand
CCCAGCGGGAGGTGCCGAACGTGCTGCCCGACGGGGGCGCACTGCGCGTCAATCGGGTGGAGATCGCCCTCGGCGACCAGCGCCAGCTGATCTACTACTGGTTTGCCCAGCGGGGCCGCGTCGTCACCAACGAGTACCTCGTGAAATGGTTCATCTTCTGGGATGGCCTCACGACCAACCGGACCGACGGCGCGCTCGTCCGGCTGGCCACCTACGTCGGAGACGCGTCTGCCATGCCGGCGGGCGACGCCCGGCTGGAGGCCTTCATGCGTGCAGCGGATCCGAAACTGGCGTTCCACCTGCCCGGCGCCAGCGCCGTGCTCCGGGAGGCCACGGCGGAGGACCTCGCCCGGCTCGCTGCCCGGCCTGCCGTGCAGGGCGACGTCACTGATCCTGTCACGGAATGAGCCCCATGCCCCGCTTGAGTACCCGGCCCATCCTCCATCTCATCGCCGCCGCCCGTCCCAACTTCATGAAGGTAGCCCCGCTGTGGCATGCCCTCGTGGCCGATGGCACCTTCGACGCGCGGCTCGTGCACACGGGCCAGCACTACGACGCCAACATGTCCGACGCCTTCTTCCGGGATCTCGGGCTGCCTGAGCCGCACCATCACCTGGGGGTGGGCAGCGGCAGCCACGCGGAGCAGACGGCCCGGGTGATGCTGGCCTACGAACCCGTCGCCACGGCCGAACGGCCCGCGTTTACGGTCGTGGTGGGGGACGTGAACTCCACGGTGGCGGTGACGCTGGTGTGCGCCAAGCTCGGGCTGCGCACGGTGCATCTCGAAGCGGGCCTGCGCAGTTTCGACCGGACCATGCCGGAGGAGATCAACCGCCTCGTCACGGACGTGCTGGCGGACCTGCTGTGGACGCCGTCACCGGACGGCGACGAGAACCTGCGCAACGAAGGCATCCTGGCGGAACGCATCGAGCGGGTGGGCAACATCATGCTCGACTCCTACGAACTGCAGCGCGCCCACATCGAGGCGGATGGCACCTTCCGCAGGCTGGGCCTGGCGCCTAAAGGTTACGGTGTCGTGACGCTGCACCGGCCTTCCAACGTGGACGACCCGGCCGCGCTCGCCCGGCTGGTGGCGGCGCTCGCCCGGGTGGCTGCCGACCTGCCCCTCGTCTTTCCCGTGCATCCCCGGACGCGGAAAAATCTGACGGAGTTCGGGCTGCTGTCCCGGCTGGAGACCGCCCCCGGCGTGCAGCTCTGCGAGCCGGTGGGCTATGTCCAGTTCATGAACCTGGTCAGCAATGCGGCCCTGTGTATTACGGACTCCGGGGGCATCCAGGAGGAGACCACCTATCTGGATATTCCCTGCCTTACGCTTAGGCCCAACACCGAGCGGCCGATTACGGTGACGGAGGGGACCAACCGGCTCGTGACGCCGGAGAACCTGGTGACGGAGGCGGGCAAGGCCCTGCGGGGTGACTGGCCCCACGGCCGGCGTCCGGACCGCTGGGACGGCCAGACGGCAGCCCGGTGCGTGGCCAGCCTGAAGCGGTGGCTGGCGGATCAACCATCGGATCAACCATCGGATCGCCCGTCGGATTGGCCTTCGGATCGCCCGTAGGAGCGCCTTCAGGCGCGATTCAAAATTGGAATCGCGCCTGAAGGCGCTCCTGCGGGGCGGTACACTACGCAGCGAGAATTCAAGGAACATGGCCATGCACTCAAGAACTCCCCTGTTGATCGTCGCCGCTGCTGTGCTGCTTGCCGCCTGCGGCTCGCCGGAAAAGCGCGCGGCCGACTACCTCGTGAAGGCCCAGGAGTTCTACGACGCCGGTGACTACGTCAAGGCCCGCCTCGAAGCGCAGAACGCGGCGCAGGTGGAGCCGAAGAGCGCCAAGGCCCGCTACCTGCTCGCCGAGATTGCCGAGCAGCAGAAGGAATACCCGCAGATGTTCGGCCACCTCCTGGTGGTGGTCGACGAGGACCCGACCAACATGGAGGCGCGCCTCAAGCTCGGCGCGCTCTTCTTCCTGGGCCAGTTCTGGGACGACGCGGCGACCCAGGCCACCGCACTGCTGAAGCTGGCGCCCAAGGATGCCCGCAGCCACCTGCTCCAGGCCCGCGTGCTGATCCAGAAGGGTGACCGGCCCGGCGGCCTGGCCGAAGTGGCCACGGCCCTGCAGCTGGATCCCAACAACGTGGACGGCATCCTGCTGCAGGCGTCGGCGGATGCCATGGAGAATCTCGACCAGGGTCTCGCCACCCTGGACGTCGCCATCAAACGGCTGCCGGACGACAAGACGCGCCAGCTGCTGGAGCTGCGGGTCATCATGCTGGCCCAGGGCAAGCGCACCGACGAGGTCGAAGCCGGCCTCCGGGCCCTGTCCGTGGACTTCCCGAAGGAGCAGGGCTACCAGTTCCAGCTGGCCCAGTTCTATGCCAGCCAGGGCCGGGTGGACGAAGCCGATACGGTGCTGAAGAAGCTCACGGCCGTCAATCCGAAGGATGCCGACACCCAGCTGGGCTATGTGCAGTTCCTGGCCAGTCAGCGCAACGGTGAAAAAGCCGAGGCGGCCCTGAAAGCGTTCGTCGAGCTGAACCCGGAATCCGGCAAGCTGCGTCTCGCCCTGGCGCAGCTCTATGAATCGACCGAACGCCCCGACGAGGCGCGCAAGATCTACGCGGCGCTCGGCAAGCAGGCCCCGAAGAGTGTGGAGGGTCTCGCCGGCCGGAACCGGGTGGCCGCCATCGATCTGCGGGCCGGCAAGCTGGCTGAGGGCCGCGCCGAACTCGAGAACATCCTCAAGGAGGCACCGGATGACGCCATGGCTCTTCTATTGCGCTCCGGGGTGCGCTTTACCGAAAACAAGTTTGACGACGCCATCGGCGACCTCCGGCTCGTGCTGCGCAAGGAGCCCAACAACGACCGCGCGCTCCTGTTGCTGGCCCAGTCTTACCTCCGGAAGAATGACCTGCCGCTCGCCAAGGACACCTACCGGCGCCTGCTCGAGGTGGCGCCGGATTCGCCGGAAGGCCTGCAGCAACTGGCGGCCCTCTACGTCGCCGACAAGGACTATGCCGAGGCCGAAGCGCTGCTCCGGAAGCGGATTGCCAAGCAGCCCGACGACCTGGTGGCGTCCGGACGCCTCGTTGAGATCCTGATGGCCCAGGGTTCATCGGCGAAAGCGGAGGAGGAGGCCCGGCGCATGACCGCGCTGACCAACCAGACCGGCGTGGGGGATTTCTCCCTGGGCCGCGTGCTGGCCCAGCAGAAAGACTACGGCGCTGCCTCGGATGCCTTCAAGAAATCCGTCGCGGCCCGGGCGGGTGATCCCCTGCCCCTCGAGGGTCTCGTGCGGTCGCTCCTCGCGGAGGGCAAGCAGGGCGAGGCGATTACCGTCCTTAACCAGCAGCTCAACAACAGCCAGAGCCAGCTGTTCGCGAAGTTTCTCCTGGGCGGCATCTACGGCCAGTCAGGCGATCAGGCCAAGGCTGAGAGCTACCTGGAAGATGTGCTTAAGGAAAAGCCGGACTCGGTGGTGGCCTGGGTCTCGCTGGCCGGGGTTTACCAGGACCGGGAGGCGCGCATCCGCGTCTACGAGCGGGGCGTGAAGGCGAACCCGGCCAGCACCGAGCTCAACATGCTGCTCGCCACGGAGTTCGAGCAGTCGGGCCGCTTTGACGACGCCATGCAGGTCTACGAGAGCCTGTTGAAAACCAGTCCGACCTACGAGCCCGCCATCAACAACCTGGCGGCGACGCTCCTTGATCAGCGCACCGACAAGGCCAGCCACGCCCGGGCGCTGCAGCTGGCCAAGGCCCTGGAGAAAGCCGAGAACCCGGCCATGCTGGACACCCTTGGCTGGGCCTACTACCGGGCCAGCAAGTACCGGGAGGCGGTGAGCGTCCTGGAGCGGGTGGTGGCCAAGGCCGGGCAGTTCCCGGTGTTCCGCTATCACCTGGGGATGGCCTACCTGAAAGCCGGCAACACCGTCGGCGCCAAGCAGGAGCTGCAGAAGGCCGTCGACAAGGTGCAGGGTGAATACCCGGGCCTCGCCGAAGCCCGCACCACCCTGGCCAAACTGTAGGAGCGCCTTTAGGCGCGACCCCAGAATCGAAGCGCGCTAAAATTGAAGCGCGCCTAAAGGCGTTCCTACAGGGTCTTCCCAAATGTCCGGTCCTCTCGCTGGCGTAAAAATTCTCGAACTGACGAGCGTCGTGCTCGGCCCCTGGGCCTGCCAGATGCTGGCGGACATGGGTGCCGACGTGATCAAGATCGAGCCGCCCCGGGGCGACAGCAACCGCACGCTGGGCGCCTACCGCAATCCGGGCATGGCGGCGCTGTACCTCACCTGCAACCGCAACAAGCGCAGCATCGTGCTGGACCTGAAGCAGCCGGCGGCCAAGGCCGTGGTGCTGCAGCTCGTGAAGTCGGCGGACGTGGTGGTGCACAACAACCGCCCGCAGGTCATGACCAAGCTGGGTCTCGACTACGCGGCCCTGAAGATCGCCAATCCGCAAGTGATCTACTGCGGCACCTACGGCTACGGCAAGGACGGCCCCTACGGCGCCCGGGGTGCCCTGGACGACTCCATCCAGGCGGTCAGCGGTATCGCGATGCTGAACGAGATGGTGCTGGGCGAGCCGCGGTACCTGCCGACGGTGGTCTGCGACAAGACGACGGCGATGCAGGTGGTCTCCGCCGTGACGGCCGCGCTCTATCACCGGGAGCGCAGCGGCGAAGGCCAGGAGATCGAGGTGCCGATGTTTGAGACCATGGTGTACTACACGATGGCCGAGCACCTCTGGGGCATGACTTTCGAGCCGCCCATCGGCGGACCGGGGTACACGCGGCTGATGAGCCACCACCGCAAGCCCTACAAAACCCTCGACGGCTACATCGCGATCCTGCCCTACCTCGACGCGCACTGGGAAAGCTTCTGCAAGCTCACCGGTCGCGAGGACCTGCTGGTTGACCCGCGCTTCACCTCCCTGTCCAACCGCGTGACGAATATCGACGACACCTATCAGGAGACGGCGAAGACCATGCTCACCCGCACCACGGGCGAGTGGCTGGAGATTTTCGGCAAGTCCAGCGTGCCCACCAACATGGTCAACACCCTCGCCGGCCTGAAGGACGACCCGCACCTGAAAGCCGTCGGCTTCTGGCAGGAAGTGGACCACCCGACCGAAGGCCGCCTGCGCATGACGCGCTTCCCGGTGACCTTCTCCAAAACCCCCGCCGACGTGCGCCGCCTGCCGCCAAGGCTCGGCGAGCACACGGTGGAAGTCCTCCGCGAAGCCGGCCTAACCGAAGCCGAAATCGCCGCACTACTGTAGGAGCGCGTTCACGCGCGATCCCAAATTCCCGTCCCGCGATCCCGGTTCGCATCGCCCCGAATCCGAATCGCACCCGTAGGCGCGCCTTTAAGCGCGATTGATATCGATCGCGCCTAAAGGCGCTCCTACCGTTTCTGCACAAAGACCCCAGATTTCCTAGCTGCCAGCCCCGGGGCCGTCCTCTATCGTGGACCCGTGCTCCCGTGTTCAACGACTGGCCAGCGGGCCGCCCGGTGCTCAACGCCCTGCGCGCCGCTGATGCCCACACTTTGGCCTACTGCCTGATGCCGGATCACCTGCACTGGTTGCTGGAACTTAAGGAGCACTCTTTGGCAACAGTCGTTGGGCAGATGAAAGGCCGGTCGTCCCGGGCGTACCGCGCCGGTCTGGCCGGTAACGGCCACCTCTGGCAGCGCGGCTACTACGACCACGCCATCCGCCGGGAGTAAAACCTGCGCAACGTCGCCCGCTACCTCGTCGCCAACCCCCTGCGCGCGGGCCTGGTCACCCGCATCGGCGACTACCCCCTGTGGGACACCGTCTGGCTGTAACCCGCCGTAGGAGCGCCTTCAGGCGCGATCCCAAATCCCGATCGCGCGTGAACGCGCTCCTACGCGAGGTTGTAGATCTTCAGCACGTTGTCCCGCAGCAGCTTGCGGCGGACCTCGGGCTTGAAGCCCAGGGCATCGATGTCCTCGATGGTGCGGGCAAAGGGCAGCACGGGGAAGTCCGTGCCGAAGAACACTTTGTCCTGGCCCTGGGTGTTGATGTAGCGCTTGAAGCTCTCGGGCCAGTACTTCGGCCGGTGGGCATCCGAGCCGATGTACACGTTGGCGTGTTTCCAGGCCATGGCAATCATCTCGTCGTGCCAGGGAATCCCCACGTGGATACCGAGAAGTTTCAGCTCGGGGAAATCGCAGGCGACGCCGTCCAGGCTGATCGGGCGGCCGACGCTGCGGCAGGGAAAGTCCGGCGCGTAGATCATCGACTGCCCCACCTGCATCTGGATCGGGATGCCCAGCTCGCAGCACTTCGTATAGAAGGGGTAGTTCTTCGCGTGGTCGGGCGCCAGTTCGAACCAGTGGGGGTAGAGGTGGGCACCGATGAAGCCCAGGTTCTTCACGGCGTGCTCCAGCTCCCGCACGCCCTTCATGCCGGTGTAGGGGTCGATGCCGGCCAGGCCGTGGAAGCGCTGCGGGTATTTCGCCACCGCTTTCGCGACGATCTCGTAGGGCATGTGGTAGCAGCCGGGGAGGCCGGGGCGGCCGGACCGGGCCGCGATCAGGAAGGCCCGCTCGATCCCGGCGGCGTCGAGTTGTTCCAGCATCTGCTCCAGGCTGATGCCCGAGGACACCATGCTCTTTTCGGCGTTCATCTTGCCGGAGAAGAAGTCCGGGCCCCACTTGGGGCGCGC
>SHZI01000017.1 GCA_009692345.1 Gammaproteobacteria bacterium | reverse complement strand
CGCCCCGTAGGAGCGGCTTGAGCCGCGACCCCGCGTCTGCCTTTTCTGTGAAAAAAGCCTGGAAATAGACCTTGACCATGTGTTCATTACCCGGGTAATGTGTTTCGCATGGCAACCGCAAATTCCCGTCTGACCGCCCAGGGCCAGATCTCCGTCCCGGCTGAAATCCGCCGCAAGCTCGGCCTTGGGCCCGGAGCAGTAATGGAGTGGCACGAGATTGACGGGGAGATTGTCGTCCGGCGTGCCGGACGATTTACCTCAGCAGATATCCGGCAAGCCATTTTTCCACAGGGTGTGCCAGTGGGCCAGGGACCTGTGGACACGAAGGCGGCCCTTCGAGCCCACGCCCGGCGGCGCCATGCGGGCCGTTGATACCAACCTGCTCGTTCGCCTCATTACCAATGACGACGAAGCCCAGGCGCGGGTTGCCGAAGAATTCATCGCGGCCGGAGCCTGGATCCCGCATATCGTTCTGGCCGAGACAGTGTGGGTCCTCGCATCGGCGTTTGATCTGAGTCGCGGGAAAATCGCCGAGGCCGTCGCCATGTTGCTGAACCACACGTCCCTGGCAATCCAGGACAGCGAGGTCGTTTCTGCGGCACTGGAAAACTTCCGCCAGTATGCGGGCGTGGAGTTCTCCGACTGCCTGGCATTGGAGTCGGCCCGTCGCGCGGGCCATTTACCGTTTGGCACCTTCGACCGGCGCTTCAGCCAGCTACCCGGTGTGCAACGCCTGTAGGAGCGGCTTGAGCCGCGACCGCTGATCGACAGGCCCGTGGTGCCACGAAGATGCCTGCCGCCGTGATCACGGCTTCTTCTTCGCGTCGATCTTTTTCTTGAACTCCCCGAAGCTGGAGGTCATTACTGGCCCCAGCCATTCCTTCGGTGCCTCCAGGTACTTGGCGTAATTTTTCTCGGTGTAGTCGAGGATGTAGCGGGGCAGATCGCCGATGCCGTTCATCAGCTTCATGCTGTGGCTGTGAAAGACCATGGTGCCCGGGCTGATACCCATTTCCATGAAGGGGAGCCAGCCAGCGACCCGGCTCCAGGACATCACGCAGGAGGCTGAGGTGACTTTCGGGTCCAGGATTTCGCTCTTGCGGCCCTTGATGCCCCACAGTTCCGCGTACTGATCCTGGTCTCCGCCGGAGTAGAGCGGGTACTCGGAGCGCGTGAGCACGGCGGGCTTGTAGATGAAGAAGTTCCACTGGAAGACCACGTCGTCGCCGCAGGACACGTAGGGGTAGGGCGGCGAGAGTATCGGGTTGTTCTGGCGGGCAAAGACGCCGTTCACCGGGTCGTTGGCGATGTGGGCCACCTCCACCTCCCGGCCACCGAGGAACGGATTCTTCCAGGTCTCCAGGATCGCACCGGTGTCCGGGTCCAGGTAATAGAGCACCTCCCGGCTGTAGATGCGCCAGCCTTCCGCCACTTCCTCAATGCGGGAGGCGCCGATGCCGAAGGTCTTGAAGCACCGGAGGTTCTTCTCCTGGGGGACCATCGCCCAGGCAGTCCCGGGAAAGGCGAAGTAGACGTCCTTGCCCGCGGTGTCGGCCCGGAGCTTCAGCATCGCCCGGTAGTTGGTCTCCGGGTCATCCAGGTCCAGGCGGGGGTCCTTCGGGATCGTCATGACCGAGGTGTTGGTCATGCGGAAGCGACTGTCCACGGCGGACAGGCGCTGAGGCGCGGCGGCAGCGGGGCCCGCAGCGCCCAGGGCGGCAAGTCCGGTGCCAGCGGCCAGGACGTCGCGTCGGGAGAGGGCTGGGGTTTTCTTTGACGACATGGCTTAAGTCCTTTGCTGAGCGTTGGGTGGAGATTACCCGTTTACCCGGCTCGCGGCGCTCGCCGCTCCTGCCCGTGCCATTTGCTGGACAATGGCGGGATGCCGGTCCAGATCCCGCGTAAACCCCCCCTCCGGGAGGGCCTTGAACCCAGCGCCGATTTCGACCGGGCCCTCGCGCTCATCGAGGGCGGGGAGCAGCACGTCTTCATTACGGGGCGCGCCGGTACGGGCAAGACCACGCTGCTGCATCTGCTCAGGGATGAGACGCCCCGCAACGTGGCCGTGGTGGCCCCCACGGGGCTCGCGGCGATCAGCGTCGGCGGCCAGACGATCCACTCCTTCTTCCGGCTGCCGCCCCGCTTCGTGGATACCCGGGAAATCCGGGCCCTGCGCCACGTAAGCGTGATGAAAGCGCTGGACCTGCTCATCATCGACGAGGTCTCCATGGTCCGGGCCGACCTGATGGATGGCATCGACCAGGCACTGCGCCTCAACCGGCGGAATGACGAGCCCTTCGGTGGCGTCCAGCTCGCCCTCTTCGGCGACCTGTGGCAGTTGCCACCCGTCGTGCGGGAACCCGAGCTGAAGGAGTACTTCGCGGAGACCTACGGCGGTCCCTGGTTCTTCCAGGCGCTGGTCTGGCAGGAGTGCGCGGGCCGTTCAGTGGATCTCGAAAAGATCTACCGGCAGAAAGACGACGCCGGGTTCCGCACCATCCTCCAGCACATCCGGGACGGCGAGCCGGGGGAGGAGACGCTGCGCGCCCTGAACGACCGGGTGATCCCGAAGGCCCGCCTGCGGGACCCGGACAGTCATATCGTGCTCACCGCCACCAACGAGGCCGCTTTCCGCGAGAACAGCCGGCGCCTTATGGCGTTGCCGGGCAAGGCGAAGGTCTACTCGGCAGAGGTCAGCGGCAAATTCGACACGGCCGCCTTTCCCACCGAGCCCGTGCTGACGCTGAAGGTGGGTGCCAAGGTCATGTTCCTCAAGAACGACGCCGAGAAGCGCTGGATCAACGGCTCCTGGGGTGTGGTCACCGCTCTCGGGGACGAGGGCCCCACGGTGCAGCTCGAGGACGGCACCGAGCACGCCGTGCGCAAGACGGCCTGGGAAAATCTGGCCTATCAGTACGACCGGTCGGCCAAGCAGATCACCCGGGAGCAGATCGGCGCCTACAAGCAGCTGCCGCTGCGCCTCGGCTGGGCGATCACGATCCACAAGAGCCAGGGCCAGACCTTCGACCGGGTCTACATCGACCTGGGCCGGGGCGCCTTCAGCCACGGGCAGACCTACGTGGCGCTGAGCCGCTGCCGCACTCTTGCGGGCCTGGCACTGGCTCAGCCGGTGCGGCTGCAGGACGTGATACTGGATGATCAGGTGGGCGACTACCGCCGCGTCTTTCCGCCGTCCCCGTAGGAGCGCCCTCAGGCTGAGAATCTGCCTGATATGGCTGCCGCTCAAGCGCTACTTTGCTTTGGTAATCGTTGCCGGACGGAGGATACGCCTGGCAGCTCGGCCCGCACCGCATCCACCCGTTCCGGGGATGGCGGGTGGCTGGCGAACAGTCCCTCCAGCCAGTTCTGGTTACGGAAAAACGGCCAGTACGAGGTCCGGGTCCACCGCGGCAAGGTCGGGGCGAAGGCGGGCGTCAGCATGTACGGGCCGGACCTGCTGGCGAAGAGTTTCGTGCCCTACGAGGCCTGGTCTGCGGTGAACGCGCCGCCGGCCGTGAAGTTCTGAGGCTGCAGGAGCGCCTTTAGGCGCGATGCATAGTGCTGTCGCGCCTAAAGGCGCTCCTGCACACCGATCGCGGTGTCCCGGTTGACCACCGGCCCGTCCTTCTCCCAGAAGGGCGGGAAGCGCATGGCCACTGCCGAGCAGGCCAGCGCAATGGCATGGAAGCCCACGAACACCAGCGCGTTGCCGAAGAGCGTGAAGTGGGTGAGGGCGATGGCCAGGAAGGGCATATGGGCGAAGAGCACTTTCTGCGCGTTGGTGGCCCGGCGGTTGTGGGGCGGGGACACGTGGATGTCCCACCAGCCGGACTGGTAGATCTGTCCGTAGCCGGAGAGCAGGAAGAACACCAGCAGGGCGGTGACCCAGCGGGCAAAGCCAAAGTCTTCCACCAGGGCCCAGAGCACCAGGGTGAGTTGCCCCGACGTAAACCCCCAGGCCAGCCCGAACAGGACCTGGGGCACCAGGTAGAGCTTGCGGTCGTAGGTCAGGGTGCCCCGTGGCCACCAGTACACATAGCCCCAGACGGTGGCGGCGCCCCACAGGGCCGTCAGGCCCAGCCACAGCGGTGCGGATGCCTGGCCCGGCAGCACGCAGGGCACGTGCACGAGGACGTGCAATACCCCCGTGGCCCAGCTCAGAACGAGGATGACGCTGAAGTAGAGTATCGCCCGGAGCCAGGCCAGTGGCGGGCTGTGGACGTTGTCCGGGTGCTTGTTGCGCTGGATCAGGAAGACCTGGGCCAGGACCGAGGCAAACAGGAGCACGGCGAGGACCAGCCAGTCCTCGGGGCTGCCTGAAAACACCCGGGGCGGGTCAAAGGTGGCTCCGCCCGCCAGGGTGCTGATCACTGCGCCCGGGCCAGCTGGCCACGACCGTAGTAGATGCCATCGACATAGATTCCGACGGACTGCTCAAAACCCTGGTTGGTGCCGATGCTGGTTTCGGACATGGCGAAGTTCGGGACGAAGGTAACCAGTTCCTCGATCCGGCTGACACCCGCCTTTTCCAGGGCTTCCTGGCCATGGGCGGCCGGTAATCCGGCCAAACCGGCGGCCAGCAGCAGGCCAGCAGTGGCGGTGGCTGCAGTGGCAGTGGAGCGGAATGTGGACTGGAACATGACGCAGTTACCCCTCGTCCTGAGACTAGCACACCGTTTCCCGGGCATCGCCAGTCGCACCCGATATGTGCGGCGCGTCTTGGATTTTTCCGGAAGAGGCTGGATACTCAACGGCGTACCCACGGGCGTATAGCCCACGAAAAGGAGGTGATCCAATGTCTAGTGAGATTCCCGCGGTGTCTGTCGACCCTTCGTGTCTCGGCCTGACTGTGGACCAGCCTTGCAAGGAAGGCCTTGCCAGCTAAGGGATTGGGGACACCCGGTCTCACAGAAGGGCCGCCTCAGTGCGGCCCTTCTCTTTTTGGGCCGGGTGCGCGACGCTTAGCCTGATGTTCTGGTGGGCCAAGCTGGATGACGAGGCGCTGCTCGACCTGCGCTTCAATGATCTGGGCCTGACCCTTGCCGGGAGTCCGCTGCAGCCTGCCCTGGAGCGGCTCCACCGGGAGCTGGAACGCCGCGGCTGCCGCTTTCGGCCCCACGTCTGGCTCTCCGTTGAGTGGTTCTGTCCGGACGGCATCCCGGGTTTCGCGATTCCCTTCTACCTGGCGCACCCCCGCCTCGCGGCGCTGGAACGGCGCCTGATGCACGAGGTGGAGGGCGGCAATGCCCGCTGGCTGCAGCGGATCCTGCGCCACGAGACCGGGCACGCCATCGACAACGCCTACCGGCTGCGCCGGCGCAAACGCTGGCGGCAGGTGTTCGGGCCTGCGTCCCGGCCGTATCCGTTGCGCTACGCGCCGCGCACGACCAGCCGCAACTACGTCATGCACCTCGGCCACTGGTATGCCCAAAGCCATCCCTCGGAGGATTTCGCAGAGACCTTTGCTGTCTGGCTGGCGCCCAATTCCACCTGGCGCACCGACTACGAAACCTGGATTGCCCTGCGCAAGCTGCGCTACGTGGACGACCTGCTGACGGAGATTCGCGCGGAACGGCCACCGGTGCGCGGGATCAAGCAGGTCGAACCCCTGGAGTCCAATCGCAGCACGCTCCGGGAGCACTATGCCGAAAAGCTGCGCTACTCGGACCGGAGCGAGACCCAGCGCTACGACGCGCGCCTGAAACGCGTTTTTGCGCCCCAGGCCAACAACCCCGGGCGGCCGGCCGCTGCGACCTTCATCCGGCAGGTTCGCCCGGAGCTGCAACGCCTGCTGGTCCGGCGTTCCCGGCTGCATCCCTACCTCGTGCACCACGTCATGCGGCTGGTGATCCGCCGGGCGAAGGACCTGGAACTCTGCGTCGATCAGCCCCTGCGCGTCACGAAGCGCGAGGTTTTTGCCCTGCTGGAACGTATCCTGTTCGACTTTGTGCGCCGTGGCCGGGAGCGCTATGCCCTATGAAGAAACTTCGTGCCCTCGTGCTGACCCACGAAAGCCTGGTGCCCCCCGACAGTCTGGAGGGACATGCCCAGCAGGCGATCGACGAGTGGCAGACCGAGTATGACGTGATGGCCTGCCTGCGCCAGGCAGGCCATGAAGTGCAGGTCCTCGGCCTCTACGACAACCTCGGCGACCTGCGCACGCGGATCACCGAGTGGCAGCCCGACGTGGCCTTCAATCTCCTGCAGGAATTCCAGGGCATCGTCACCTACGACCAGCACATCGTGGCCTACCTGGAGCTGATGCGGCAGCCCTACACCGGCTGCAATCCCCGCGGCATGATGCTGTCCCGGGACAAGGTGCTGTCGAAGCAGGTTCTGGCCTACCACCGTATCCCCACGCCCCAGTTCGCACTGTTCCGGCGTGGCCGTCCCTACCGTCTGTCCAAAAAGCTGACCTACCCGCTGTTCGTGAAGTCGGCCACGGAGGACGCGTCACTCGGCATTTCCCAGGCGTCCATCGTGGAGGATCGGCCCCGTCTGAAGGAACGCATCGACTTCATTCACGAGCACATCCGGACGGATGCCCTGGTGGAGGAATACATCGAGGGCCGGGAGCTCTACGTGGCCGTGGATGGCAACGAGCGGCTCACTACCTACCCGGTCTGGGAAATGGATTTCGGCACCCTGCCGGACGTGATGGCCGGGATCGCCACCCGCAAGGTGAAGTGGGACCGGAAGTACCAGCAGAAGCACGGCATTCGCACCGGCAAGGCGGCCGATCTAAGTCCTGCGACCGAGCAGCAGCTCAGCCGCTACAGCAAGCGCATTTATCGTTCACTGCACCTGAGCGGCTACGCGCGCATGGACTTTCGCCTCCGGCCCGACGGGCGGGTGTACCTCCTCGAGGCTAACTGCAACCCCAACCTGAGCAAGGGCGAGGACTTCGCTGCGGCGGCTGACAAAGGCGGCGTTTCCTACGAGGCGCTGCTGGAGCGGCTGCTGCGCCTCGGCCTGGGCTATGAAGTGGAGTGGCGGGAGTAGCTAGGCTGGCCCAGGCAATGGCCGGGGCAGTCGCCGGAAGTACTCCAGGGATTCCTGCAGAGTGATCACGTCGGCGTAACGCCGCCCCACATCCCGGAGATTGTCCCGGTGCGGCCCTTCTTCCATGTCGCCGCAGCATTCCTCCGGCACCATGGTGCGATAGCCGTGGGAGAAGCTGTCGACAATGGTGGCGCGCACGCAGCCGCTGGTGGCGACGCCGGTCACGAACACCGTATCCACCCGGGACTTGTTCAGGAAGGTGACCAGCGGCGTGCCAAAGAACATGGACGGCGCCGACTTGGTGAAGTGAAAGTCGTAGCCCGGAGCATGGATCCGCTCGTCCATGACTGTTGCCGGTTCCCCGTAGAACCAGCCGCTGTAGAGCGGGGCGACAGTCCAGTAGCCCATGTCCCGTGCGCTGCCCCAGGCCACGTTGCAGGTGGCCACGGGGATGCCCAGCCTCCGGGCTTCCTTGAGGAGGACGGCGGTGTTGAGCACGGCCCGCTGCACGTGGGCTGAGCGGCCCATCTGGAAGTCCGGATTGGTAAAGCCGTGCTGCAGGTCCACGACGATGACGGCCGGGCGCTCGCCAAAGCCGATGGCGTGGGAACCGTAACCTGCGGCGGTGAAGCCGTCCGTCATCCCGCGTATCCCCGGAGTGGTCGACCCCACTATCTTGCCTGACTCCATCAGGCCGGTCTGTGCGACGATCAGGGGCTGTTTGAGCAGGCAGCCAGCGCCATGACCACCCACGAAAAGAAGACCTTTTTCGCCACCTATGACTGGGCCAAGAGCTGGCAGGACCTGCCCTGGGCCCATGGCGAGCCCACGCTGTTTCTCGCCGAGATCTGCCAGCGGCGCAAGCCGGGCCGCGCACTCGACATCGGCTGCGGTGCGGGCACGGACTCGGTGTACCTGGCCAAAAAGGGCTGGGATGTCACCTCCCTCGACTTCATGCCGAAAGCGCTGGCATACACCCAGAGCCGGGCCAAGGAGGCGGGGGTATCGGTCACTGCCGTGGAAGCCGACATCACCGAATGGGTTGCGCCCGAGCCCTTCGATCTGGTGCTGGACCACGGCCTGCTCCACAACATGGACCCGCTCCGCTATCCGGCCTACCGGGAACGGGTGCTAAAGGCCATTGCCGACGATGGCGACCTGGTGCTGCTTCACTGGCATCCCCGCTATCCGGGCCAGCCCAGCGGCCGGATGGGGCCCCTGCGCACGAGCCGGGAGGACATCCTGAAGTTCTTTGCTCCGGAGCTGCAGGAGCGTTTCTTTGCCCGGGAAGAATTCGAGGACCTGCCCGATCTGGTCGGTGGGGGTATGTCCCAGGCCTACTACTGGTTCCGGCGCAATCGGGGGCATTACCAGCCCCAGGAACTCATTGACCAGGTGCGGGCCACGTTCCGGCGGAACAAGGTGGATGTGGCTGCCGTCCTGGCTGCGGCGGGCGACGCGCCGGTCAAGGCCCGGGTGGCCGCGACCGACCTCCTGGCCAGGCTCCTCGGCCCTGGCCGCTTTGGCCTGTCCCACGCCCCCATCAGTCCCGGGGACGCGGATGCGCTGCTCAAGAGCTGGTCGGCGCAGGCCGGGCTCGACCCACGCCAGGTCGCGAACCTGTTCACCCTGTTCACGTCGAGCGAGCACGGGGACATCTGTGGTGCGGTGCCGAAGTGCGGCCAGTGCGAAGTGCACACCTGCAAGCGACTGCGTTACCGGTAGGAGCGGCTGGGCGCTCCTGCGAGGCTGACCCAGCAATCCAGCTGGCGGCAGTCGGCGAACTCCCCCGGAGCTTATGCCGCCCCAGGGGGGTGACTAGGCGCGGAAAAGCGCTAGCATTGCTGGCATCAGCGGTCTGAATACTCTGGAGAAAGAGCATGTTTATCAATTTCTGGTACCCCCTCGGCCTGTCTACTGAAATCACGGGCGAGAAGCCCTTCCGAGCCCAGGTCTTTGGCCTGCCTTTCGTGGCCTTCCGGGACTCGGCGGGCGCTGCCCATGTGATCTCCGATACCTGCGTGCATCGGGGTGGCTCTCTCAGCAAGGGCAAGATCAAGGGCGACCGGGTGGCCTGCCCCTATCACGGCTGGGAATTTGGTGGCGACGGGAAGTGCGCCAAGGTGCCTTCCCTCGGCGAGGACGGGAAAATCCCTGCCCGGGCCAAAGTGGACGCCTACCCGGTCCAGGAGCGCTACGGGATCCTCTTCGCCTTTCTCGGTGACTTGCCCGAGGCCGAGCGTCCGCCGCTCTACGAGGTGCCCGAGTACGGGCTGGCGGGCTGGAAGAGTCAGACCTATGTCCTGAACCTGGGGGCCTACTACCAGCGTTCCATGGAGAACGGCATGGACCCCATCCACAACGAGTTCGTCCATCCCCTGCAGGGCACGCCGAAGATGTCCGCGGAGCTCCAGCGCAACCAGACGCCGATGGAAGACATCCCCTGGGGCAGCAAGTTTTACCTGCCCTTTGGCGAAAAACGGGCGGATACCGCCCTGGCCGCCGACCGCCAGGGCAGCCGCACCGGCGCGGCAGGCTCCTGGTACCAGGGTCCCAACCAGCTCGTGACCTGGATTGACCTGACCGCCACTAATGCCTTCCACCAATACCTGTTTGAGCAGCCCATCGACGAGAACCACACCCGGATCTTCTTCCTGAACCTGCGCAACTGGTTAATGGAAGAGAAGCACGACAAGCGCGTCGAAGAACTGACCCTCCAGATCGTGAACGAGGACATGGCTCTGCTGGAGAACCTGAACCCGGTACGCACGCCGGACACCAACAACAAGGAAATCCTGCTGCCCAGCGATCACGCTGTCTTCCGCTATCGGGAGCACTGCAGGGAATGGGAGAGCCGTGGCTGGCGCATCGACATGAAGGCCCTGAAAGCCAAGCAGGGGGACGTGGCCTTCGCAATTCCCTGCCCGGCGCGCCGGGAGTCGGGCAACTGGGTGCTGGATTCGGTGCCGCTGATGCCCGGCCAGGCCGCTGTTCAGGCCCACGCCAAAGCGGCGACCGGGATTCGCTCAGCCTGAGTTAAGGGCACGCCAGCGGGGAAGAGAGCGGCCAGACCCCGGGGTCGGATCTGATCGAAGACGGATCTGATCGAAGACCAGGCCGACCCCGTTCCCCGCCACCCGGGCCACCACGGCCCGGCAGGTCATCAGCCGCCCACCGGCTTCCCCTGGGGCAGTGGTTTCGATCTGGGCCAGGGAATGCTGCGGAAATGCCGCCGGCGAGGCCTCGATGAACGCGCCGCTGATGCTGATGTTGGTCAGTTCAGCGACCACCGAGCCGGCCCAGCCCCGGCGCCGGATGAGCACCGTGAGTCCCAGGTTCCGTCGTGTGCCACAGCGATGTTCCATGCGCGAATCTCCTTCCGCGAGGCAACCATGCCCCTCGACAGAAACTGTTTTGCACTTTTCGTGCCACCGCGATCCCGCAGTGCAAAGCCTGTAAACAAAGGGTTTTTCCCGTTTTTACTGGGACCACGCTGCTTCATGTTCGCGCAGGTCAGCGGTTGCGGCGTGCAGAAACAGTGCGTGGGGTCCGTGGCTTTGGGGCGCCTGCTCGTGCTCGACGCGGCAGGCTGAGGGCGCGGGAAGCTGCGGATTTCGCTGCCAGAAAACCGACCACCAGCACAAGTAGTGCTTCCCGGCCCTGAAATAAAGGCTTGCGGCCAGCGGCAGCACGCACTATGTTTCTGCGCCGGAACCAGCAATATTGCTGCGAACCGCGGTTAATTCGTCAACACGAGGGAGTATTTCAAGCATGGCCAAGAACGGTGGCGCGCCAACCAAGTCGGATATCCTGAACCACATCGCCAAGGAAACCGGACTGTCCCGGAAAGACGCCAGCGCAGTGCTGGATGCCCTGGGCGGCATCATTCGCAAGGCCCTCCGCAGCGGCGGCCTGTTCACCATGCCGGGTCTGCTCAAGCTGAAGGTCGTCAAGAAGCCCGCCACCAAGCAGCGGGAAGGCACCAACCCGTTCACCGGCAAAGAGATGACCTTCAAGGCCAAGCCGGCCTCCAAGAAGGTCCGCATTCTGCCGTTGAAGGCGCTCAAGGCCATGGTCAACTAAGGCCGACGCCACACTCGAATCTGAAGCCTGGAGCGACTTTAGGGGTGCTCCGGGCTTTTTTTCGCCTCAAACCAGGGTGTGAAACACCCTTTGTACGTCCTCGTCCTGCTCCAGCTTGTCGATGAGTTCGAGGGCTTCCTTGGCCTGGTCTTCCGGCAGCTCCGTGGGCGTGGTGCAGATGTATTCCTGCTCCGCTGACAGGGGGGTAATGCCCCGGTCCTCCAGGCCCTTCTGCAGCTGGCCGAAGTCCGGGAAATTGCAGCGAACCACCAGCTGGGGTTCGCCCTTTTCCCCGGTGCTCTCGCCCATTTCATCGAGCCCGTGATCAATCAGGTACAGTTCGAGATCGTCCTGGTCGATACCCGACGGATCGAGGCGGAAAACGCCCATCCGGCGGAACATGAAGCTCACGCTGCCCGTGCTGCCAAAATTGCCCCCGTTCTTGTTGAAGGCGTTGCGGACGTTGCCGACTGTCCGGGTGGGGTTGTCGGTGGCTGTCTGCACAAGTACGGCGATACCGTGGGGGGCGTACCCCTCGTAAATGACTTCTTCGTAGCTCGCCACGTCCTTGCCTGAGGCGCGCTTGATGGCTGCCTCGACCTTGTCCTTGGGCATGTTGACGGAGCGGGCGTTCTGGATAACCCGGCGCAGGGTCGGGTTGTTGTCGGGGTCGGGGCCTGCAGCCTTGACCGCAATGGTGATGTCCTTGCCGATCCGCGTGAACTGCTTCGCCATGCGGTTCCAGCGGGCAAACATCACATGTTTTCTGGTTTCAAAGATGCGTCCCATAGGCTAATTGTCTCAGATGTTGAGCTATCAGCACGACTACCACGCCGGCAACCACGCCGACGTCCTGAAGCACTCGGTGCTGGCCCTCGTGGTCCGCGCCCTGCAGCGGAAGGACGCGCCCCTGCGGGTCCTGGATGCGCACGCCGGCTCCGGCGTTTACGATCTGCGGAGTAATGAGGCCCGGAAAAACGAGGAGTTCGCCGGTGGCATCCGGCGGCTGCTGGCCGCTGCACAGCCCCCGGCCGCAGTGCAGGACTATCTGGCTGCGGTCAGGGCGCTGAATGCCGGCCGGCAGGAGCTGGACCTTTATCCCGGCTCGCCCCAGGTGGTCCGCCACCTGCTGCGGCCGGAGGATCATCTGGAACTGCTGGAACTGCACCCGGCGGCCCTCGCCCGGCTCCACCGGAACTTTGGCCGGGACCACCGCGTGCACATCCACGACCGGGATGCCTTCGAGGGCGTCCCCGCGCTCGTGCCCCCCCGGGAGAAGCGCGGTGCCGTGCTGGTCGATTCCTCTTACGAGGTGAAGGAAGACTTCACCACGGTGATCGAACTGCTGCAGACCTGCCACCGCCGCTGGCCGGGCGGGGTCTACCTGTTGTGGTATCCGGTAATCCGGCACCCGCTGGCCGAGCGCTTCACGGCGAAGGTGCGGGCCACCGGCCTCCCGAAAATCCTGCAGGCCGAGTTACGGGTGGAAGCAGAGGGCTTCGACGGGATGCGGGGCTCCGGGCTCTGCATCGTCAATCCCCCTTTTGGGCTGGATCAGAAGCTGAATGCCCTTCTGCCCTGGCTCTGGGCAACCCTGAAGAACGACGACCGCAGCGGCTGGCGGGTGGAGTGGCTGACACCATCGTAGGAGCGGCTTGAGCCGCGATCCTGTCGATTCAGCGCCAGCCCTGCAGCCACTTCTCCGGATCCTTCAATTCCCGCCAGTCGATCTCCCGCAACTTCCGGCTATGGACGGCCTCAATCAGGCAGCTGATGACGGCCTCCTGGTCGTCCCGGATCAGGGCAGTGACAATGAAATGCTTTTCCTTGCGGACAGGCTTCGTGGCCGTCCATTTGCTGAGGTGGAGTTTTTCCGGGTTCAGGCGGATCATCTGACCAGTATGGAACAGTCAACAAAACAAGCCTGGATTTTTGCGGGCATGGCCCTGCTCGGCGTGGCCATCTTTGGCTACGCGACGGGCGTTCTCATGGGGCCCTATGTGCCAGTGATCGGGGAGCGGCTGCCCGAGCTCACCTGCCTGCAGCTCGCCTTTACAGGCGGTCGGGCCGCAGAAGTCCTGGACTCCTTCAGCCCCGGGCAGCGCACCGCGATCGCCGGCCTGCTGATTCCCGGAGACGTCGTCTTTGCCTGGGGCTACGGCTTTCTGCTGACCGGCCTGCTCGGGCTCCTCACGCTGCGTTTACCGGCCACCTGGCAGCGCGTCGGCAAGGTACTGATGTGGGCGCCGTTGCTGGCCTCTGCCTTCGACTGCCTGGAGGACCTGGCCCTCTATCAGCTGGCGGTTGCGCCCGTGGGGAGTGATCTTGGGCTGGTGCCCCTGCTTGGTGGGCTTGCAGCGACCCTCAAGTACCTGAACCTTTCTCTGCTGGCGCCGGCTTACGGCATCGCTGGCAGCATCAGGGGCGTCGCCCACGACCGCCGGCTGGGTGCGCTGCTGATTTACTTTCTGGTGGTCGTGAATGCCCTGGCGTTCTTTGCGAAGCCGGTGACGGAGATTCCGGCATGCTTCTGAGGTGGTGAGGGTCGCGCCTAAAGGCGCTCCTGCGGGCGGGGCGGAGGTGGGAAACGCTTTTCGTTGAGGTTGATCTTGTGGTGGGCCACGTCCGCCAGGTCAACTTCGAGCTGGTCTGCCAGCATGACCAGATAGAGCAGGACATCCGCCATTTCCAGGGCCACCTCGGCCCGTTTTGAAGGATCCAGGGCCTGGCTTTCTGCAGCGGTCAGCCACTGGAAATGCTCGACCACCTCGGCGGCCTCCGCTACCAGCGCCATGGCCAGGTTCTTGGGAGTGTGGAACTGCTCCCAGTCCCGGGCCAAAGCGAAGTCCCGCAGTCGGTGTTTCAGGTCATCCAGTTCGGCCATATCCGCATCCTACAGCCAGCCATTTCAGGTCGAAATACCCGCCTTCGCCGGTGGCATTTCTGGTCCCCCGCTCTGCGGCGTGATGTCCCGGGCCAGGGTGCCGAGGTCGGCGCACTGGTAATGGCGCTTGACCGCGGTGAGCGGCTGTTCACGACAGGTCTCGTCCTGCAGGAGTTGCTGCAGGGCTTCTCGGGTCCCAAGGCAGGGATCCAGATCATCGAGCATTTCTCCAGCCTGCCACTGGTGGTTCCCGACCGGCGCGACCACATCGCTGCTGCGGAGCTCCGCAATGCCTGCCGCCAGGCAGGGGTTCAGATCGGCACGATCGACGCCTTGCTGGCGCAGCTGTGTCTGCGTTACAGACTTATGCTCCTGACTACCGACAAGGACTTCGGCCTGATCGTCAGGCTGACAAACCTGCGCCTGTGGCCTGCCGGCGGGGCGCTGAACTGACTGAAGGCGCCAGGCAGGGAAAAGACGATGACAGTGCGGCCCGCGAAAATGTCCTTGCTGGTCCGGTCTACCCATTCTGTCCCCCCTGGCGGGTGCGAAAGGTCACGTCGGGTACGCGCTGGCCTTAGTGGCTCTGCAGCATGGTCTGAGGTTCCTCTGTGGGTATGGCGCGAGTATGCCCGCAGGGAGGACAATCACAAACCATAATGTTTCTATCAGAACAATCTACCGAGTAGAACATGAGCCTTCCCAGCACCCGGCAGCTCCGCTACTTTGCCGCACTTGCCGAGCACCTGCATTTCGGCAAGGCGGCGGCTGCCTGCTTTGTGTCCCAGTCGGCGTTCAGCATCGCGATCCGTGAGCTGGAAACCCTGCTGGGGGTGCGCCTCGTGGATCGCACCAACCGGCGGGTCACCATTACTGCCCTCGGCCAGGAGATGGCGACCCAGGCCCGGCTGTGCCTCCGGGACATCGAGGCACTGGTGGCTCTTGCCCAGACAGAGCGGACGCCGCTCGCCGGCCCTTTGCGCCTTGGGGTCATTCCGACCATAGCGCCATTCCTGCTCCCCAGAGTGCTGCCCCGCCTCCGCAAGGTACTGCCCAAACTCCGCTTGTTCCTCCACGAGGGGACCACGGCGGAAATTCACGGGAAACTCCTGAAGGGCGAGCTCGACCTGTTGCTGCTGGCCCTGCCTTTCGACCTGGACAATGTCGAAGTGCAGCCCTTGTTCAGGGATGCGTTCCGCCTGGCCTGCCGGCGTGGCACGGAGCTGGTGAACCCCGCGAACTACAACTACAGCCGCCTCGACCGGGACTCGGTGTTGCTGCTCAACGAGGGGCATTGCCTGCGGGAGCACGCCATATCCGCCTGCAGGCTGAAGAGTGCCGAGAAGATCAGCCCCTTCCAGGCCTCCAGTCTCCTGACTCTGATTGAGATGGTGGATGCAGACCTGGGTATTACCTTCCTGCCAGAGATGGCCGAAGGCTCGGCGCTCCTCGCCGGGACGCGGGTGCAGACCTATCCGCTGCCCGGGCGCAACTACCGGGAGATCGGCCTCGCCTGGCGGCAGGGCTCCACTCGCGGCGTGGAGTTTCGGCAGCTGGGCAGCCACTTGCGCCAGCTCGCTGGGTCGCAGGGCCCTCGCTAGAATCAGCGGCTGAACCCGGGGAATATCTGTATGCCTACCCGTCGTGACGTGCTTGGTGCCGGAGGTCTCGCCCTGGGGAGTCTTGCTCTCGGCGGCTGCGAGTCTTCCGTTGATGAGTACGAGACGGTCGCGGCGGGTATCTGGCGGCACGCGAGCGCAGTCCCCGATACGCTGGCCGGCTTGCTGGCGGAACTGGTTCGCTACGCGACCCTCGCGCCGTCTACGTACAACAGTCAGTGCTGGCAGTTCCGGCTGGCCCGGGACGCCATTACGATTCTCCCGGATCCGGCGCGACAGTCCCCGGCGGTCGATCCCGACGGTCATTACCTCCATGTCAGTCTGGGCTGCGCGGCCGAGAACCTGGTACAGAGTGGGGCGTCCATCGGGCTTGGCAGCTATGTGCAGGTGGGGGAGGGAGTTGCGGATGGGGTCACGGTCCGCTTCGAACTGGCGCCGCCGTCCCCGTCGCCGATCTCACGAGCGATTCCCGGCAGGCAAACCACCCGTAGTCTCTACGATGGCAAGCCGGTGCCGGCCGCGGAACTCACCCGGCTCGAGCGCTATGCCCGCGGCCCGGGCGTGACAACCGTGCTGGTCACTGATGCTGTGCAGAAGAGCCGCATCCTGGAACTCGCTATAGCCGCCAGCCGCGAGTGGTACGCCGACCCTGCGAGGGTCGCCGAACTGCGGCGCTGGACCCGGTTCGATACGGCCACCGCGCTGGCGACCCGGGACGGCCTGGCGCCGGGACCCTTCGACCGGACCTCGCTGCCGACCGCCATCGGTTCGGCGCTGTTCAGTCTGTTGGAGAGTGGCGAGCGGGCCACCGGCCGCCTGGTGACGGAGCTGCGCAGCGCGGCGGGGCTGGTCGCTTTCGTGGCAGCCAGCAACGACCGCCCGCACTGGGTGGAGGTGGGGCGCTCGATGCAGCGCTTCGCGCTGCAGTCCACCTCGCTGGGCATCCGCCACGCCTGGGTAAACGCTGTGACCGAGGTTCCCGCGTTTCTGCCCCAGCTCGGCATGGAGCTGGGCGAGCCGTCCGGCCGGCCGTCGGTGGTGCTCCGCTTCGGCTACGGGCCGCTCCGCCCCCGCTCGCTGCGCCTCCCCACCCCGTCGCTGCCGCTGCCCCCAGCCCCAGGCTGAGAGCCCGCTCAAGGGCCTTGCCTAGACGCGTGTCATCTAATTGACAGAGTGTCAAAAAGGCCGGTAGTCTGCCGGTCATGCACCCCCTAACCCGCCGTCGCCAGGAAGAGAAAGAGCGTCGCCGGAACGACATTCTGGACGCCGCCCAGCGGGTGGCAGCAGAGCGCGGACTGGACAGTCTCAGCATGGACCAGGTCGCCCGGGAAGCCCGGCTCTCCCGCGGCCTTCTGTACGTCTACTTCCGGGACAAACACGACCTGGAGTCCGGCATCTGCGAGCGGGCCCTGCGGGATCTGTACACCCGCTTCGAGAAACTTTCGCCGGCGAAGCAGAGCGGCCTTGAGCACGTGGTTGCCCTGGGACGGGCCTACGTTGCCTTCGCTGCCGAGTGTCCCCTGCAGTTCGAGGCTCTGGTGCGTTTCGAGGCGACGGACGCCGCAACGATGGGCACTGAAAGCAACGACTACGCCTGTCTGGCTGCTGGCGCCCGCGTTCACGCCCTGATCACCACCGCTCTGGAAACCGGCATGCGTGATGGCTCGATCGCGACCACGGCCGGCACCCCAAACACGATTGCTCTCGCGCTCTGGGCCATGACCCACGGCACGATCCAGGTCGCAAGGATGAAGCGCGCCGTTCTGACTCAGCACGGTGTGACACCCGAGGCCCTCGTGGAGCAGACGCTGCGCATGGCCGCTATCGCACTGAGTGAGGGGAAGTGATGCGCTACCTCCTGCTGGTCCTGACCCTGACCTCGCTTCTGCTGGCCGCCTGCCGACCTGCGGAGCAGCCGGCCGCGAAGGACATTGCTCGCGTGGGCACCGCCCTCATTACCGCCGGACCCGCCCAGCCTGCCGTCAGTACGAACGGCTTCATCACCACCCGGGAGGAACTGAAGCTGTCCTTCAAGGTGGCTGGAATCGTGCGCAACGTCGCCGTCAAGGAAGGACAGGCAGTGCGCGCCGGACAGCAACTCGCCGTCCTCGAGCTCACCGAAGTGGATTCCCAGGTGGAGCAGGCCCGGCAACTGGCGGACAAGGCCGCCCGGGATCAGGTCCGGGGCACCGCGCTGCGCGCCGACGGGCTGATCAGTGAACAGGACCTGGAAACTCTCCGGACGCAGGCTGCGGTGTCCCAGGCCACCTTGCGCTCCGCGGAGTTCAATCAGAAGTTCTCGACCATTCTTGCTCCCCGGGACGGGGTTGTCCTGCGCAAGCTGGTGGAGGACCGGGAGTTCGTCCAGCCCGGACAGTCCGTCCTGGTGATCGGCCCCAGGGAAGGCGGCTACATCCTGCGCGCCGGACTGTCCGATCGGGACATCGTCCGGTTGCGGCTCGGTGATCCGGCAACCGTGACTGCTGACGCGTTCCCCGGTCAGACCCTCAAGGGCCGTATCTCGGTACTGCCAGGGGCTGCAGATCCGGCGAGTGGACTGTTTCAGATCGAGGTGGCACTGGACCCTGCGTCAGTTCAGCTCGTCAGTGGCCTCTCAGCCCGGCTACAGATCGAGCCCGTCCTTGCCGCCCGGTCGACCTTGCCCTACGCCCCTATCGCTGCGGTCATTGAAGCTGATGGCGATCGCGGAGCTGTGTTCGTGCTTGAGGACGGGGTTGCCCGCCGGCGTGCCGTCCGGATCGCGTTCATCGCCCCGACCGCAGTGGCCATTGCCGACGGTCTGAAGGTCGGCGAGACCGTAGCAACAGACGGCGCTCTCTACCTGGAGGACGGCGAGAAGATTCAGGCCGTCGCACCCGCGATTCCTGCCGGCCCATGACGCTGCTCGAGTACCCCATCCGCCGCTTCCAGCCCACGCTGGTCGCGTTTCTCTGCCTGGTAGCACTGGGGATCTACGCCTTCCTCAGCGTGCCCCGGGAGGAAGATCCTTACTTCAAGATCTCCGCGTTCATTATTTCGGTGATCCTTCCCGGGGCGGATCCAGTCGACCTCGAGCGGCTGGTTGTGAAGCCCATCGAAGACAAGCTGGCGGAGCTCGATGACGTCAAGGAGATCGAAAGCACGGTCGTCGACAGTGTTGCCGTGGTGGTCATCAAGTTCGAAGCGTTCACGGATCCTGACAAGAAGTACGATGAGGTCCAGCGTGAGATCAGCGCCTTGCGCCAGAGCCTGCCTCCGGAGATCTCGAGACTGGAGATCCGCAAGTTCAGTCCTGCGCTGGTTAACACGGTGCAGTTTGCCCTGGTCTCGGCAACGGCAACTTACCGGGAACTCGAGGATATCGCCCGGGATCTCAAGGATCGCCTGAAGACACTGGAGGGCGTGCGCACCGCTGAGAGCTGGGCGTTTCCCTCGCGGGAGCTGCGGGTGGAGGTGGACCTGGGGAGGATGGTGGCACTGAGCCTGACCCCGGGCGAGCTGCTGGAGGCTCTCAAGAGTGGCAACAGCAACGTTCCTGCAGGCACGCTTGATCTTGGGCCCCGCAGCTTTACCCTCAAGACGTCGGGTAGTTACGCGTCCCTGGAGCAGGTACTGGATACGGTCATCGTCCGCCGCGACGGGGCCACCCCACGGGTGCGGGACGTTGCCCGGGTGTACTGGGCGGACCAGCCCGTGAGCTACACAGGCCGCTACAACGGCCAGCGGGCAGTGTTTGTCACGGCCAATCAGAAGGATGGGTTCAACATCCTGAAGGTTCGCGAACGAATTGCAGCAGCGGTTGAGCAGTTCGAGGCGCAGATTCCCGGCCGTATCAAGCTCGAGTGGGGCTTCGACCAGTCCCGCAACGTGTCCCACCGGCTGAACCGGCTCTCGATAGATCTGGCCATCGCCGTGGCACTGGTGAGCATTACTTTGCTGCCGCTGGGATTGCGGGCTGCCGGGATCGTGATGATCTCCATTCCGCTTTCCCTTTCCTTTGGCCTGGCCTGCATCTTCTTTCTGGGCTTCTCGCTCAACCAGCTCTCGATTGCGGGGTTTGTCCTCGCGCTGGGCCTGCTCGTCGACGACTCGATCGTCGTCGTGGAAAACATCAGCCGGCATCTGCGGATGGGATACAGCAGGGCCGAAGCAGCCCTCAAGGGCACCCAGCAGATCTTTCAGGCCATTCTGGGCTGCACAGCCACGCTCCTCTTTGCGTTTCTGCCGCTCATGGTCCTGCCCGAGACTGCAGGCAAGTTCATCCGCGTTCTGCCCGTCACGGTGGTGACGACGATCGCCGGATCACTGCTGATTGCGCTCTTCATCATTCCCTTCATCGCGAGCCGGGTGTTGCAGCCCACCGGGGAGGCCGGCGGCAACCGGCTCCTGCAGCGGATGATGGGCCTGATTGAACGCTGGTACCGTCCGGCCCTCGAGTTCTGTCTGGCCCGCCCACGCAGCACTGCCATCATCTCGGTCGGCGGTTCACTGCTGGTCACCGCGTTGCTGGTGCCTGTCGTCGGCTCCAGCCTGTTTCCCAAGGCCAATGCACCGATGTTCCTGGTCACGATCGAAACGCCGAATGGCTCGAGTCTTGCTGCCACTGACGACGCACTGCGGTTCGCAGAGTCGAAGCTGGCAGCGATGCCGGACGTGCAGAACTATTTTGCCAATCTCGGCCATGGCAATCCCCAGATTTACTACAACAAACTCCCCAAGCAGGACGCGGCGAACTACGCTGAGCTGTTCGTGCAGCTCAGGGAGTACAGCACCCGCGGCACGCCTCCCAGGCTGGAGGCCCTGCGCCAGGCGCTTGCCGTGTACCCGAACGCCCGGATCTTTGTCGATGAGTTCATCAACGGTCCGCCTATCACAGCGCCAATAGCGGTCCGGATTGTTGGCCCTGACCTCGCAAAGATCGAATCCCTCTCGCGACAGATCGAGGCGGTGATCCGCAAGATTCCGGGGACCCGGGACATCGATAATCCCCTGCGGGTCTCCCGGACCAATCTCCGGCTCGCCGTCGATGCCCAGAAGGCCAGTCAGCTTGGTGTGCCCACTGCGACCTTTGATCAGGCGGTACGACTGTCTGTCGCCGGCATTGAGGCGGGCAAGTACAAGGAGACGGACGGCGAGCAGTACCCCATCGTGGTGCGTACCCCCGTGGGTTCCCGGGCCGACCTGTCGGTTCTCGATGAGATTCGCGTGCCCAGTCTGGGCGGCAGTGCACTGCCACTGTCCCAGCTGGCCACGCTCGAGTTCGAGAAAGGACCTTCCCGGATCCAGCGCTACGGCCGGGAGCGCTCCGCCACGATCAACGCCGATGTCGACCCGGGACTGAACACCGCGAAGATCACCGCTGACGTCGTCCGGGAGCTCGAGCGCTTCGACTGGCCCAGGGGCTATCGCTACCTGCTCGGCGGCGAGGCCCAGTCAGGTTCCGAATCCTTCAGCGGCGTCGGCATCGCCGCCATCGTGGCGCTCTTTGGCATCTTCGCCGTGCTCGTGATCGAGTTTGGCAGCTTCAAATCGACGCTTATCGTTCTGACGGTCGTGCCGATCGGCCTCGTGGGGGGCTTTCTCGCGCTCCTCGCCACGGGGAACAGTGTGTCCTTCACCGCCAGTATCGGTCTGATTGCGTTGCTCGGGATTGAGATCAAGAACTCGATTCTCCTGGTGGACTTCACCAACCAGCTGCGCGCCCAGGGGGTCGCGCTGGACGAGGCTATCGAGCGCGCTGGCGAAACCCGCTTCGTACCGATACTCCTGACTTCCGCCACCGCCATTGGGGGCCTGCTGCCTCTGGCACTGCAGAATGTTGGCCTCTACAGCCCCATGGCCTGGGTCATCATTGGTGGCCTGCTGACCAGCACGTTCCTGGCGCGCCTCGTGACGCCCGTGATGTACAAACTCTTTACTCCCGATGTCGAGGTCAAGCCCGTGCCGTTTGCCTAGCCATTCTTCGCCAACCGTGACGGGCATCATTCCAATGCCCGTGCGTATGGCGCGACGATCGGGCTGTCATGAGCGCATCGAAGCGACCTGCTTCCAGTACGGACCGCCACGGGGAAACGGTTCGCCTGCGCCATGGCCTGCATTTCAACGACTGCGAAGCCACCGGGCACCACTCGCCGGTCTACGTCGAGTATCTGTGCCGTGACCTCGTGCCCCACCTTCTCGCCATACTCCGGGAGCTGGAAACCCGGGCGGCGATGGTGCTCGCCGGGGAGCCTCGCCGCCGGGTTCTGGCCCTGCTCTATGACCGGCAGGACAACGAACGGGAAGGCCTCGCCAGTTTCTTCATCCAGTGCTCTGATGCAGAATCGCCCTGGCAACTTGGCTTTGGACACGTGGGATCCGGTCATATGGGCATCACCGACCCGGCGTTGTGGCAGCAGCACCTGGATGAGTTCCGTGAGAACATCTGGATGACCGTGGTTCGGGAAAGTCGCAAGACCACGCGACGAAATCCTGGTTAACAGACGTTTACTCGCAATCCTGACTGGCGCGGCCTTTGGGCTGGTCGCCTCAACCGGCGCGTGCTCTCGGGAAAGCCCCGAACGGGAGCTGTTTCTCTCCGCGACCCTGGTCAGGGTCGTCGACGGCGATACCATCGATGTAAACCTCGACAGCGGCCCGCTCACGATCCGCCTGCACGGCATCGACACGCCCGAGCGCAAGCAGCCCCTGGGGCCGCCCGCCACCAAAGCGCTGCGGAGCCTGGTTGAAGGCCAGCCGCTGGAGATCGAACCGATCGAACGGAACGACGGGTACGGCCGGATGGTGGCGAAGGTTTTCGTCGCGGGCGATGACGTCAATGCCCGGATGGTCGAGACTGGCTACGCCTGGGCCTATCGGCGCTACCTGCGCCGGGAGCCCGTAGACGAGAGCTATTGCCGGCTTGAGGCTGGCGCGCGGGCGGCAGGGCGGGGTGTATGGGTGGGCGCACCTGAGAAGTGGGAGCCGCCCTGGATCTTTCGCGCACGACAACGGGGGGATAACGTTCCCGACAGCAGCTACGCGGATGAGACGGCGGAGCGCTGCATCGCTGCCTTTGGTAAGAAGGGACCCCGTTCCGCTGGTTCGGGTCCCGTCGCCAACTGCCGTATCAAGGGCAACATCAACTCAAAGGGTGTCCGCATTTACCACGAACCCGGCCGCGCCTCCTACGCGAGCACCGACATAGACATGAAAAAGGGCGAGCGGTGGTTCTGCAGCGTGGCAGAGGCGGAGCGCGCCGGCTGGCGCGCCCCGAAATAGGCGCAGCCGTCAGAGCCTGGCCAGGTCGTCTCGCGCGTCGGCGCTTTCCGGCGCCAGCTTGAGTGACGTCGCCAGGGCTTCCCGGGCCTTTTCTTTATCGCCCTCGGCGAGGTATGCACGGCCGATGTAGAGCCAGGCCTCGGCTTCGCCGAAGAGGGGTGCGGTGGAGCCGGCGGGCCGGGACGCCACAAAGAGCTGCTCCGCGCGCTTGATTTCCTTGAGCGCCCGTGTGGCACTGCCGCCGAAGAGGGCAGGCGTCAGCAGGTCGCTGACCCCGGCCTGGAACACGACCCAGGGATTATCCGGCGCCAGCTTCAGTGCGGCCGACATTTCCCGACCGGCTGCCACACCCCGCGTGGCGGCCCGGAGCACGTAGTAGTTCGAGCTGGCGCCCAGGCAGGAGGCGTACAGGGCCCGCGCCTGGGCATAGTCGCTGCGGCGCTTCAGCAGCGGTTCCAGCTCGTCGATGCATTCCTCCAGGTAATCCCGCGCCCGGCTTTTGTCCGTGCCCGGAATGGCCGACTGCCGCAGGCGGGCGAAGGCGGTGTAGTAGGTAGCCAGGTCTTCCTGATCTGATTCACCCCCTGCCTTCTTCAGTTCAGCAACGGTAGTCTCGATCGCCCGGGCGTCCCTGGCGTTGTAGCCCTGCTCAATACGGTCCCGATAGGGCAAGAGGCTGTCCGCCGCCCAGGCGGGCAGGGCCGCGATACTGCCAAGAAGCAGAATGAGTGACCGGTAGCGGGAGTTCATGACTGACAGGACCAGCGGGTGCTCAGGGTGCCGTTGAGGTTGAGCGCGTCCGCAGCGCGCGTTTCAGCAAGCGTGCCACGGCCTCCGCCAGGGGCACATCATCTTCGGCAAGGCCGCGCACCGACAGATAGACCCGGCTCGTAATCGGGATTTCGGTCCACTGTTCGGGGGCACCGGGTGGACTGCGCCGGGCGTTGAGTGTTGGCCGGACTTCGAGTTCCCGCAGCAGCTCCCCCAAGTCGGGATCGGCCGCCGCCGCGTCGACACCGCTGCCCGCAGGTGTTGCTGCGCTGGCTGGCGCAGACGGGGCGGGAGTGAGGACCGGCAGACCCGGGTGCGTCTCATCGTGATGAGTCTCTGCCGGAACAGGGGCCGGCGGCTTCTCCACGCCGAAGCGCTTCCGGATACCCGCATCAGCGAGGCCGTAGCTCCGCCGCTCACCCGCGGGAGCGCGGGCGGGCTCCATCGATGTCGGCGGGGCTGCAACGTTCTGGGCCTCCGGCGCCGTGGTTGGCTGCGGGGCCGTCTGGACTGGCTCGGGCAGTTCCGCGAACAACACCGTCAGGGCGTCGACGGGCAGGCCCCGGCTGAGCAGCTCCCCGATGCCGGCGGCATCGACGGCCCCGAGGGCCCGGCGGATCTCGGCGAGCGTCGCAGTCAGCAGTTTGCCCTCCGTCTGGAGGGTCTTCACGCCCTGGATAAAGAGCAGCCGCGTCAGGCAGTCCTCGGGGTAGCGGGTGTGGGGACCCCGCCGGCCGACCTTGGGTAACAGCCCGGACTGGATGTAGTAAACGATGGTGCGCCGGTCGAAGCCGGTGGCAGCGACCAGTTCGGCGAGGGCATAGCTGCGGGCACCGGACATGCCCGTAGACTATTCACCCGTATAGACAGTGTCAACTAGTGGCAACTCTCCGCCGGCGGACCAGGCCAAGGACGGCCAGTCCGGCGCCAAATAGGGGTAACGCGGCGGGAATGGGGACGATCGTCGCCGAATACACGCCGATCCCGCCGCCACCGGACTCATATCCTCCCAGCAAGAGGGCCCGACCCGTCGGGCTGCGGGAGGCGGCCACGAACAACAGGGATTCCGGCGCGATCAAGCCATCGCTCAGGCTGTTGATGTAGTCCAGCAGGACCGGGTTGCTGGGGTCCGTCAGGTCGTAGGCCAGCAGGCCGTTCTGGCGCTCCAGGCCGAGGAAGAGCAGGCGTACGCCCCCGACTTCGGCCAGTGCCAGGGCTTCCGGCTCTGGACCCTTGTCCGGGGAGCGGGCATCGAAGGAGCTGAGCAGCCCGTCCGTGATGTTGTGCTTCAGGGGGTCCAGGGACAGAAGGAGGCTTTCCAGGGACCCGCTGTCTTTCACCAGCAAGCCCGTCTCCGCATCCCAGACCGAGAAGGAGCGGGTCCCTGTCATGGTGAGGACGTCGATATCGCCATCGCCGTTCGTGTCGCCGTCGATGCTGGACACACGGAGTCTGCCCAGAGCGCCGTTGGCCCGGTAGTTGCCCCCGTAGAGCGAGTTCAGGGTCGCTGCGACAGTGGCATCCACGGAACCGGGGCCGGATGCGGGCAGGGCGGCCACGCGCTGCCTGTCGGCATCGTCTACCCGGAAGTCGCCTTCGTTGGCGGTCACGAGGTAGGTTTTGCCACCGAACTCGAAGCTGGCCAGGGTGTCGGGCATCGGCAGGCCGGCGACCTGATCGTTGATCTGGGCCGCGGCCGTGCCACCAGGGCCGTCCCGGTCCGACGCGTCGATGGTCTGGGTGATCGTGCCCAGGCCCCGTATGGCGGTCCACTGGTTCGACGCGAGATTGAACTCTGCGAAGGCGTTGTTCTCCTGCAGGGTCACATAGAGCTTGCCGTTCTTTTCAGTCAGGAACTCCGGCTCTATATGCCGGTAGAGATTGGCCACCGCCCCGGCGCTCAGGTCGTTGTAGCGAATGCCACTGAGGGACACACCGGCGCCCAGGTTTGCGGCCTGAAAATCATAGGTGCTTACGGCAGCATTGGTGAGCGCGCTGACATCGCCAATCGTGCTGATGGAGGAGAGGTCGATGATGCTGATGGAACCCGGTGCGTCCGTGGCCCCGCCGCTGGTGAACTCCCCTTCGTTGACCACGTAGAGCTTGGTGCCATCCGCCGAGAACTTGACGCTGTCCGGGTGAAAGCCGACGTCCAGAGTCACAAGCGCACCCACGCTGCCGGTGCGATAGTCGAAGAAGCCGATTTTGCCCTGGGTCGTACCGTTAGTCGTGGGGATCAGGCTCACCACGCCGAAGCCCCTCTGGAGAGGGTCAAGCGCGGTGGAGGACGCATCCCGGACAGTGCCGGCACCAAAGGCGCTGTTGAAGGTCACGATACCCCGTTCGGAGAGGGTGCCGGTATTGCCCAGCGTCAGCACCTGCACACCAAAGCCACTGGTGCCCGCCATCGTGCTCGAGACGGTGTTCTGATCGGCCGAGTAGTCGAGAATCTCGGCACTCCCATTCCGGGCACCGGTGCTCGCCGTGAAGGCATTCAGCAGCTGCAGGTCCAGTTGCACGGCGTGGGCCGGGAGGCTGAAAACGGCGGTGGCAGCCACCAGCATGGCGTGTCGGGGATGCATCGATTCTCTCCGGAGAAGGGGCGGTAACAGTCAGGCTTGCAAGGTTAGGCGGCGCATGTGAAATTCCGGTGAATCGCTGTTACATAAAGCAAAGGTCTCCCGGGGCCCGCCAGCTAACATCGGATCGAGCATGTTTCCCCTCAGCGACGAAAACCCGCATTTCCTGACGCCCTATACGACCTATGTGCTGATTGCCCTGAACATCGCGGCGTGGGTCTTCGTTCAGGGACTGGGGCTGGAGCCCCGGCTCGGGGCTTCCGTGTGCACGCTGGGGCTGGTGCCCGGGGAGTTGCTGCAGACGCTGGCAGCGGGCACCCGTTTCGAGGTCGGACCAGGCACCTACTGCGTGCTGACCAACACGCCCAACTGGCTGACCGCCGTGAGCCACATGTTCCTGCATGGCGGCTGGCTGCACCTCATCGGCAACCTCTGGTTTCTCTGGATCTTTGGCAACAACGTCGAGGATTCCATGGGCCACCTGCGCTTTGCGGTCTTCTATGTGCTCTGTGGACTGGCGGCGGCGGTAGCCCAGATCCTGGCGGACCCTGCCGCGGGTATACCGATGGTGGGGGCCTCCGGGGCCATCGGCGGGGTGATGGGGGCCTATGTGCTCCTCTACCCGAAGGTGCGGGTGAAGATGCTCATCTTCCTCGGCTTCTTCATCACGACGTTCACCATCCCCGCCTTCTGGATGCTGGGCTACTGGTTCGTCGCCCAGCTGGTCGGTGGCGTGGGCTCCATTGGCGCTCAGGGCGGGGGCGTGGCGTTCTGGGCCCATATCGGGGGCTTCCTGGCCGGCGCTGCGCTCGTCCTGCTCTTCCAGGATCCTGCACTGGTGCGCCGGCACCCCCACCGGGGCTGGCAGAGTGACACCTAGCCGGGACGCCGCGCGCCGCTCATGGCAGAATCACGTCCCCGATCCGAGAGGCCTCAAGTCATGACGGTTGCCCGCCCCGCTGCCCGGTTACTCCTCGTCCTCGCCGGTACGCTGGTGGCAGGCGGCCTGCTGGCAGGTGGGGCTGAAGCGGCCAAGGCGGCCAAGGCGGCCAAGGCGGCAGAGCCGACGCTTTCCGGCCAGCAGGCGCGGGTTGCTCAGGGCGGCAAGGTTGACCTCGCCGCGTCGGCGCTCACCAAGGCGGAACTTGCGGCGCTGCGGCCTCGCTACGAGGACCTGAAGCCACGCATCCACACCCACTCCCAGTAGCCGCGCCGGCCTGGGCCCCGCCATGTTTCCCCTTCGTCAGTGGCATCGCTGGGTGGTGCTTGCCGTCCTCAGCGTTGCGGCGGGCCTCGTTCAGGCAGCAAATGTCACGCTGCTCAACGCGTCCTACGACCCCACCCGGGAGTTGTACAAACAGTACGACGCTGCCTTCGCGCAGTACTGGAAGGCAAAAACCGGCGATGTGGTGACCGTCCGGCAGTCCCACGGGGGCTCCGCCAAGCAGGCCCGGTCCGTGATCGACGGCCTGCCAGCGGATGTCGTGACTCTGGCCCTGGCCTACGACATCGACGCCATCGCGCGGCAGGCCAAGTCCCTGCCCGCCAACTGGCAGAGCCGCTTGCCTTACAACAGCGCGCCCTATACCTCCACGATTGTCTTCCTGGTGCGGAAGGGCAACCCGAAAGGCATTCGGGACTGGTCCGATCTTGTGCGTCCCGGCATCCAGGTGATCACACCGAACCCGAAGACCTCCGGCGGCGCCCGGTGGAACTACCTGGCAGCCTGGGCCTGGGCGATGCGTCAGCCCGGTGCTACCGAGGCAACGGCCAAGGCCTATATGGCCAGGCTGTTCCGGAATGTTCCCGTGCTGGATACAGGCGCCCGGGCGGCCACGATGACCTTCGTCCAGCGCGGCATCGGTGACGTGCTGCTGAGCTGGGAGAACGAAGCGTTTCTGGCGCAGACAGCGCTTGGCGTTGGCAAGGTCGACATCGTCGTGCCATCCCTGAGTGTTCTGGCCGAGCCCCCGGTCACCGTCGTTGACAAGGTCGCGCTCCGCAGGGGTACGCGCGAGGTGGCCGATGCCTATCTCAAGTACCTGTACACGCCGGTGGGCCAGGAAATCATTGCGCGCAACTACTACCGCCCCCGGGATCCTGCGGTCGCGGCGAAGTACGCAGCCCGCTTTCCCGCCATTAACCTGGTCAGCATCGGTGATCTGGGCGGCTGGACCAAGGTTCATACCGCCCACTTTGCCGAAGGCGGCATCTTCGACCAGATTTCACTCGTGAAGTAGGAGCGCCTTTAGGCGCGATCATCAGGAATCGCGCCTAAAGGCGCTCCTACGGTCCCTTTTCAGTCGACGAGCAGGCGATAGCCTGCGCCGGGCACCGTCTGCAGAATCTCCGGGTTGGCCGGTTCCCGTTCGATCTTCTGCCGCGCGCGATGGACCAGCTGCTTCAGCAGCTCCCGGTCGCCGGCGCCCCGGTGCCCCCAGACCTGGATCAACAGTCGATCGGAGCTCACAGCGCGGCCGTGATTGGCCAGCAGGACCTGCAGTAGCCGGAGTTCCAGCTTGGTCAGGCGGATCGCCGGCTGGGCGCCTATCTGGAGCGTGTGTTCTTCCAGGTCCAGCTTCAGGCGCCCGGCGCTTACTGGCGAAGCCACCTCCAGGCGTGCCCGGCGCAGCAGCGCCTTGACCCGGGCCAGCAGGGTGCGTGGGCTGAAGGGCTTGTTCAGGTAATCATCGGCGCCGAGTTCGAGGGCCCGCACCAGGTCCTCTTCTTCACCCCGCACCGTAAGCATCATGACGGGAACGCGGGAAGTCCGGCGGACCTCCTCGCAGACCTGAAACCCGCTCAACCCTGGCATGTTGATGTCGAGGATCAGCAGGTCCGGGGCCTCTGCCGCGAAAATACTGAGCGCGGACGGCCCGTCCCCCGCCTTCAGCGCCAGGTAGCCGTCCTGAACCAGCATGAAGGCGACGAGTTCCAGGAGGTCCCGGTCATCATCGGCAACCAGAATCTTCATTCCGGCCGGGCCACGGGCAGCAGGATGCTGAAGCGCGTGCGGCCTTCCGTGGTGCGGCCGGCGCTGACCTGGCCGCCGTGCCGTTCGACGATGGACTTGACGATCCACAATCCCAGGCCCAGGCCCGTGGGTTCCGGCTCCTCGTCCCGGCCGCGGTAAAAGCGGTCGAAGATGGCCGTGTCCGCCAGGTCAGGAACCCCGGTTCCTTCATCCTCCACCCAGGCTTCCACCTGCTCGCCCTGCTGGCGACCGCCGATCCGGATGGTCGAGCCCTCCGGCGCAAACTTGCTGGCGTTGGCGAGCAGATTGACGAACACCTGGGTGAGCCGCGGACTGTCGCCATAAATGGCGGGCAGGGATTCAGGGAGCTCAACCAGCAGCATCTGGCGACGCTGGACCACCAGAGCTTCGCTCAGTTCTCTGGCCTGATCGATGACGTCCGGCAGCACGACAGACTGCCGCCGCAGGCTGAGCTGGCCGGACTCGATACGCACGCTCTCAAGCAGGTTATCGATCAGGCGGGTCAGGCGGACCGTACCGCGTTCCAGCGAGAGCACCAGATCCCGGCGCGCCTGGGGCTCGAGGCTGTCGAGGCCGTCGCGCAGCAGTTCGATGGAGGCCAGCTGCGCAGCCAGTGGCGTCCGAAACTCGTGGGAGATATTCGCCAGCACAGAGTCCCGGGCCCGCCGGACGCCCTCAAGCTCGGTTTCGTCGCGGATGACCTGCACCTGCAGGTCATCCACCATTGCCGAACTGGTGATCACCGTCGTGCGGGACGCGCCTGCCCGGGGTGCCAGACGCTCGGTCGCGCGGGCAGAGCCCAGGGCGCGCGCCTGCAGAATCGGGCAGTTGGTTTCGCAAGGTCGCTGGCCATCACCCGCCGCCGGCTTCAGCACGTCCCCGCAGAACCGGCCCACTGCCTCGGTGGCTGAGACCCCCAGGAGTTCGGCGGCCCTTGGGTTCAGGTAACGGATCCGGCGCTCCCGGTCGACGGCGTAGACGCCCTCGACGATGCCGTCCAGTACTGCCTGGGCTTCGGCCTCGCGGCTCCGCAGGGTGTTCGTCAGATCAACCAGGCTGCGCCGCATATCCTCCATCGTGCTCGCCAGCGTGCCGACCTCCGCCGCCCCGGCCACCGGAATGGAGGTGGAGAAATCGCCCTGGCCGAGGCGGGTCGCCGCGGCCGTCAGATCCCGGACCGGATTGGCTACCCAGCGCCCAAGAACGATGCCCGCCACCCCAGCCAGAATCCCCAGCAGCAGCGCGACGAGCAGCAACTCCCGGATCAGCGCCTCCACAGAAGACTCGACGATCGCGACGGGCAGGCGGGTCTCGATCAGTCCGATGGCTTCGCCCGTGGACGCGAACAGCGGATAACTGGAGGCGTACATGCCCGTGGCGTCCAGGCGCTCCGCCGTGAGTCGGCCGTTGCCCAGAGCCAGGGTGTGCAGAGGGGTGAAATTGTCAGCCCCTTCGTCGGCAAAGGTGTTGTAGTTGAGCAGGCGCACCGCCATCCCGGCGCGCTTTGCGAGTCGGGCGGCCGTCTCGGCATCCAGGGCTCGCATGAGGATCAGCTTGGCTGCCGGGGCCTCCGAGGACCCCGCGGGAATGCTGGCCACGGCGCCCACGAGCGGGTCCCCCGTGGTGGTCGGGGCCACCAGGAGACGCTCGCCCTGTTCCGTACTGGCATTCAGGATGTCATCCCAGGGCAGGGCCTTCCCGGCGAAGATCGGGCTGCTGCCGGGTGCGGTCAGCGCGCAGCCGGTGATCTCGCCGGCCTGGCAGATGCGCTTCAGGTAGGCCTCCAGCGACCGCACGCGCTGTTCGCGCCAGAGGCGCTGCAGCGTGGGGCGCTCGGCCAGCGCACGGGTTGCCAGCAAAGTGTCATCGGCAATCTCGCGGATATCCTCGCGGACCGTGGCACCCGCCACCTGCACGCGGGCCATGCCCTGGTCGTCTGCCAGGTCACCAAGCAGGTCAACGGCCACCAGGCTGATGCCGCCAATCACGATGATGACCAGCAGCACGTTGATGCCCGCCAGCAGCGTGCCCAGGCTCAGCTTGCCCGGGTCCAGGCGGCCAGCGCCCGGGGTGATACGCAGCAGTTCCCGCCAGTCAGACATCTTCAGTTTCCACTCGCCCGGCTAGCCTGCCATTCCATGAGGCTCTTGACGATGAGGGTGATCACAGCCAGCAGGGTCAGCAGTGACGCTACGGCAAATGCACCCACGAAGGCATACTCGTTGTACAGGATCTCGATGTGCAGGGGCATGGTGGTCGTCAGCCCGCGGATGTGGCCCGAGACTACCGACACGGCGCCAAACTCGCCCATGGCCCGCGCGTTGCAGAGGATCACTCCGTAAATCAGGCCCCAGCGGATCTTCGGCAGCGTGACCCGGAGGAAGGTTATCAGGCCACTGGCCCCCAGGGTCATCGCGGCTTCCTCTTCATCATTGCCCAGTTGCTCCATCAGCGGGATCAGCTCCCGGGCCACGTAGGGAAAGGTCACGAACAGGGTGGCCAGAATGATGCCGGGGAGGGCAAAAATTACCTCGATATTGTGCTCCAGAAGCCAGCTCCCGAACCACCCCTGGGCCCCGAAGAGCAGGACGTACACCAGTCCAGAGACGATCGGGGAAACGGCAAAGGGCAGGTCGATGAGGGTCATCAGGAAGGTCTTGCCGCGGAATTCGAACTTGGCGATGGCCCAGGCAGCGCAGATCCCGAAGATGGTGTTCAGGGGCACCACGATAGCGGCGGTAAAGAGGGTGAGACGGATTGCCGCGCCGGTGTCGGCGTCGGCAAAGCTCCTGAAGTAGGCGGCCACGCCCTCACCAAGCGCGGTCGTAAAGACGGCAGCGAGAGGTGCAAGCAGGACTGCGGCCAGAAAGCCCAGCGACAGCCCGATGAAGGTCCAGCGGATCACCACTGAAGTCAGGGTCCGCCGGCCGGGACGGGCGGAGATCTCTGCGGCGCTGCTGGCCGTGATGCCGACCATCAGCGTCGCGCCGTAACAACCCCGCGCCGGGCCCAGGCCTGCACGAGGTTGATCGACAGCAGCATCACGAAGGACATGGCCAGCAGCACAAAGCCCAACGCTGCGGCGCCGTTGTAGTCGAACTCCTCCAGCTTGATCACGATCAGCAGCGGGGTGATCTCGGTTTTCATCGGCAGATTGCCGGCAATGAAGATGACCGACCCGTACTCACCAATACCCCGGGCGAACGCCAGGGTGAAGCCGGATGCCAGTGCCGGAAGGACCGTGGGAAAGATGATCCGGCGGAAGATATACAAGGGCGTCGCGCCCAGGGTCTCGGCAGCGTCCTCCAGATCCCGCTGGACCTCCAGCAGCGAGGGCTGCACAGAGCGCACGACAAACGGCAGCCCGATCAGTGTCAGTGCCACGGTCACCCCCAGCCAGGTGTAGGCCACCTTGATGCCGTAGGGCTCGAGGTACTGGCCAATCCAGCCGTTCTGGGCGAACACCGCCGTGAGGGCGATGCCGGAGACTGCCGTCGGCAGTGCAAACGGCATGTCGATCATGGCATCCAGGATCTTGCGGCCGGGGAAATCGTAGCGGACGAGAGTCCAGGCCACGATGAACCCGAACACGGTATTGATCAGCGCGGCGACGAGGGAGGCCCCAAAGGACAGCCGGTAGGACGCCAGGGCGCGGGGACTCGAGACGACGTCCACGAAATCGGCCCAGCTCATGCTGGCGGTCTTGAGAACCAGCGCCGCCAGCGGCAGCAGCACAATGGCGCTCAGGAAAAAGGTGGCGAAGCCCAGGGTCAGGCCAAAGCCCGGTAGCACGCTCGGTTCGCGGAAGCCGTTCACTGCCTTAGCCTCGATCCCTAAGTCAGGCCAGCAGAACGGGCCAGCCCGGCGACTGGGTCAGCAGTGCTTCGAAACTCTCCGGGAGGGAGCCCGGCTCCGGCAGGCCCAGAATCAGCATTTGCCCCGGCTGTGCCTCGAGCTCCCGCAGCAGTTCCTCAATACGTTCACCCAGACGAAGTTCCGTGCGGACGTCGAGACCATGACCGGCCTGGGCTTCGGAGCGGACATCCAGCAGTTGCCGGAGGCCGGCTGTGCGGGTTCGCTCGGAACTGTCGCTGGGGAGAATGCCGAGAAACACCGCTTCCGCGGGGACGTGCCGCAGCAGGCTGGCCGTGACTGCGAGCGTGGAGCGCCGCGCGACCTGGCCGGCGAAATGCACGATCACCCGGCTGGGCGGGGCCGCGTCCTCCGGCAGGCACAGCACGGGCGTTACCCCCCGGGCGAGCAGTCGGCGCACCCTGGCCGGGCAGTCTGGCCCGGCGGTAACCACCGCTACACCGGCGGGCGCCACGACCGGGTCCGCCCCGTCGTCTGCCACCAGGGGTTCCACCTGGGCGGAGAGCCTGGTCTGCATCCGGATCGTCAGGTCGACCAGCCACGGATTCCCCATCAGGATGGCCGCGCTGTCCCGGGACTCCGCACACGCGGTGAAACTCGACAACGGGGTGGGCAGGACGTGAATGCGCCGGGTACCCACGGCCACCCGCTGGCCCAAGGCCAGGGGAAAGGCTCGCTGCTCCGGCTGCGTGCGGGTCACATCGATCCACACCGGCGGCATGGCGCTGGTTTCCCCCTCATTGCTGCGAGAGTCACTGCTGCGCGCGGCCCCCTCGGTGCCCATCCGGATACGCAAACGTTCAAGGGCACCAGTGAACTGCAGTTCTTCGACGTGGCCATAGCCGAGAAAGGCGGTCAGCAGGGCATCCCGGTCCGGTGCCAGCTCGGCTTCTTCGGGACGGAGCATCGCCACCACCTCCTGGTCGCGGCGGTCCCGTAGTGGGCTGTCCGTTTCTCCTTCTGCCCGGGCGGGCGCCAGGTCAGAGCCCGAGCGCGCCTCGCGCCGGAGCAGAAGGTTCGCGGCCCCCAGAAACGTGGCGACGAAGCGCGTGGCCGGACGGGTATAGAGCTCGGTCGGCCGGCCGGTCTCCAGCAGCCTGCCGAGGTTCATGACTCCAAGGCGGTCACCCAGGGCAAAGGCCTCTTCCTGATCGTGGGTGACGAGGATGGTGGTGATGCCCAGCTCCCGCTGAACGGAGCGGATCGTGCGCCGCAGTTCCTCACGAATCTTCGCGTCCAGGGCGCCGAAGGGCTCGTCGAGCAGCAGGACCTTGGGCTTGTGGGCGAGGGCACGGGCAACCGCCACGCGCTGCTGCTGTCCTCCAGAGAGCTGGGTAGGCAGGCGGTCGTCCATGCCCGGCAGGCCGATCAGGTCCAGAAGCTCCTTCCGACGCCGGGCCCGCTCTGCTGGCTTTACCCGCCTCACCCGGAGTGCGAATTCGATGTTCTCGCCCACCGTCATGTGGCGGAACAGGGCGTAGTTCTGGAAGACGAAGCCGACTTCCCGCTCCCGGGCTGACACCTGGGTGACGTCCCGGCCGAAAAGGGTGATGCGGCCATGATCAGCGGCAGTCAGGCCGGCAATGGCCCGGAGGAGAGTGCTCTTGCCGCTGCCGCTGGGGCCCAGGAGAACGAAGAACTCGCCTTCGGCCACCGCCAGGGAAACGTCATTGACGACCGGGTTGCCCTGGTACTGCTTGGTGACCTGATCGAGAGTAATGGACATGGGCCGGGAACAATACCGGCCCCGGGGTCGCCTCGTCAGTTATAGACCGGTTACAAACCGGACTCTGCAGGGCTCCTACGGGGGCAGTTGCTGGCCGCGGGTCTCGATGACCCAGGGTATGAACAGCAGGCCGATCACGGGGACAACTGCAACCGTGAGCAGGG
>SHZI01000016.1 GCA_009692345.1 Gammaproteobacteria bacterium | reverse complement strand
GAATGTGGCCCGGAACGGCCAATTCGGGCGGCAGGCGAAGTCCGCAGGCTTCCGCAGGAACCCCCAACAACACGCGGGAACTGGCGCAAACAGGCAAAAAAAAGCCCCAACTGATAACAGTTGGGGCTTCAGTATTGGTGGAGGCGGCGGGAATCGAACCCGCGTCCGCAAGTCCGCTGCCCTCAGATCTACATGCGTATCCCGCCTTTTGTCTTACTGGCAGCTACCCGACGGGCAGGGACAACTGACAGCCAGTCCGGTTGATGGGCTTTAACGTGCAGCTCCCGGACGAACCCGCACGCGATCCTGTGGTTGATGACTCCTGGTGCTGGTCCGCACAGGTACGGCGCCAGTCAGAAGGCTCTCAAGACTGGTTTTTAAGCAGCGAGAGCGTAGTTGTCGTCGTTGGCAACTAAGTGTTTGCAGATGGATTTACGAGGGAACCTGCACCTCGGCATGCACTAAGGGGTTTGTAACCCACGTCGAAACCATGTCGCCCCCAGTGGGGAAAGTATTGGGGGCCGGTGGCGGAAACACAAGGGCAGGGATCGCGCCTACCCGCGGCGCAGCACCCGGCCTTTCTGGCGCTGCCAGTCCCGGTCCTTGATGGAATCCCGCTTGTCCCGGGTGTTCTTGCCCTTGGCAAGGCCCAGGGTGACCTTGGCCCGGCCGTTGACCCAGTTCATGGCCAGCGGCACCAGCGTGTAGCCGTCGCGCTCCACGGAGCCCCGCAGGCGGTCGATCTCCCGCCGGTGGAGCAGGAGCTTGCGCATGCGCACGGGATCCGCCTCCACGTGGGTCGAGGCGGAGGTCAGCGGTGTGATGTGGGCGCCAATGAGCCAGGCCTCGTCGTTGCGGAAGATGGCGTAGGACTCCTTCAGGTTGGCTTTAGCTTCCCGGAGGCTCTTCACTTCCCAGCCGAGGAGGGTGAGACCAGCCTCGAACCGGTCCTCAATATAGAAGTCGAAGCGGGCCTTGCGGTTTTCCGCAATCAGGCGCGGGGCCGTGTCGACCTTTTTCGCCTTTGCCGGCTTGTCCGGCTTGCTGGATTTCTTGGCACTCATTCGGCAACAATCCTGCCAAGTTCAGTGGGGCAGCGAAAGCCAAATCACTTCCGATGCGTGAAGTTCAGCGCAGTGCCATCGTGCCCTACCCGGCAGAGGCCATGTTTGCCCTCGTCGCGGATGTGGAGGCATACCCGCAGTTCCTCCCGGGCTGCACGGCAAGCTCTGTCCTGTCCCGGGACACTACCGGCCTGGTCGCGACCCTCGCGCTGTCGCGGGGGCCTTTTTCCTCCAGCTTCACCACCCGTAACTTGCTGGAGCCGCCCCACCGCATGACGATGGAGCTGGTGGATGGACCGTTCAAGAGCCTGCACGGCGAGTGGCGGGTGACGGCGCTCGGCGACCAGGGGCTTCAGCCGGGCTGCCGGATCGATTTTCGTGTGCGGTTCCAGTTTGCGACTACAGCCCGGGACTGGTTGCTGGGTCCCGCGTTCGAACTTACCTGCAGCGGGCTCGTGGATGCCTTCGTGGCCCGCGCAAAAACTGTGTACGGCTGACCTCAGCCCTGGCTGCCCAGCGGCACGTCCCGGTTCACTTCCCGGACGATGTCGCCATCAAACCGGACGATGACCCAGCGCTGGGTGGCCCTGCTCAGCGTGCCGGGTTTCAGGTAGTACATGTAGTCCCAGCGATCGGGCTTGAAGGGATCGACTGCCAGCGGCGTCCCCAGCAGATAGCGCACCTGGCTGCGGGTCATGCCTGCCTGGACGGCCTCAATGTCCGTCTGGTCCAGCAGGTTCCCCTGCTGCACGTCGAGGCGATAAACGCAGCCACCCAGGAGGCCCGCAGGCACAGTCAGGAGGATGGCCAGGCGCAGGACCAGTCCAAGGGACCGAAGCCGACGTTGATGAGCGGAGGGTGCCATAATCGGTGAGCATCATAGCCGATCAACCGGACGCCAGATCACCAGAAAATGGAACTGAAGGACCTGAAAAAGGCCGGCCTCAAGGCCACCACCCCCCGGTTGCGGATTCTGGAGATCCTGCAGGAAGGCGGTCCCCGGCATCTGAGCGCCGAGGAAATCTACCGACGCCTGGCGGACGCGGGGGATGACGTGGGCCTGGCCACGGTGTACCGGGTGCTGACGCAGTTTGAACAGGCCGGCTTCGTCACCCGCCACAACTTTGCCAGCGACCACTCGGTGTTTGAGCTGGACTCCGGCCGGCACCACGATCACATGGTGTGCGTTGAGACGGGCCGGGTGGTGGAGTTTGCCAACGACGAGATTGAACGCCTGCAGCGGGAGATTGTTGGCCGCCACGGCTACGATCTGGTGGACCACAGCCTCATCCTGTATGTGAAGCCCAAGCCCGGCTCAAGCTCGTAGGAGGGCCGTGAGGCGCGATCGCCGCTCGACGTGTGGACTTCCACTCAGAACTGACCCACTGGGCAAATACCGGGTGGCCAACAACATTCAGCGCAAAGCGCGCGCAGCAGGCCGGCGTTGCGCCAGGCACTGCACAAACCGGCGCTCCAGTTCGTCGTGCACTTCGGGCGCCACGGCGCCCATGCCCAGCCACTCAAGGCGCATGGTTTCCCAGTCGCGATCATCCACCCGCCTGGCCTGACCCAGGCCCTGGCGCAGCAACTTAAGCTCGTGCTCACGGCGCAAGCCCGCATCCTCTGGAGGAGTAGCGGTTGCGCTGAGGATCTCGGCGTGGACACACAGTGTGCGCAACGCCAGCTCCCGAGCGGCGTCGTCTTCGGCTGCGAACTCGGCCGAGTCTGTCCGTGCCAGAGCCTGTCGCATCGCCTGCCTCGTGCCTTTGGTCGGCCAGCGCGGGACGCCGGCCATGAACGCGTCGGCTGCAGTGCGGAGGGCCTCGCGCTCGGGGTCGGTTGCGCACTCAATCACAGCGCGCTGGTAAGCACGCACGTGTTGGGCGGCCGTACGGAGGTTTGTCTCGACAGCGTCGATGGCGCGCTGTTCCACTCCGGCCAGCAGCGCCTCATAGCCCGACACCGCGCGCTGGAAGCGGTCGCGCAGACCGCGTGCCTCGGCGCGGGGCAGCTCCCCGATGGCGGCGAACGCAGCCTGCCACTCGCGCAGTAGCGCCTGACCGGACTGGCGGTCGGCAGGTGACTGCTGCAGCGCTTGTTCGATCTGCCCGCACAAGGCCACTGCCTGGACCCTGGCCAGCTCCAGCGCTGCCGACTGCTCGGCGAATACCTGCTGGCGGCGTTCGTAGACGGCATTGCACAGCGCGCGGAACTGCGCCCAGAGCGCCTCCGACTGCGGGTGCGGCACCGGGCCCGTGGTCTTCCACTGGGTCTGCAGGCGCTTCACCTCGCCGATGGCCAGGGCCGTGTCCCCAGCCGTTGCGAGCTGCCGCGCCTGCGCAATCAGCGCCTGCTTGTCGGCAGCGTTGCGCGCGTGCCAGGCCGTGACCCGCGCACGCAGTCGATCCAGCGCCCGGTAGAAATCAGCCTCGACGGGGCGACCGGCATCGCGATCGACCGGCGCGTGGCGACGCCAATCCTGCGGTGCTTCGCGCAGGACGCGAGCGATCAGCGGATGGTCGGGCTGCCCGGCATCGATCCCCGCTTCGAAGGCCAGCACGCGCTCGAGTACCCGCTTCCGGCTGTCGAGATTCGCGCGACGGAGCGCAGCCTGCGCGGCGAAATAGACCTGGCAGGGCTGGAACGCCGCCTGGTACGCCCGCTCAAAGCGCTCCGCCTCAGCCGGCACGTCGACGGCGATGCCCTGATTGATCGTCCGCCATTCCTGCCGGAGCGCGCGGAGGTGTTCCGCGAGTGCCTCAGGCTCATCTTCCACGCCAATCAGCGCCGCCACTTCCTCAATCAGCTCGGTGCGCTTCGGCGCAACGACGTAGTCCTTCCACTGGCGCAGCTCGTTCAGGCGGGCGTCGAGTTGTTCCAGGCTGCGCGTGAGGTGTGGGGGCAGAGAGGGGGCGCCCGGCAGCGCTGCTTCCAGCGACTGGCGGAAGCGTGCGGCCTTGCGCGTGTCGCCCCGGTGAAGGGCGGCGCCGCACAGGCGGATCAGACTGACGATCTCGCCCTGGGCCTCTGCTGCCACGGCGTGCCGATCAGCGAGCGCCCGGGCATCTGCGGCGCGGGCCTGGTCAGCGGCGACACGCGCGCTCGCGTCGGCCGCAGCCTGCTCTGCTGCGGCCTGCTCTGCTGCGGCCTGCTCTATGGCGGCCTGGTTGAGCGCCTGCAGTTCGGCAGCGAGCACACGCGCCTCGTCAGCTTCGCGCAGGGCGGCCAGCCGTGCTGTCTCGCGGTCGTGCGCAGCAATGGTTTCGCGGCAGCGCTCGAGCGCCTTCAGGCCGCGCTGACGGACTCCGGCGTCGAGCGTGCCCGGCAACGCCTGCCAGTGCTCCGTCAACACGGAGAGCGTGGCCTCGTAGAGGGCATCGTGCGCTCGGGCGCTGTGCTTCTCGATCGACGTGCACAGGGCAGCGGCTTCCACGGCAGCCTGTTCCAAGTTGCGCTGCTCGGCCAGCAGCGCGTCGGTCCGCTGCTTGATGAGCTTGTAGGCAGCTTTGTCCCTGCCGCGCAGGCGTGGCAACAGATCGTGCCACAGCGCGGGATCGTCGATCGCGGCTGCCGCGGCCTGCCGCACGCGAGTCGTCGGCCCTTCGACGGCTACCCGGGCAAGTTCAGCGGGGGCCATGGAGCCCGACGCGATCGCGCCCAACAGTCTCTCGTATTCAGTCGGATCAACCGCGGGCCCGGGTTCAAGCGCTGGAGGTGCTGCCGCGGGCGGTGGCGGCGGGGCAGGGGCGGTGCGGAACAGGCGTGATAGCAGCTTCATTCGTGTCTCTCTTGTTTAGGAGGACCGACCGGCGCGCCTCTTTGTCTTGCCTGGCTTCCGGTCGCCCAGGTCGCCGCTCCGGCCCTGGGCCAGCATCTCCGCGGCATGCGCCCTCGCCTGTTCCGTGATCGTCACCCCACCCAGCATGCGCGCCGTTTCCTCCACGCGCTCGGCGCTCGTCAGCATGCGCACCGTGGTGGTGGTCTTGCCGGCGCGGGTGGCCTTGCTCACGGTAGCCTGCTGTTCAGCCAGCGTCGCCACCTGGGGCAGGTGCGTGATGCACAGCACCTGGCGGCCGCTGCTCAGCTGGCGCAGACGCCGGCCAACGATCTCGGCAACGGCACCCCCAACGCCGGCATCCACTTCATCAAACACCAGCGTGGGTGCGCCACGGGTCGCCGTTGCCACCACCTGAATGGCCAGATTCAGCCGGGATAACTCGCCGCCGGACGCCACGCGGCTCAGTGCCCCAGGCGGCTGTCCGGCATTGGTGGTCACCAGAAACTCGACCTCATCCGCGCCCTGGGCAGTGACGGCACTGTCGCCGAGGGGTCCCACACGGACCTCGAACTGCCCGCCGGGCATGCCGAGAGTCGCCATGTTCTTTGTCACCGCAGCACTCAGTGAGCTGGCCGCGGCCCGCCGGCCGGCCGTCAGCCGGGTGGCCAGCGCGAGCAGTGTGGAGCGCTGCGCATGGGCAGCGGCTGCCAGCTTCTCCACCGTTACTTCGCCGGCGCTGAGCTGGGTCAACTCGGTCTGGAGTCGCTCCCGCAGGGCGGGCAGCTCGTCGGTGGTGCAGCGGTGCTTGCGGGACGATTCGCGCAGAGCTGCCAGCCGATCAGCGATTTCCGTCTCCCGCCCCGGGTCCTGGTCCAGTTGTGCCACGCGCTGGCGCAGCTGGTCGACGGCTTCGCCGATCTGGGCCTCGACCTCCGCGAGGACCCGCAACGGGTGTTCCAGTTCCGGATCGAAGCGCAGCACCTCGCCCAGTGCCCGGCGTGCGGCACCGATGGCGGCCTGGGCTGAGGTCTCCTCGTCGTCATAGGTGCGCGCGATCGCCCTGTCCAGCGCCTCGCCGATACGCAGCCGGTGGGCGAGGGCAGTGTGTTCCCGTTCCAGTCCGGCGAACTCGCCCGGGCGAGGCTGGAGTACATTCAGTTCGCCCAGCTGAAAGGTCAGCAACTCGAGCCGGCTGTCCCGGTCCCGCTGGCTGGCAGTAAGTTCCTGCAGAGCAGCTTCAGCCGTGATGCAGGCGGCGTGGGCAGACCGCACCTGGTCCAGTAGTTCGGCATGATCGGCGAGTCCGTCCAGCACGTCCCGCTGGGCTGACCGGTGGCGCAACGACTGATAGTCCTGCTGACCGCAGATATCGACGAGAGTCGCACCCAGTTCCCGCAGCGTCTGGATGGGCACCGGACGGCCATTGATCCAGGCTTTCGAGCGCCCATCGGCACTGACAAGGCGGCGCAGATGACAGCCGGAGCCCTCGTCGGCGAGGTCGTTGTCCTGCAGCCAGCGGTTCGCCGGACTGCTGCTGCCGGGCTCAAAGGTTGCCAGTACCTCCAGCCGGGCGGCCCCGGCGCGGATGGCCTGGGCGTCGCTACGTTCGCCCACCGCCAGTGCCAGCGCGTCGATCAGGATGGATTTCCCGGCGCCGGTTTCCCCGGTCATGACGGTGAAGCCGCTGCCGAAGTCCACCGTGACTTCCTCGATGACGGCAAGGTCGCGGATCTGCAGCTGGGTCAGCATGCGGGAGGCGGTTAGCCCTTACCGCGGGGGCGCGCCGGGGTCACGCCGTGGTCCCGGGTGTCGCGGCCCCAGAGCAGCTTGCTGCGCAGGATATCGAAGTAGTCGTAGCCGACCGGGTGCACCAGTTCAATGCGTTCCCGGGCGGCGCTGACCCTGACTGCCGAACCGGGACTCAGGCGGCCCAGCAGTTCTCCGTCGCAGGTGACCTCGGCCCGATCCGCCTGTTTTGCGTTGGGCGACGGCGCGGCGTGGAGTCGGACTTCGGCCACGCGATTGCCAGGGATGACGAGGGGCCGATCGCTGAGCGTGTGGGGGCAGATGGGCGTGAGCACCAGCGCGTCGAGGCCGGGTTCGACGATGGGGCCGCCGCAACTGAGGGCGTAAGCGGTTGAGCCCGTCGGTGTCGCGATGATGAAGCCATCGCCGAGGTGGGTGTTCACGTAGCCGCCGTCGACAAACGTCTGGTACTCAACCATGCGGCCGGTATCGTGCCGCTTGACCACCACATCATTGAGGGCAAAAGCGCTCGCCAGCACTTTTTCATTCTTTACTATGGACGCCACGAGCAGCATGCGCTGCTCGCTGACGTAATGGCCGGCCAGGATCTGATCAATATGCGCCAGCATATGCTCCGGGCCCACGTCAGCCAGAAAGCCGAGGCGGCCGCGATTGATCCCCAGGAGTGGAATCTTTCGGCCCGCGATCCGGCGCGCCGCATAGAGCATGCTCCCGTCACCACCGATCGCGATGATCAGGTCGACGCCGACGGTGAGCCGGTCATCGGCGACACGCTTCGCGCGGGCGGGCACCCCGCGGGCACGCACCGAGCGGCTCAGCTTGACGCTGCAGCCTGCGCGCAGGAGGTGCGGTGCCAGGATGCGCAGCGCTTCCAGGGCCCGGGGATCCTGCGGGTTGCCCATGAGCGCAATTCTGGTGAAGGGATTCTGTCGGGATCTGTTGTTCATTTCGCTATTCTTATCATGACCTTGACACTCTACATGGGCGATTGCTAGCGTGCCCCGCAGTCATGGGCACTGAACTCACCTCCGACCTGCCGTCCGAGCGTGCCCGGCACGTCCTCCGGATTCTCGTCGAACACTACATCCGGGAGGGGCAACCCGTCGGCTCCCGGACCCTGTCGCTGACCGCCGGCCTGGATCTGAGCCCGGCCACTATTCGCAATGTCATGGCTGATCTCGAGGACCTCGGGTTCATCGCCGCGCCCCACACTAGTGCCGGCCGGATCCCCACTGCCAAAGGGTACCGCTTTTTTGTGGATACGCTCGTCCGGCTCCAGCCCATGGCAGAGCCGGATGTCATCCGCCTGCAGGGGCAGCTCGAGGACCGGTTTCGGGGGGATGCCAAGGCCATTGCTTCCGCCGCTTCTTCGGCCCTCTCCGCCCTGACCAGTCTGGCAGGCGTGGTTACCATTCCCCGCCAGCAGAAGGCCACTTTGCGCCATATCGAGTTTCTGCCCCTGTCGGGCCGGCGCGTCCTCGCCATCCTGGTGGTCAACGATGCAGAAGTGCAGAACCGCATTCTGGACATGGACCGGGACTACACCGAAGAGGAGCTGCGCCGGGCGGCGAATTATCTCAATGAGCAGTTTACGGGCCGGGATCTGTCCGAAGTCAGGACCCGGCTCCGGGCCAACCTGGACGGCACCCGGGAGTACATGAACCGCCTCATGCTGGACTCCATCGCCGGGCATGCCCCTAAGGCAGGCACGGAGAGCGCGGGCTATGTGCTTTCCGGTGAGACAAAACTGATGAATTTTCAGGAGCTTTCGGACGTCGAGAAGATCCGGCAGCTCTTCGAGGCTTTTGGCGAGCAGCGGGAGATACTGACCCTGCTGGACCGAAGCGTCGCTGCCCAGGGCGTCCAGATCTTCATCGGCGAGGAGTCCGGCTACCGGATTCTCGATGACTGCACCATCGTCACGGCCCCGTATACTGTCGGGGACCAGATCGTCGGCGTCCTCGGGGTCATTGGCCCGACCCGGATGGCCTACGAGCGGGTTATTCCGATTGTTCAGGTGACCGCCCGGCTGCTTGGGGCAGCCCTTAACTCGGATCTGAATGTGGGCCCGGATTTTGGTCTGCGGCCGGACTTGAATTCCGGTTCCTGACCCCCATTGTCGGCACTGGCGGCCGAGGGCCTGCCTTGTTAGGTCCGTCCAGAGAGCCCGTCCAGAAGGAGCCTGCCCATGTCAGATGCTGAACACCCGGATCCTGAACACCGGGATGCGGCCGCCGAGGATCCGGTGGCCGAGCTGCGCGAGGCACTGGAGAAGGCTGAGGCCACCGGGGCGGAAAACTGGAACCGCTACCTGCGGGCCGTGGCTGAACTCGACAATGTGCGCAAGCGGTCTGCCCGGGACCTCGACGCCGCCCGTCGTTCCGGCGTAGAGAAGCTGGCCGGTGAGCTGCTTGGCATTGTGGACACCCTGGAAATGGGCCTGGAAAATGCCGGGACGGCTTCCGCAGACAGCCTCCTCGCTGGGAAACAGGCAACGCTGCGCCTGCTGCGTGGCGCCTTCGACAAGTTTGGTATCGAGATCGTCGACCCGGTGGGCCACCCCTTCGACCCCCAGTTGCACGAGGCCATGAGCATGCAGCCCTCGGCAACGACCGTGCCCGGCTCGGTCCTGGTCGTCCTGCAGAAGGGCTATCGGCTCGGTGACCGGCTCCTGAGGCCCGCGCGGGTTATCGTGGCCGGCGAGCCAGTGGCCTCGGGCGCGACCCTGACCGGCGGGGAAACACTGCCGGACGTGAATTGATACCTGTAATCGGGAGGCCCGGGTCTCCTGATTGCCCTTGAAACCGGTCCGGCCGGGCCCATTGTGGTCTGCAGTGGACACTAACCCGACTAGCGACCTAACCAGCGGATGGAGCGACGCATGAGCAAGATCATTGGCATTGACCTCGGAACCACGAATTCCTGCGTGGCGATCATGGAGGGTGGCAAGCCCAAGGTCATCGAGAACAGCGAGGGTGATCGCACCACCCCGTCAGTCGTGGCCTTCACCAAGGACGACGAGGTGCTGGTGGGCCAGTCGGCCAAGCGGCAGTCCGTGACCAACCCGGCGAACACCCTGTTCGCCGTGAAGCGCCTGATTGGCCGCAAGTTCAAGGACGAAGTCGTCCAGCGTGATATCGGGATGGTCCCCTACAAGATCGCCGCTGCGGATAACGGCGATGCCTGGGTTGAGGTCAGTGGCAAGAAGATGGCCCCCCCGGAGATCTCCGCGCGCGTTCTCATGAAGATGAAGAAGACCGCCGAGGACTATCTGGGCGAGCCGGTCACCGAAGCGGTGATCACGGTACCTGCCTACTTCAACGACTCGCAGCGGCAGGCCACCAAGGACGCCGGGCGGATTGCCGGCCTCGAGGTCAAGCGGATTATCAACGAGCCGACGGCGGCCGCGCTGGCCTACGGCATGGACAAGCAGCGGGGTGACCGCAAGATCGCCGTGTACGACCTCGGCGGCGGCACCTTCGACATTTCGATCATCGAAATTGCGGAAATCGATGGTGAGCACCAGTTCGAGGTACTGGCCACCAATGGCGACACGTTCCTGGGCGGCGAAGACTTCGACATGCGGATCGTGGAGTACCTGGCTGGTGAGTTCCTGAAGGAGAGCGGCATCGACATCCGTCGCGACCCCCTCGCCATGCAGCGCCTGCGGGAAGCGGGAGAGAAGTCCAAGCTTGAGCTCTCCGCCCAGCAGCAGACGGAGGTCAATCTGCCCTACATCACGGCAGATGCAAGCGGCCCGAAGCACCTGAATATCCGCCTGACCCGGGCCAAGCTCGAGTCCCTGGTGGAGGACCTGATTGAGCGGACCATCGGCCCGTCCCGGACCGCCGTCAGCGACGCCGGCCTCAAGGTGGGCGATATCGACGACGTCATTCTCGTCGGTGGCCAGACGCGCATGCCGAAGGTCCAGGAAGCGGTGCGCAACTTCTTTGGCAAGGAGCCGCGGAAAGACGTGAACCCGGACGAGGCCGTGGCTGTGGGTGCCGCGATCCAGGCGGGCGTGCTCTCCGGGCAGGTGAAGGACGTACTCCTGCTCGACATTACCCCGCTGTCGCTGGGTATCGAAACGCTTGGTGGCGTGATGACCAAGCTCATCGAGAAGAACACCACGATTCCCACCCGGGCCAATCAGACGTTCTCAACCGCCGATGACAACCAGACAGCCGTGACGATCCACGTGCTCCAGGGTGAGCGGGACCAGGCGCGCCACAACAAGTCACTGGGCCGCTTTGACCTGGCAGAGTTGCCGCCGGCACCGCGGGGCATGCCCCAGGTTGAGGTCACCTTTGATATCGATGCCAACGGCATCCTGAACGTGTCGGCCAAGGAAAAGTCGACAGGCAAGGAGCAGAAGATCGTCATCAAGGCGTCCAGCGGCCTGGCCGAAGACGAGATCAAGCGCATGGTCGGTGAGGCAGAAACCCATGCCGAGGAGGACCGGCAGTTTCGCGAACTCGTGGAGGCCCGCAATCAGGCCGACGGGCTGGTGCACAGCACCGAACGTACCCTGCGGGACCTGGGCGACAAGGTCGAGGCTGCCGAGCGTGGCCGGATCGAGTCGGCTCTCTCGGACTTGAAGGACGCGATCAAGGGCGACGACAAGGCCAAGATTGAGCTCAAGAGCAAGGCGCTGGCGGAAGCTTCCGCTACCCTCGCACAGAAGGCTTTCGAGCAGGAGCAGGCGGCCTCTGGGGGCGCGGCGGGTGGTCCTGGTGGCGGCCAGAGTGGCGGCCAGAGTGGCGGCCAGAGTGGCGGCCAGGCTGGTGGCAGCGACGACAGTGTCGTGGATGCGGAGTTCGAAGAGGTCAAGGATGGCAAGGGCGGACGCTCCGGTACGGGCTGAAGTCCTTGCGCAGGAGCTGGCCCAGTAAGCCTGGAAGACCACGTCACTTTCCGTAAGGCCGACGGCCCGGTGCAGTACACCGGGCCGTCATTGCATTGGTTACCCCTATGACGAAACGTGACTACTACGAAGTCCTTGGCCTCAGTCGCGAGGCGCCCGATGTTGACATCAAGAAGGCGTATCGCCGTCTGGCCATGAAGCATCACCCGGATCGCAATCCGGACGATCCCAAGGCCGAGCTTGCCTTCAAGGAAGCCAAGGAGGCCTACGAGGTGCTCTCCGACGCGCAGAAGCGCGGCGTCTACGATCGCCACGGGCACGCTGGTCTCGAGGCCGCCGGCGGTGGTGGACGGAGGGGTCCCGGGATGAACCCGGGAGACGCTTTTGGGGACATCTTTGGTGATGTCTTCGGCGACATCTTTGGCGGCGGTCGCCGGGGCCGATCCACGGTGTTCCGCGGCGCCGATCTGCGCTACGAGCTGGCCCTGACTCTGGAGCAGGCCGTCTTCGGGGACACGATCAACCTGACGTTGCCCACCCAGATGAACTGCGAGGCCTGCAAGGGCTCCGGTGCCAAGCCGGGCAGCAAACCGGTGACCTGCAAGACCTGTGAAGGCGCAGGTCAGGTCCGGATGGCCCAGGGATTCTTTTCTGTCCAGCAGACCTGTCCGACCTGCCGCGGCGCTGGTCAGCAGATTGACCAGCCCTGTGGCGGATGCCAGGGGCGTGGCCGTGTCCAGAAGAACAAGACTCTCGCGGTCAAGGTGCCGGCCGGCGTGGACACTGGCGATCGGATCCGGCTCACCGGTGAGGGCGAGCCGGGTCAGAACGGCGGGCCGCCCGGGGATCTCTACGTCGAGATCCGGACCCAGCCCCATGAACTCTTCGAACGGGATGGGGCGGACCTGTCCTGCGGCATACCCGTGAACTTCGTCCTCGCCGCTCTCGGCGGGGTGGTGCAGGTCCCAACCCTGGACGGCGAAGTAACCCTCAAGATTCCCGCCGAGACCCAGTCAGGCCGGGTGTTCCGGTTGCGGGGCAAGGGCGTGAGGCCTGTCCGTGGGAACGGCCCGGGAGACCTCTACTGCCGGGTTGAGGTGGAAACGCCCGTCAATCTGACGACCGAGCAGAAGCGCCTGCTGGAGGCGTTTAACGAAGCGCTGCTCGCCGGAGGTGACCGGCATCGTCCCCGCAGTCAATCCTGGCTGGACGGGGTTCGCCAGTTCTTTGAAAAGATGACGCCCTGACCGGGCGCTGAGGGTTGGTGATCAATGGCGCGGATAACGGTACTCGGAGCGGGCGGGCGGATGGGGACCGCCCTGATCCGGCTGATTGTTGCGGGTGGTGAGCACCAGCTGGTGGGTGCTCTCGTGGAGCCAGGCGATCCGGCGGTTGGCCGTGATGCTGGCCAGATGGCCGGCCTTGAACCCCTGGGGGTATTGGCCACCGACAACCTTGCCACCGCACTGAAGGGCGCTGGACCGGGCTCGGCTCCCGGCTGCGAGGTGGCCATCGATTTCACCGCGCCGGCTGCCACCCCGGGGCACGCAGCGGCCTGCGCAGCGGGTGGCCATGCGCTGGTTGTCGGGACTACCGGACTCGGCGCCGCTGAGTTGGGCGCCTTGCAGGCGGCTGCGCGTCGCGTGCCCGTCATTTACGCCCGGAACATGAGTCTGGGTGTCACGGTTCTGACCGAGTTGGCGCGCCAGGCCGCAATGCTGCTCGGTACCGGGTTTGACGTGGAGATTACTGAGGCGCACCACCGGGAAAAGAAGGATTCCCCGTCCGGGACCGCTCTCCAGCTTGGCGAGGCCGTGGCTCTCGTCCGCGGGCAGCAGCTGGCCGATGTTGCTGTCCTCTCAAGGTCAGGCCTGGCCACCACGGCCAGGACGCCGGAAGCGATCGGCTTTTCCTCCCTTCGGGGTGGCGCAATCGTGGGCGACCACACCGTGACGCTGGCGGGCGCCGAGGAGCTTCTTGAGCTTACGCACCGGGCCACTGACCGGGCACTGTTTGCCCGGGGCGCGTTGCGGGCAGCAGGCTGGCTGCAGGGCAAACCAGCCGGTCTGTACTCGCTTCGCGACGTGCTGGGTCTGCCGGGTTGAGGGGTGTCCTCGCTGCGTCCTGTCGTTTAGAATACGGCCCCTTCCATCAGAGATAAGTTGAGCGCAGGTTCGGCCCCGGCGAAGAGGGTTGACGATCCCTGCCTAGAGCAAATGCGCCCTGCAAAAGCACAGTCAACCCTAACCTCGCCCTTAGTTCGGCGGGGAACCGATAACTGCCGGTAGGAGAGCGTGATGGAACCCGCGCTGCTTGCGCTTCAGGACGGCACCATTTTTCGTGGCATTTCTGTCGGTGCGCCAGGTCGTACGATCGGTGAGGTCGTGTTCAACACGGCGATGAGCGGCTACCAGGAGATCCTCACTGATCCGTCCTACTGCCGGCAGATCATCACGCTGACCTACCCCCACATCGGGAACACGGCAACCAATAGCGAGGACCAGGAAAGCGAACGGGTCTTTGCGGCCGGACTCGTGATCCGGGATCTGCCTGCGGTCTCCAGCAGCTGGCGGAAGGAAGTGGAACTGCCGGAGTTCCTGCGCCGTGCTGGTGTCGTGGCGATTGCGGAGATCGACACGCGCAAGCTCACCCGCGTCCTGCGCGATAAAGGCGCCATGTCGGGCTGCATCATGACGGGAGACGTAGACCCGGCCACTGTTGTCGATCACGCCCGGCGCTTTCCGGGGCTGGCGGGCATGGACCTGGCCAGGATGGTCAGCGCCAAGGATGCTTACCAGTGGAATCTCGGCGCCACCTGGCCTGGCCCCGCGCCCGTCCGGCCCAAACGGAGTGGCGTCTTCGATGTCGTGGCCTACGATTTTGGCATCAAGCGCAGCATTCTTCGCTTGCTGGTGGAACACAACAGCCGGGTGACCGTGGTCCCGGCTGAGACGCCCGCCGAGAAGGTTCTGGCCCTCCGGCCTGATGGCGTGTTTCTTTCCAATGGTCCCGGAGATCCGGAGCCCTGCACCTACGCTATCGAGGCCATCCGGACCATCCTCGCGGAAGGCGTCCCGGTTTTCGGCATCTGCCTCGGGCATCAGCTGCTCGGCCTCGCCAGTGGCGCGAAAACCGTCAAGATGAAGTTCGGCCACCACGGCGCCAATCACCCCGTGCAGGACCTGGCTACCGGCCAGGTGCTGATTACCAGCCAGAATCACGGCTTTGCCGTGGACGAGTCCAGTCTGCCGGCGACCGTGCGGCCAACGCACCGTTCCCTGTTTGATAATTCACTGCAGGGAATCGAGCGAACTGATTGTTTGGCCTTTAGTTTTCAGGGTCACCCGGAGGCCAGCCCGGGGCCCCATGATGTGCGTCCACTGTTTGCCCGCTTTGCCAGCCTCATGGGCCAGCGAGTGCGGCAAGAGTCCGGTGTGGCGAGTTCCGCCAAGCCGGCGTTGAAGACGAAGTAAGCGAGTCGCTGCCATGCCCCGGCGCACTGATCTAAAGAGCATCCTGATTATTGGCGCAGGCCCGATCGTTATCGGTCAGGCCTGCGAGTTTGACTACTCCGGCGTGCAGGCCTGCAAGGCGCTGCGCGAGGAGGGTTTCCGCGTGATTCTGGTCAACTCCAATCCAGCCACGATCATGACCGACCCCGAAATGGCCGATGCCACGTACATAGAGCCCGTCAGCTGGCAGACGGTGGCCCGGATCATCGAGAGGGAGAGACCGGATGCCCTGTTGCCCACGATGGGCGGGCAGACCGCCCTGAACTGCGCACTGGATCTCGAGCGTGAAGGAGTTCTGGCCAAGTTCGGCGTGGAAATGATCGGCGCGTCCCGGGAAGCGATCGACACAGCGGAAGACCGGGAGCTGTTCGGGCGGGCGATGAAGGAGATCGGCCTCGAGGTCGCCCGGGCGTCCACCGCCAGGACTATTGAGGAGGCCATCGAGGCGCAGGCCGCGATCGGTTTCCCCACCATCATCCGGCCCTCATTCACCCTCGGCGGCAGTGGCAGTGGTATTGCCTACAACCGCGAGGAGTTCGAGGCCATGGCCACTCGCGGCCTTGACCTCTCGCCGATCACGCAGATTCTGCTCGAGGAGTCCCTGATTGGCTGGAAGGAGTTTGAGATGGAGGTGGTTCGTGACAAGGCGGACAACTGCATCATCATCTGCTCCATCGAGAACGTCGACGCCATGGGCGTGCACACCGGCGATTCCATCACGGTGGCGCCGGCCCAGACGCTGACTGACAAGGAATACCAGCGGATGCGCGATGCGTCGATCGCGATTCTCCGCCGGATCGGGGTCGATACGGGCGGTTCCAACGTGCAGTTTGCGGTCAGCCCGGCCGACGGCCGCATGCTGGTCATCGAGATGAATCCGCGGGTGTCCCGGTCGTCAGCGCTGGCTTCAAAGGCCACGGGTTTCCCGATTGCCAAGGTGGCGGCCAAGCTCGCTGTTGGCTACACCCTCGACGAACTGCGCAACGACATCACCGGCGGCGCTACCCCGGCGTCCTTCGAGCCCACCATCGACTACGTGGTAACGAAGGTGCCCCGCTTTACCTTTGAGAAGTTCCCTGGAGCCAATGATCGCCTGACGACGCAGATGAAGTCTGTGGGTGAAGTCATGGCGATGGGCCGGACCTTTCAGGAGTCACTGCAGAAGGCCCTGCGGGGCCTCGAGACGGGCATAAACGGTTTCGTCGAGAAGTTGCCCGCAACGGCGACAACTGATGACATGGATGTCCTGCGCCGTGAACTGCGGATGCCCGGTGCCGATCGCCTCCTCTATGTCGGGGACGCGTTCCGGCACGGACTGTCCCGCGCTGAAGTTGCCCAGTTGTCGGGCATTGATCCCTGGTTCCTTGCCCAGATCGAAGACCTGATTCAGTGGGAGAGCCGCGTGCGTACCGAAGGGATGCCACTGCTCCAGGGCACGGCACTGCGCACGCTGAAGCGCAAGGGCTTCTCGGACAGCCGGCTGGCGCATCTGCTCGGGATACAGGAGAGCATTGTTCGTCAGGGCCGGCTGAAGGCGGGTGTTCGCCCTGTCTATAAGCGAGTGGACACCTGCGCCGCAGAGTTCGCCACAACCACCGCCTATCTCTACTCGACCTACGAGGAGGAGTGTGAGGCGGCCCCGACCAGTCGGAACAAGATAATCATTCTCGGTGGTGGCCCCAACAGGATCGGTCAGGGAATTGAGTTCGACTACTGCTGCGTCCATGCCGCCTTTGCACTCAAAGAGATCGGCTACGAAGCCATCATGATCAACTGCAATCCGGAGACGGTCTCGACTGACTACGACACGTCTGACCGGCTCTACTTCGAGCCACTCACTTTCGAGGATGTCATGGAAGTGGTAGATCTCGAGCGGCCGAAGGGGGTCATCGTCCAGTTTGGCGGCCAGACACCCCTGAAACTCGCGCGCCGGCTGGAGGCGGCGGGGGTCCCCATCATCGGCACAAGTCCCGAGTCCATCGACATCGCCGAAGACCGGGAGCTGTTTCAGAAGCTCGTCCAGCGACTTGGCCTCCGTCAGCCACCGAACTGCACCGCCCGTACGCCGGAAGAGGCAGTCCGCCTGTCCGCCGAGGTCGGTTTTCCGCTCGTTATCCGTCCCTCGTTTGTGCTGGGCGGCCGTGCGATGGAAGTAGTCCACACGGAGGATGATCTTCGCGCCTACATGAAGGATGCCGTCAACGTCTCAAATGACAGCCCGGTCCTGCTGGACCGTTTCCTGGACCTTGCCGTGGAAGTGGATGTCGATCTCGTCAGTGACGGTACAGACGTGTTGATCGGCGGAATCATGGAACACATTGAGCAGGCCGGTGTCCACTCGGGCGATTCCAGCTGTTCTCTGCCCCCGGCGACGCTGAGCCCCGAGATTCAGGCTGAGCTCATCAGTCAGGCGACGAAACTGGCCAAGGCTCTCAACGTTGTTGGCCTGATGAATACGCAGTTTGCGATCCAGAACGGCATTATCTACCTGCTCGAAGTGAATCCTCGCGCGTCGCGAACCGTGCCCTTCGTCTCGAAGGCTATCGGACTGCCGCTGGCCAAAGTGGCGGCAAAGACGATGGTGAAGGTCACGCTGGCTGAGCAGGGCGCGACGACACAGCGGATCCCCGGTTTTTTCTCCGTGAAGGAAGCGGTATTTCCCTTCGTCAAGTTTCCCGAGGCGGACCCGATTCTCGGTCCCGAAATGAAGTCCACCGGCGAGGTGATGGGCACCGGGAGAACGTTCGCCGAGGCCTATGCAAAGGCGCAGATTGCCTCCGGTGTCGTTCTGCCGCGGCGGGGCACCGCGTTTCTGTCCGTGCGGGACCGGGACAAGCCGGCAGCGGTCAAGCTGGCCCAACTGCTCATCGACCGGGGCTTTGACCTCATTGCTACCGGTGGCACTGCCAGCGCGCTTGCCAGGGCAGGGCTGCCCTGCCGGCGGGTCAACAAGGTCCGGGAGGGCCGGCCCCACGTGGTGGATATGATCAAGAACGAGGAAATCAGCCTTATCGTCAACACCACGGAAGGCAAGCAGGCGATCCGGGAATCCCGTTCGATTCGCGGCGCAGCCGTGCACGGCAAGGTGACTTACTACACGACGATGCCTGCAGCACTGGCTACGAGTTATGCTCTCGATCACCTCGATGATGTCAGCGTGAACAGACTGCAGGATCTCCACGCAGGAGTGGTGCTGTGAAACGAGTGCCCCTGACGATTGGCGGAGCCGAGAAGATGCGTGCGGAGATTCGCATGCTGAAGGGCGAGGCGCGGCCGCGCGTTGTCCGGGCAATCTCCGAGGCGCGGGGTCACGGCGACCTGAAAGAGAACGCTGAGTATCACGCCGCGAAGGAAGAGCAGGGCTTCATTGAAGGCAGAATCCGTGAACTCGAGAGTCTGCTGTCGAACGCAGAGATCATCGATGTCGGGCGCCTTGCGGGAAACAAGAAGGTCGTGTTCGGCGCAATTGTGAGCCTCCTGGATGAGGCGGACGGCAAGGCCAGCCGCTATCAGATCGTCGGCGAGTATGAGGCGGACATGAAGCAGAGCCTCATTTCAATCACGTCCCCCCTGGCCCGGGCACTCATCGGCAAGGTGGAGGGGGACGTGGCCTCTTTTGTTGTCCCGGGTGGCGAGAAGAATCTGGAGATTGTTCGCGTCGAGTATCTTTGAAGCGGCACCTGGGGGAAGCAGCACCGGGGCCTCGGCAGAAGGTCGACCGCACTCAGTCTTCCGGGAACTTCAGGCGGGCCCCGGTGGGGCATGGTCGGTAGAGCACCGCAACATTGCCTATCCTGGTGATCAGGCTGGCGCCGGTTCGGGTCAGGATGGCTTCAATCGCGGCATCGCGGTCCGTGCGATTGGCCGCCACCGCCTTCAACTTGATGAGTTCATGATGGCTCAGTGCAGTTTCCAGTTCAGTCAGAAACGGCTCAGTCACTCCGCCGTTCCCGAGTCGCGAGACCGGCGTCAGCGCGTGGGCAAGACCCCGCAGATGTTTCTTCTGCTTTTCGGTCAGCTGCTGTGCCTGTTTTGCCATGGGTGGCGAGTATAGCGATGAGCAAGAATTCATCCAGCGCCCGATGGAAGGCCCGGCAGGCCCGGGATCCCTTCGTGAAGCGCGCCCAGGCGGAAGGCTGGCGTTCCAGGGCCGTCTTCAAGCTCTCGGAGCTGCAGGGCCGTGAGCGGCTGTTAAAGCCGGGCTCCGTGGTTGTGGACCTGGGCGCGGCCCCCGGCGCCTGGAGCCAGTTCGCCGCGGGGGTGGCTGGCGCCCAGGGCCTGGTGCTGGCTGTGGATCTCCTTCCCATGGCCAATCTGGCCGGGGTTGAGATCTTCCAGGGGGACTTCCGCGAAGCAGCTACTGTGAACGTACTTCTCAGCCGTCTGGCAGGGCGCCCGGTGGACCTTGTGCTGTCGGATATGGCCCCCAATATGACGGGAACCCGGGTCGTGGATCAGCCCCGAACCATGCATCTCGCCGAGCTGGCTAGTGACTTTGCGGGCCAGGTCCTTCGCCCGGGTGGTGCTCTGGTGGTAAAGCTGTTCCAGGGCGAGGGCTTCCAGGAGTATGTGGAGTCGACCCGGTCGCAGTTTGCCTCAGTGCGTATGCGCAAGCCGGCGGCGTCCCGGTCCGGAAACCGGGAGACTTATCTGGTAGCGAGAAACTTTCGGCTGTAGTGTAGTAGTGTGTAAAAGCTTGTAGCGTCAGATTTCTTGACGCCTTATCCCTGTCGTAGCAAAGGCCAAATCCCGTGCTGAATGACCTGGCCAAGAACATCATCCTCTGGATCGTCATCGCCATTGTGCTACTGACGGTTTTCCAGAGTTTCGGCACTGGCAACCGCCAGTCCGACACCGTGGAGTATTCGGAATTTCTGGACATGGTCCAGGCTGGCCAGGTAGGCCAGGTCATCTTTGAAGGCGATACCGTGAAGGGCGCCAAGACCACCGGCGAGCGCTTCACCACCTTCAGTCCGGAGACAGACAACACGGCCCTGATCGGCGAACTGAAGAAGAACAACGTGCGCATCAGTGCAATGGCGCCTAAAGGCCAGAATATTCTCGTCAGCCTCCTTATCAATTCCTTCCCCGTGCTGCTCCTGATTGGTGTCTGGGTCTACTTCATGCGGCAGATGCAGGGCGGCTCTGGCGGCCGGGGCGCAATGTCCTTCGGCAAAAGTCGGGCGCGCCTGCTCGGTGAGGATCAGGTCAAAGTCACCTTCATGGACGTCGCGGGCGTGGAGGAGGCGAAGGAAGAACTTTCTGAGATCGTCGAGTTCCTGAAGGATCCCGCCAAGTTCCAGCGGCTCGGCGGGAAGATCCCGAGGGGCGTGCTGATGATCGGGTCCCCAGGTACCGGCAAGACGCTGCTTGCCCGTGCGATTGCCGGTGAAGCAAAGGTGCCGTTCTTCACTATTTCCGGTTCCGATTTTGTCGAAATGTTTGTCGGCGTCGGGGCCTCTCGCGTTCGGGACATGTTTGAACAGGCCAAGAAGCACTCGCCCTGCATTATCTTCATTGACGAAATTGACGCCGTCGGCCGCCACCGGGGCGCTGGCCTCGGCGGTGGGCATGACGAGCGGGAGCAGACGCTGAATCAACTCCTGGTGGAGATGGATGGCTTCGAAGGTAACGAAGGAACGATCATCATCGCGGCAACGAACCGGCCCGACGTGCTGGATCCCGCGCTCCTGCGGCCCGGTCGCTTTGACCGGCAGGTTGTGGTGCCGCTGCCGGACGTGCGGGGGCGCGAGCAGATCCTCAAGGTGCACATGCGCAAAGTGCCTCTGGCGGACGACGTCAGGCCATCAATTATCGGACGCGGAACCCCGGGCTTCTCGGGGGCTGACCTCGCCAATCTCGTCAATGAGGCCGCCTTGTTTGCCGCGCGGGCTAATCGCCGCACGGTCACCATGGAGGACTTCGAGAAGGCCAAGGACAAGATCATGATGGGCGCCGAGAGACGCTCCATGGTGATGAACGAGTCCGAGAAGAAGCTGACTGCCTATCACGAGGCCGGTCATGCGATCGTCGGCCTTTCCGTTCCCGACCATGACCCTGTCTATAAGGTCTCGATCATTCCCCGGGGAAGAGCTCTGGGCGTGACCATGTTTCTGCCGGAGGAGGACCGCTACAGCTACAGCAAGCGCCGTCTCAACAGTCAGATCGCCAGTCTGTTTGGTGGCCGCATCGCAGAGTCCCTGGTGTTCGGCCCTGATGCGGTGACAACCGGCGCTTCAAATGATATCGAGCGCGCCACCGACATTGCCCGCAACATGGTGACGAAGTGGGGGTTGTCGGACCGCCTCGGTCCCCTGACCTACACGGAAGAAGACGGCGAGGTCTTTCTGGGTAGGATGGTTACCCAGCACAAACAGGTGTCTGACGTGACGATTCACGCCATTGACGAGGAAGTGCGGAGAATCATCGACAGCAACTACCAGCTGGCCTCTTCCATTCTCAATACCCATCTCGTGCAGCTGCATGCCATGGCTGGTGCCTTGATCAAATACGAAACGATCGATGACAAGCAGATTGCGGACATCATGGCCGGCAGGGAGCCTAAGCCGCCGGAGGGCTGGGACAATCCCGGCCCGGGGTCGCCGGCTACCGTTTTTGGTGGCTCCAAGCCGACTGGCGAGCCCGGCATAGGTGAGCCGGCCAGCCAGCACCGAACCCAGAGCTGACAACGACCCTGCCTCGGCTGAAGTTCAGACAGCGATCCCTCCCGGATCGCTGTCTGGTCATGGGCGTCCTGAACGTCACGCCCGACTCCTTTTCCGATGGAGGCGCTTATCCCACCCCCCAGAGCGCCGTTGCGGCGGCTCTCGCCATGGCCACGGCGGGGGCTCAGATCATCGACGTTGGTGGTGAGTCTACCCGCCCGGGTTCAGGGTCTCCCGGGGTAGCCACAGAGCTCAGTCGGGTCATTCCGGTGATCACGGAGTTGCGGCGGGTTTCGAGCGTCCTGATCTCGGTGGACACCAGTGAGCCTGACGTCATGCGGGCCGCCGTTGCCGCGGGCGCCGACATGCTCAACGACGTGCGGGCGCTGACGAGGCCGGGAGCTCTGGCAGCCGCCGCAGAGGCGGGTGTTCCGGTGTCCCTGATGCACATGCAGGGCACACCCGAGACCATGCAGCAGCGGCCACACTACCGTGACGTTGTCGGCGAGGTTCTGGCGTTTCTGCGTGAACGGGTTGCGGGGTGCGTCGCAGCAGGGATCCCGCCGGACTCACTTATACTGGACCCCGGCTTTGGCTTCGGCAAGAACCTGGAGCACAACCTGGCCTTGCTCAGACACCTGGACGTTTTTGTGGCTGAGGGTCTTCCTGTGCTGGCGGGTCTCTCGCGAAAGGGGCTGATCAGTCAGCTGGCGGGTGATCCGCAGGTGCCCGCTTCCGGGCGCCTTGGGGGTAGCCTGGCCCTGGCGCTGCAGGCCCGGGCGAGCGGGGCGCGTATCGTGCGGGTGCACGACGTTCTTCCCACGGTGCAGGCCTTTCGCATAATGGACGCAATCGAGAACAATTCATGAGCAGGAAGCTTTTTGGCACGGACGGTATTCGGGGCCGCGTTGGCGAGCATCCGATGACCGCCGAGTTCGCCCTCCGGCTGGCCAGTGCCGCGGGGCACGTGCTCGCCCCGGGTGGCGGAAAGGTCCTGATCGGCAAGGACACCCGGGTCTCCGGCTACATGTTTGAATCAGCACTGGAAGCCGGTTTCGTAGCCGCCGGCATGGATGTGCTTCTGGTGGGGCCCCTGCCCACACCTGGTATCGCCTACCTGACCCGTATTCTGGGTGCCAATGTCGGCGTCGTAATCAGCGCTTCCCACAACCCCTACGAAGACAACGGCATAAAGTTCTTCGACGCCAATGGCGGCAAGCTGTCGGATGACATCGAAGCAGCCATCGAGGCCCGGTTGTCCGAACCCGCTGTAACGCGCGAGTCCGGTTCCCTGGGACGGGCCAAGCGCGTCGATAATGCTCTTGATGCTTACAAGGCGTTCTGCATCTCGACCGTCCCCTCGGATCTGCTGCTTGAGGGACTCAAGATTGTGATCGACTGCTCCCACGGCGCTGCCTACAAGGTGGCGCCGCGGGTGCTGTCGGAACTGGGGGCTGAGATAGTCCCCATTGGTTGCTCACCAAACGGACGCAACATCAATGACAGTTGCGGTTCAACCAAGCCGGAGTTGCTCCAGCTGACCACCGCAGGCGTAAGGGCAGACCTCGGTATCGCCCTCGACGGCGATGGCGACCGGGTGTTGATGGTGGATCACCTTGGCCAGTTAATCGACGGTGACCAGCTGCTTTGGGTGCTTGCCAGCGCCTGGCAGCAGGCAGGCACTCTCAGGGGGCCGGTGGTTGGCACCCTGATGAGCAATCTGGGCCTGGAGGTTGGCCTGAAGGCGCTGGGCGTGGATTTTCGTCGCGCCAAGGTCGGTGACCGCTATGTTCTCGAAATGCTGCGTGAAACCGGTGGCCGCCTCGGCGGTGAGACCTCGGGTCACCTCATTTGCCTCGACAAGACCACCACTGGCGATGGTCTGATCAGCGCCCTGCAGGTGCTTTGTGTAATGAAGCAGTCTGGTCTCACTCTCGCCGAACTGACTGCCGGTATGGTCCGCTTCCCCCAGAAGCTCGTTAACGTCCGGGTCGGGCAGACGATTGACTTCAAGAATTCGGTGCCGATCCAGAGCGCCGTGAGTCGGGCAGAGAAGCAACTGGGTGACCGCGGTCGGGTGGTTCTGCGGGCCTCGGGGACCGAGCCCGTAGTGCGGGTCATGGTTGAGGGTGAGGACCGGGTTGAGGTGGAGAAGCTTGCCGACGAGATAGGGGCGGCGGTACGGGGGGCGCCGGCGAGCTGACCCCCCCCTTTGACCTCACGGCCTGCGTTGCTTTCGATAGCGCGGCACGTTAACCTGCGGCCTCTTTTTTTCGGGCTGCGGGCCTGCACCAATGGCAACCAGGCGGCCTATAGTCGCAGGGAACTGGAAGCTGCATGGCAGCCGCCAGACCAGTCGCGCCCTCGCTGTCGCGGTGGCCGAGGGCCTGGCCGGGATTGACCTGGGGCCCGCTCGCCTGCGGGGCGAGAATCCTCCCCTTGAAGTATTGCTTTGTCCCCCCTTTGTCTACCTGGCCGAGTTGGCCGAGCTCGTTGCCGCCAGTCATCTGCGTCTGGGCGCGCAGGATGTTGCGGTAGAGGAGGCCGGCGCGTTTACCGGCGAAGTCGCCGCAGCCATGCTCCGGGATGTGGGGTGCCGTTACGTGATTACGGGGCACTCCGAACGGCGTGCGCTGTTCGGGGATACTGACGAGCGAGTGGCTGGCAAGGTCCTGGCCGCGCTCCGGGCTGGACTGTCCCCAATCCTGTGTGTGGGCGAGACCCGGGCTGAGCGGGATGCGGGAGACACCCTCACCGTGGTCCGCCGGCAACTGCAGGTGGTCCTGGAGGCGCTGGACTCGGGACAGGTATCGGCGGCCGAGCGCCAGATGATGTCAGTAGCCTACGAGCCCGTCTGGGCGATTGGCACGGGCCTGACCGCGACACCCGCCGACGCCCAGGCCGTCCACGCCGACATCCGGGCGACTGTCGGGCGACGCGATGCTACAATGGCGTCCGCTCTCCGGGTCCTATACGGTGGCAGCGTCAAGGTGTCCAACGCGAAGGACCTCTTCGCAATGCAAGATATCGATGGCGGGCTGATCGGCGGCGCAGCGCTGCTGGCTGGCGAGTTTGTAAGCATTTGCAAGGCGGCGGCAAGCTGATGACGACACTACCTACTCTCGTGCTGGTTGTGCACGTACTCATTGCAGCCAGCATAGTGGCTCTGGTTCTGCTTCAGCGCGGGAAGGGCGCGGATGCCGGGGCGGGTTTCGGGGCGGGCGCCTCGGGCACGGTTTTCGGTGCGCGGGGTTCGGCGAACTTTCTGTCCCGCTCCACCGGTGTGCTGGCGTTGTTGTTCTTTTGTACGAGCCTTGGGCTTGCCTACCTGGGAACGCAGCGTGAGGCGCCGAAAAGCCTCCTCGATGCTGCTCCGGCACTTCAGGTGCAGGAACAGCCGGCTGCCTCCCCGACACCCGGGTCGCCGTCAGTTTCCCCGGGGGTTCCGGCGTTGCCGTCGGCCGCCCCGGCAGCGACAGATCAGCCCGCCTTGCCGGTGATGCCCGCCGAGCCGGGCAACTAGTGGTTTCGGGACAATAGTTATTGCCGGCGTGGTGGAATTGGTAGACACACCGTCTTGAGGGGGCGGCGGCGCAAGCTGTGTGAGTTCGAGTCTCACCGTCGGCACCAATTGAGCGAGACCATAGGTTTCTTGAGTGACTGGGACGTTTGGGCGTCGCCAGACTTTAGAGGGTTGAAGGAGCGCCCGTGCTGGCCAACTACATTCCGGTACTGGTCTACCTTTGTGTGGCGTTGGGTATCGGCCTGGTTCTTCTCGGCCTCGGTTTTCTCATTGGCCGGGGGAGCAAGTACCCCGAAAAGCTCTCGCCCTATGAATGCGGCTTCGAACCCTTCGAAGACAGCCGCATGAAGTTCGACGTTCGTTACTACCTCGTAGCCATTCTCTTCATCGTCTTCGACCTGGAAATTGCCTTTCTCTTCCCCTGGGCAGTAACCCTCGACGCGATCGGCCTGACGGGAATTCTGGCCATGGGGGTCTTCCTCGCCATTCTGGTGGTCGGTTTCATGTACGAATGGAAGAAGGGGGCCCTGGAGTGGGACTAGAAACGCACCTTGGCGAACCCCAGCCGGATATTCTCCAGCAGCGCGGTTTCGTCGTCGCCAAGCTGGATGACCTCATTAACTGGGCGCGCACCGGCTCCCTGTGGCCCATGACGTTCGGGCTGGCCTGCTGTGCTGTCGAGATGATGCATGCCGGCGCTGCCCGATACGATCTGGATCGCTTCGGCGTCATCTTTCGTCCCAGTCCGCGCCAGTCGGACGTGATGATTGTCGCCGGAACCCTGACCAACAAGATGGCCCCGGCCCTGCGCAAGGTCTATGACCAGATGGCCGAGCCACGCTGGGTGATCTCCATGGGATCCTGTGCCAACGGCGGAGGCTACTACCACTATTCCTATGCGGTAGTTCGGGGTTGCGACCGGATCGTCCCCGTGGATGTCTACGTACCTGGTTGTCCGCCGACGGCAGAGGCCTTGCTCTACGGCATCATCCAACTGCAGAACAAGATCCGCCGCACGAACACGATTGCCCGATGACCGCCCGGCAGACCAGTCCCCGCCAGGAGGCGCTTGCCGCCAGTCTTGCTGAGCGGTTCGGGGGCAGCATCGCCCGCATCACTTCCCGCTGCGGCGAACTGGGCTATGAGCTTGCTCCTGGTGATTTGCTGGCCGTCGCCCGCGCCCTGCGTGACGATTTTTCCTTCGAGATGCTGATTGACCTGTGTGGCGTTGACTATCTGACTCATGGCCGCGACGAGTGGGAGACTCATGACGCCACCAGCGGTGGCTTCAGCCGGGCGGCGGAGCAGGGCATTATCCTGGCTGACCCCGGCCAGCAGTTCGATGCGCGACGTTTCGCCGTGGTTTATCACCTGCTGTCCGTCAGCGGCAATCTGCGCCTGCGGCTTACCGTATTCACTGGCGTGGATAACCCGCCGGTGATTCCCTCGGTCATCGGTGTCTGGGCGGCAGCCAACTGGTATGAACGCGAGGCCTTCGACCTGTTCGGCATCCTCTTCGAGGGGCACCCGGATCTGCGCCGGCTCCTGACCGACTACGGGTTTATCGGGCATCCGTTCCGCAAGGACTTTCCGCTGTCAGGAAACCTGGAGGTTCGCTACGACCCGGAGCAGGGGCGGGTGGTCTACCAGCCGGTCACGATTGAGCCCCGGACGCTGGTTCCCCGGGTGATTCGCGACGACAACCGCTATGCACCGGACCTGAAGGACGGGCATGGCTGAGTTCCAGAATTTCACCCTTAATTTCGGCCCCCAGCATCCGGCCGCGCATGGTGTTTTGCGCCTGGTTCTCGAGATGGATGGCGAGACCGTTCAGAAGGCCGATCCGCACATTGGCTTGTTGCATCGGGGAACGGAGAAGCTGGCCGAGAGCAAGCCTTTCAACCAGAGCATCGGCTACATGGACCGGCTCGACTATGTATCCATGATGTGTAACGAGCATGGCTATGTGCTGGCTATTGAGAAGCTTCTCGGCATTCAGGTTCCCAGGCGTGCTCAGTACATTCGCGTCATGTTCGATGAGGTCACGCGGATCCTCAATCACCTGATGTGGCTTGGCGCCCACGGACTCGATATCGGGGCGATGACGGTGTTCCTGTACTGCTTCCGCGAGCGGGAGGACCTCATGGACTGCTACGAGGCCGTCTCAGGCACGCGCATGCACGCCACCTACTACCGGCCCGGCGGCGTCTACCGGGATCTGCCGGACAGCATGCCCAGGTTTCAGTCCTCGGAGTTTCGTTCCGGCAAGGAAGTAAAGCGGCTCAACGCGGCCCGCGAAGGGTCTCTCCTCGACTTCCTTGAGGACTTCACCCGTCGCTTCCCAAAGTGTGTGGACGAGTACGAGACACTGCTGACTGATAACCGGATCTGGAAGCAACGGACAGTGAATATCGGAGTAGTAAGTCCGGAGCGCGCGCTGCAGCTCGGCTTTACGGGTCCGATGCTCCGGGGTTCCGGGGTGGAGTGGGACTTGCGGAAGAAGCAGCCCTACGAGGTATACCCGGAGCTTGAGTTCGACATTCCCGTCGGCGTCAACGGCGATTGCTACGATCGTTATCTCGTCCGAATCGAGGAGTTGCGGGAGGCCAATCGCATAGTTCGCCAGTGCATCGACTGGCTGCGGCGCAATCCCGGTCCCGTGATGCTGGACGACCGGAAGTTTGCCCCGCCGAGTCGCGCAGCCATGAAGGACGACATGGAGTCCCATATCCATCACTTCAAGCTGTTCACCGAGGGCTACACGGTACCGGCCGGCGAGGCTTATGCGGCCGTGGAGCACCCCAAGGGAGAGTTTGGCGTTTACCTCGTCTCCGATGGAGCCAACAAGCCCTATCGGCTGAAGGTCCGGGCGCCCGGGTTTGCGCACCTCTCCGCCATGGCGGAAATGGTGGAGGGCCACATGCTGGCCGACGTGGTGGCCGTGATTGGTACGCAGGACATCGTTTTTGGCGAGATTGACCGCTGATGGAAACCCCTGACAACGCCGGAACCGCTCTTTCTCCTCACCTGCGGGCAGAGATTGACCGCTGGATTGCCCGTTTTCCTGCGGGCCGGCAGCGGTCGGCCGTTATCGCGGCATTGCATGCTGCCCAGCATGAGAACAACGGGTATCTGACCCGGGAACTGATGGAGGCAGTTGGCGCTTACCTCGGCCTGCCGCCGATCCAGGTATTTGAAGTGGCCTCGTTCTATTCAATGTTCGAGACCAAGCCGGTGGGGCGGCACAGCATCTCGGTGTGTACCAATATCTCCTGCATGCTTTGCGGGGGCGAGAAGATCCTGGCGCATGTCGAGAAGCGCCTCGGCATCAAGGTCGGAGAAAGTACGGCTGATGGCCGCTTCTATCTCAAGAAAGAAGAAGAGTGCCTGGCGGCTTGCTGCGGGGCGCCGATGATGATGGTCGATCACAGGTACTACGAGAACCTGACGCCAGCCCGGGTCGACGAAATTCTGCACAGCATTGGCACCGCGTCTGGGCAGAAGAAAGAGCATTCCCATGACTGAGGCGCGCCGCTACGAGCAGAACCTGGTCTGTTTCCAGACCCTCGGTAAGGACCAGCCTGCCAGTCTCAGGACCTACCGGGAGATTGGTGGCTACGAGGTCTGGGAGAAGATCCTTGCCGGCGGTATGACTAGCGAGCAGGTCATCGAGGGTGTCAAGGCTTCAGGACTGCGCGGTCGTGGGGGCGCGGGTTTCCCCACGGGCGTCAAGTGGAGCTTCATGCCCAGGGACGCTGCCGGGCAAAAGTACATGGTCTGCAATTCAGACGAGAGCGAGCCGGGCACCTGCCATGACCGGGAGATCCTGCGCTACAACCCCCATTCGGTCATCGAAGGCATGGCCATTGGCGCCTTCGCCATGGGTGCTACCGTGGGCTACAACTACATCCGGGGGGAGTTTCTCGACGAGCCGGTGCCGGTCTTTGACGAGGCACTGAGGGAAGCCTATGCGGCCGGTCTCCTGGGCCATAACATCCGTGGCTCGGGGATCGACTTTGACCTGCACACCTTCGTTGGCGCGGGCGCCTATATCTGTGGCGAAGAAACGGGCTTGCTCGAGTCCCTCGAGGGCAAGCCGGGCAAGCCACGCTTCAAGCCGCCATTCCCGGCTGTCTTTGGCCTCTACGGGCGGCCTACGACGATCAACAACACGCAGTCCTTTGCGTCGGTTCCAGCGATCCTGCGCCGTGGTCCCAGGTGGTTTGCGGATCTTGGTCCGGAGGGTTCCGGAGGCACGGCCCTGTTTTCGGTTTCAGGGCACGTGGAGAAGCCGGGTAATTTCGAATTGCCGCTTGGGATCCCGTTCCGCGATCTCCTCGAGATCGCGGGTGGCGTGCGGCACGGTCGTGCGCTGAAGGCGGTGATCCCCGGAGGGTCCTCGGTCCCCGTGGTGCCCGGAGCGGTCATCCTGGATGCCACGATGGACTACAACGGCCTGAAGAAGATCGGGACGTCCCTCGGCACCGGTGCTGTGGTCGTCATGGACGACACAACCTGCATGGTCAGCATGCTGCGGCGGATAGCCCGTTTCTACTATGCGGAGTCCTGTGGCCAGTGCACTCCCTGCCGTGAGGGCACGGGCTGGCTCTATCGCATGCTGAGCCGGATTCTTGCAGGCCAGGGCCGGCCCGATGACCTGAAAATGCTGCTCGACGTGGCTAACAGAATAGAGGGTCACACCATCTGCGCGCTGGGCGATGCGGCTGCCTGGCCCGTGCAGAGCTTTCTGCGGCATTTCATGCCGGAGTTCGAGTACATGATCGAGCATCGCGGTCGCTCCATCGTTGACGCGCGGCCGGAGGTCGCCTGAGTTCGATGAGCGATAACACGATCAAGGTTGAGATCAACGGCGTCGAGATTGACGCGCGTCCTGGCGAAATGCTGATCGTAGTCACGGACCGGGCCGGGATTTACGTGCCCCGGTTTTGCTACCACGAGAAGCTGTCCGTGGCAGCCAATTGCCGCATGTGCCTCGTCGAGGTCGTTAATGCCCCGAAGCCGATGCCGGCTTGCGCGACGCCGGTGACCAACGGCATGAAGGTGGCCACCCGGTCAGCCAAGGCTATTGGTGCGCAGAAAGCAGTGATGGAGTTCCTGCTCATCAACCACCCGCTCGACTGCCCTATCTGCGATCAGGGAGGAGAGTGCGAGCTGCAGGATCTGGCCATGGGTTTTGGTCGTGATGTCTCCCGGTTCACCGAGCGGAAGCGCGTGGTGAAGGACAAGGACATCGGCCCCCTGGTTTCCACCGACATGACCCGCTGCATTCATTGCACCCGCTGCGTGCGCTTCGGCCAGGAGATAGCCGGAATCCAGGAGCTGGGCACGATCGGCCGTGGCGAGCAGATGCAGATCAGCACGTTTATTGAGCAGAGTGTCGATCACGAACTCTCTGGAAACATCATTGATCTGTGTCCTGTGGGCGCACTCAACAGTAAGCCCTACAGATTCAGCGCCCGCGCCTGGGAGATGCAGGCCTTGCCGACGGTGGCGCCCCACGACTGCGTGGGCTCTAACCTGTCGGCACATGTGCTTCTGGGCAAGGTAAAGCGCGTCGTTCCCCGGACCAACGAGGCCGTCAACGAAACCTGGCTGGCCGATCGTGACCGCTTCAGCTACGAGGGCATCTACACCGATCGCCTGACGCAACCGCTGCTCCGGGATGGTGAGGGGCTGCGACCCGTCACCTGGGAGGTTGCCCTGGAGGCGGCTGCCCGGGGACTTGCCGGCGCGGTCCAGCAGGACCCCAATGCCCTCGGCGCCTGGGTGGCTCCCACCTCAACGCTGGAAGAGGGTTTCCTTCTGCAGCGCCTGCTGCGACATCTGGGTTCCGAGAGCATCGACTACCGGCTGAGGCGCAGGGACTTCCGTTTGCAGGACCGGGATCCGGTCTTTCCCTGGCTGGGCACGTCGCTCGCCGAACTTGAGACGGCGGATGTCATTCTCGTCGTGGGGTCGAACCTCCGCAGCGAAGCACCACTGATCGCGCATCGGGTGCGGAAGGCCGCCTTGCGCGGAGCCCGGGTGGTGTTCATCAACCCCGTCCGCTATGCGTACCTGCATAACGTCGCGGCCTACCTTGAAACCGGACTGGACCTGGTGGGCGGCGTGCGCCGGCTCCTGGCTGAAGGCCCCGATGCCGAGGCCGCCGCCATTGTTGCCCTGTTGCGCGCTGCCGAGCGGCCCATCGTGCTGCTGGGGCAGATCGCCGGGCGGCATCCCCGCCTTGCAGACCTGCGCCAGGCCGCTGGCGAGCTTTCCCGGCAACACTCGGCGCGCATCGGTTACCTCTCGGAAGGGGCAAATTCTGCGGGCCTGGCGCTGGCCGGCGTCCTGCCTCACCGCGGACCGGGCGGACGTCCCGTTGCCAGGGCGGGACGGAACCTGGCGGAGATGCTTAACCAGCCACTATCCGGCCTTGTCCTGCTGAACGTGGAGCCTGAGCACGACTGCGCAGAGCACGAGCTCGCGGTGAGCGCGCTGCAGGCGGCCGGGTTTGTACTTGCGTTGTCGCCCTACCTGAGTCCGGCTCTGGGGGCTCACGCCGATGTCGTCCTGCCCACAGGCACATCCATGGAAACGGCGGGAACCTTTGTCAATTGCGAGGGCCGCTGGCAGAGCTTCAATGGTGTCGCATCTCCGGTAGGGACCAGCAGGCCGGCATGGAAGGTCCTGCGTGTCCTGGGCAACCTGCTGCAGGTGCCGGCGTGCGACTACGCCAGTGCCGAAGAGATCCGGGCCGAGGTCAAGGCCCTGGCGGGGGAGGTGCAGCCGGACAACACGGTGCCCGTCACCGCGATTCCACCGTCGACGACCGCAGCCGGCGTCGAACCCCGCGACCTGGACGTGCCCATGTATCAGACAGACGGTGTCCTCCGGCGTTCTCCAGCCCTGCAGCTGACCAGTGTGGCCCGTGGCTAGTCTGTCTTTCCTTCAGGCCCCCTGGCTCGCCCTGCCCGGGCTGGTGCGCTATCTGCTGGTGCTGGTCGGCCAGATCCTCGCGCTCACGATCGTGGTCATTCTCTGCGTTGCGTTCCTGACCTATCTGGAACGGAAAGTCATTGGCTACATGCAGAACCGGATTGGGCCGAACCGGGTAGGTCCCCGGGGCTGGTTCCAGCCCTTCGCGGACGTGATCAAGCTGCTGGTCAAGGAAGTTGTTATTCCGTCCAGCGCGAACCGCTTCCTGTTCGTTGTCGCGCCGCTGCTGTCGATCGTTCCGGCGCTCGCCACCTGGGCGGTCATCCCGCTTTTCCCGGGCTTCGCCATTGCCGACATTGATGCCGGGCTGCTGTATGTACTCGCCCTCACTTCACTGGGCGTCTACGGCGTAATCCTTGCGGGCTGGGCGTCTAATTCCAAATACGCACTGCTCGGTGCCATGCGCTCTGCGGCCCAGATCGTGGCCTATGAAATAGCCATGGGCTTTGCACTGGTCGGCGTGCTGATGGCGGGCGGCAGCCTGAACCTCGGCAAACTGGTCGAAGCCCAGTCCGGAGGCTTGTTCAGCTGGTTCTGGCTCCCGCTGTTCCCCTTGTTCATCGTCTACTTTGTCTCCGGGGTTGCCGAGACCAACCGGGCGCCATTTGATGTGGCGGAAGGGGAGTCGGAGATCGTAGCGGGGTTTCACGTGGAGTACTCCGGCGTTGCCTTCGCCATCTTTTTCCTGGCGGAGTACGCCAATATGATCCTGATTGCCGCGCTCACGGCGGTGCTGTTCTGGGGTGGCTGGGATTCGCCCTTCGCGGGCCCGCTGCTGGGCTTTCTGGACGGGACCATTCTTGAGGTTCTCCGGCTGCCCGGGATCCACTGGCTGGCCCTGAAGATCGCTATTTTCCTGTTTTGCTTTCTCTGGTTCAGGGCTACCTTTCCCCGCTATCGCTACGACCAGATCATGCGTCTGGGCTGGAAAGTGTTCATTCCGGTCACCATCGTCTGGATCGTGATTGAAGGCGCGATGGCAGCCCTGCGCGTTGGCCCCTGGAATACCTGAAGCCCATGCACAGCATCACGAATGCGATCAAGACGCTTACCCTCTGGGAATTGCTGAAGGGTTTGCAACTGACCCTGAAGAACCTCTTCGTCCGGAAAGTAACGATCCAGTATCCGGAAGAGAAGACGCCCCAGTCGCCGCGCTTTCGCGGGTTGCATGCCCTTCGGCGCTACCCGAACGGCGAGGAGCGTTGCATTGCCTGCAAGCTCTGCGAGGCCGTCTGCCCGGCTGCTGCAATCACCATCGAGTCCGACGTCGGGGCTGATGGAACCCGCCGTACCACCCGGTACGACATCGATCTCTTCAAGTGCATCTACTGTGGCTTCTGTGAAGAGGCATGTCCCGTGGACGCGATTGTGGAGACCCGGATCTTCGAATACCACATGGAAAACCGGGGGGAGAACATCATGACCAAGGACAAGCTGATGGCGGTTGGCGAGAAGTACGAGGCTGTCATCGCTGCTGACCGGGCGACCGACGCGCCTTACCGCTAGATCCGGACGCCAGGTAAACCATGTTCACCACGTTGCTCTTTTATGCGCTATCCACGGTTCTGCTGGCCGCAGCGGTAGGCGTGATCACGGCCCGGAATCCTGTCTATGCAGCCCTGTTTTTGATCCTGGCCTTTGTCACCAGTGCCGTCCTCTGGCTGCTGCTGGAAGCCGAGTTTCTCGCCATTGTCCTGGTGCTCGTCTACGTCGGTGCGGTAATGGTCCTGTTCCTCTTCGTCGTGATGATGCTGGATATCAACGTTACGACGATGCGCGAGGGCTTTCTGCGCTACGCCCCGGTGGGGGCAATCGTGGCGGGCATCATCGTCCTGGAACTGGGATATGTCATCTGGTTCCGCAGTGACGGTCTGCCGGTGGGTACGACGCTAGTACCCCGGGATGCGGGGTACTCCAGTACGGAGGAGCTGGGGAAGGTCCTCTACACCCAGTACCTGTATCCCTTCGAGCTTGCCGGCATGCTGCTGCTGCTGGCCATCGTCGCCGCCATCCTGCTGACCATGCGCCACCGTCCGGGCCTCAAGGTTCAGGATGTAGCCGAGCAGGTAAAGGTGCAGCGCGGGGACCGTGTCCGCATGGTGCAGATGAAGTCGGAGTCGGAATGATGGTCACGCTGTCCCACTATCTGACCCTCTCGGCCCTGCTGTTTACCATCAGCATTGCCGGGATCTTCCTTAACCGTAAGAACGTGATCGTCCTGCTCATGTGCGTCGAGTTGCTGCTGCTGGCGGTCAACTTCAATTTTATTGCGTTCTCCCGTTATCTCAACGACCCGGCCGGGCAGGTGTTTGTGTTCTTCATACTCACCGTGGCCGCCGCGGAGTCGGCCATCGGCCTGGCCATCCTGGTGGTGCTGTTCCGGAGCCGGCGCAGCATCAACGTCCAGGAGCTGGACGTGCTGAAGGGTTGAGCTGATGGAACGCATTTATCTCGCCATCGTTCTGTGTCCACTAATCGCCGCGCTGGTGGCCGGTCTCTTCGGCCGGCAGATCGGCCGGGCGGGCGCGCACACGGTAACCATCCTGGGCGTTGGCGCGTCCTTTGCCCTATCGCTACTGATCCTCAAGGACCAGTGGCTTGATGGTGCCGTGCCCTATAACGGCACGGTCTATACCTGGGCCGTCGTTGACGGCGTCACGATGAATGTTGGCTTTCTGGTGGATCGGCTGACGGCGCTGATGATGGTCGTCGTCACGTCGGTGTCCCTCATGGTGCATGTGTACACGATCGGCTACATGCACGACGACCCGGGCTACCAGCGCTTCTTCAGCTACATCTCGCTGTTTACCTTTGCCATGCTCACGCTGGTCATGGCGAACAACTTCCTCCAGCTGTTCTTCGGCTGGGAGGCGGTCGGCCTGGTGTCCTACCTGCTGATTGGCTTCTGGTACACCCGACCGACAGCGATCGTGGCGAACCTGAAGGCTTTCCTGGTCAACCGCGTAGGGGATTTCGGGTTCCTGCTCGGCATTGCACTGATACTGATGGCTACTGGCAGTCTCGATTACGCCACCGTGTTTGCCAGGGCACCGGAAATGAGTACCCAGACGATCGAGGTGTGGTCGGGGGTGCCCTGGTCCGTAATGACAGTGGCCTGCCTCCTGCTGTTTGTGGGTGCGATGGGCAAGTCGGCCCAGATGCCCCTCCACGTCTGGCTGCCGGATTCCATGGAAGGACCGACGCCAATCTCGGCGC
>SHZI01000100.1 GCA_009692345.1 Gammaproteobacteria bacterium | reverse complement strand
ACCAACGAGATGCAGGGTGGCCTGTCCTTCCTCGCCTCGGTAGGGTCCACGGCACCCTTCGTCGGCCTCTTCGGCACGGTGTGGGGCATTTATCACGCCCTGATCGCCATCGGCGTCGCCGGCCAGGCCAGCATCGACAAGGTGGCAGGTCCCGTCGGGGAAGCGCTCATCATGACCGCCATCGGTCTGGCCGTCGCAGTGCCCGCAGTGCTGGGTTACAACTGGCTGCTGCGCCGTAACAAGGCGATCCTTGACCAGCTGCGCTACTTCACCAACGACCTCTATGCGACCTTGGTGAGTGCCGGCGGCCAATCTTCCGGGCAGCGGAAGTAGTCTCCGGCGAAGCTGGCGGGGAAGAAAGGGAGAAGCAGTATGGGCATGAACGTTCCATCGGGAGACGGCGAGGGAGAAATCCTGTCCGCGATCAATACCACGCCGCTGGTTGACGTCATGCTCGTGCTGCTCATCATCTTCCTGATTACCATTCCGGTGATCACCAAGACGGTTAAGATGGAACTGCCCAAGGCGACCAACATCTCGACGATAACCAAGCCCGAAAACATCACTATCGCCGTCGACCAGCGGGGCAATGTCTACTGGAAGGACTCCATCGTTCCCAACCAGCAGGCGCTTGCCGACCTCATTCGGAACGCGGCGGTGGTCGTCCCCCAGCCGGAGATTCATGTGCGGGGTGACCGGAACGTGCGTTACGAGTACGTCGGCCGCGTAATCCTGCAACTGCAGAAGGGCGGCATCCAGAAGGTTGGCTTCATTTCCGAACCGGATCGCGGCGTTCGCTAACAGGCACGCCCCCCGGATTACCCAGTCAGAAGGTCAGAAGGTCAGAAGGTCAGAACAATGAGCATGTCCGTAGGTTCAGCGGGCGACGGTGCCCCGATGATGGAGATGAACACCACGCCGCTGATCGACGTGATGCTCGTACTCATCATCATGCTCATCGTTACCCTGCCGGTCATGACCCATGCCGTGAAGCTGGACATGCCGCGGCCGGATAACGCCCCGCCGCCTGTCCAGCCCGAGATGGTGACGATCAAAATCGACTACGACGGCACGATTCTCTGGAATGATGCCGCAGTGCCCAACCTCGCCACGCTGGAGCGGTACTTCAAGGTCGAGGCCCAGAAAGTGCCGCAAGCCCAGGTGGCTATCCGTCCAGACGCCCGGGCCCGGTACGACACCGTCGCTCAGGTTCTCGCCAGCGCCCAGCGCAATCGCATAGAAAAAATGGGACTAATCGGCAACGAACAGTTCGAGTAGCTGTCCTGCCAGCCCAGGCACGAATCAGGGCGCGATTCAGTCAATCAGCAGAGCATCCCGGTCAGCACCAAGGCCTGGATGCACAGAAGTGCGGAGGAAATGATGGTGAAGCCGAAACGCCCGACGACGTTGCTGGCAGCGGTTCTCGTAGCCTGCTTCGCCCTGGCTGTGACCCACGCTCCGGAGTCCCTGGCCCAGAAGGCAGCTTCGTCTGCCAAGCCGCCCAAGATGAATCCCGACGTGGTGAAGCCGCTGCAGGCAGCGGTAGAATTCGCCAATGCGGGCAAGTTCGCCGAAGCTGAAGCTGAATTGCAAAAGGCCGAAGCAGTCACCGGCAAGACAGCTTTCGAGCAGTTCAAGATTGACGAGCTCTATTGTTTTACCTCGCTCAAGCAGGCCAGGTACGACCCGGCGGCGAAGACCTGCGATAGCGGCCTGGCTTCCGGTCTCCTGCCGCCGGAGCAGGTCAACGACCGTCTCCGGCTGCTTTCCCAGCTCTATCTGCAGACCAAGCCGCGGGATCTGACCAGGTCCGGGGAGTATGGCAAGCGCTGGCTGGAGGCCACGGGCAACCGGGATCCGGTGATGCTCGGTCTGGTGGGTCAGGCCGCCTACTTCAGTGACAACTTCAGCGCTGCCGTCACCTACATGAAGGAGGCGATAGCGGTCAGCGTGGCTGCCGGCAAGAAGCCGGACGAGAACTGGCTGCTGATCGTCCAGAGCTCCTACGCCAAACTGAAGAACAACCCCGCCATCCTGGAGGCCACCACCGAGCTCCTGCGCTACTACCCCTCCAAAGCCCAGTGGCAGACCCTGGCGCAGGACTTGCTGGCCCGGTCGGCCAACAAGGACCGCCAGATACTGCAGGTCTACCAGCTTCTGTCCCAGGTGGATGCCATGGACGGCGCAGACGACTTCATGGAGGCGGCCACCGTGGCCATCCAGTCCGGATCGCCCGGCGAGGCCCTGAAGTTCATGGAGAAGGGTTACTCCAGTGGGGTGCTTGAGCAGAGCGGCGACAAGGCCAAGAGCCAGGCGCTGCTGGCTGACGCCAAGCGCCTTTCCGCGGCGGACCAGAAGACCCTCCCTCAGTTCGAGAAGGAAGCCCAGGCGGACAAGGCCGGCGAGGCGGATGTGAAGCTGGGGGAGGCCTTCCTGAGCTACGGTCAGGCCGCCAAGGGCCTGGAAGCCATCCAGAGGGGGATCACCAAGGGTGGCGTCAAGAGCCTGGACGAGGCTAACCTGTCCCTCGGCCGGGCGTATATCGTGAACAACAATAATCCCGAGGCCCTCAAGACCTTTGCGCTCGTGACCAGTCCGGAGTACCTCCAGCTGGCGAGGCTCTGGTCGATCCACCTCAGCCAACTCTAGTCGCTTCAAGGACGGTCTTACATGCTGAAGAAGTCGCTGCTCATCGTCTCTCTCGCCGTGGTTTCGAGTCTGGCGATGGTCACCTTGCTGGCCCCCGCGCCCGCCTACGCGCAGCAGGCCAAGGTGGGCAAGAAGGTGGGTGAACCGCTGGCGGCCGCTCTGGAAGCCGGCAAGAAGGGCCAGTATTCCGAGGCCCTGGCCAAGCTCAAGGTTGCCGACGGGGTTTCCGGCAAGACAGCTTTTGAGCAGTTTCAGATCAATGAGACCTATGGCTTCGTCTACCTCAGGCAGCGCAACTACGCTGCGGCAGCAGCGGCCTACGAACGCAGCCTGAAGTCCGGTCAGCTGCCGGGTGGTCAGGTCAACGACCGGACCAAGCAGCTTGCCCAGCTTAATTTCCAGGCGCCCCGCAACCTGCCCAAGGTCATCGAGTACGCCAACGAGTACCTCAAGGCCACGGGGGGTAAGGATGCCGCCATGCAGGCCATGTTGGGGCAGGCCTATCAGCTCTCCGGCAATGACAAAGCGGCTGTAGCGGCCGTGCAGAATGCCGTTAAGCTCTCCGGCCGGCCGGAGGAAAACTGGCTGCGGATCCTTCTCAAGTCCTACGGCACCCTCGGGGACGCCAAGGGCGTCAGCGACACCACACAGACCCTGGTCCGGATGTACCCGACCCAGGACAACTGGCGGCTGCTGTCCAGTGAGCTCCGGAAGCAGGCCAGCGGCGACGACCGCACAGCCCTGAACGTCTACCGGCTGATGACCGCCCTCGACCTGATGGACAAGCCCGACCTCTACACGGACTCCGCGATCATCGCCCTGCAGTCAGGCTTGCCCGCGGAAGGCGTCAGCATCATGGAGCAGGGCTACACCAGGAAGATGTTCGCGCCCAAGGACGAGGCGCGGGCCCAGCGGGTCCTGAGTGACGCCCGGAAGAAGGTTGCCGCCCAGCAGCCAAACCTGGGCAAGCTGACCCAGGCGGCCAATGGCTCGAAAATCGGTCAGGATGAGGTCCTGCTCGGTGAGGTCCTGCTCAGCTACGGGCAGGCTGAACAGGCTGCTGCTGCCGGTAAGCGGGCCCTGGCCAAGGGGGCGAACCCGGACGATGCGTGGATGCTGATTGGCCGCAGTCAGATCCAGCTCAAAAACGGTGCAGAAGCCCGCAAGGCCTTCAGCCAGGTGAAGGGCGCCGAGGCAGCCTCCGTGGCGAAGCTCTGGGGAATCTTCGCCGGCCGAATCTGATCCCGGCTTCTCCAGGCGCCGGGCCTGGTATATAACAACGGCCAAGAGCTTCTTTTCCTTTGGCAGCTGTTCCGGGAGAAAAACCATGACTAGTACGGCGCACCTGAATTCTCGTCACTACGCCCTGGCCACGGCCTGCCTCCTCGTCCTCGCGGCCTGTGGCCAGAAGCCCGCCCCTCCACCGGCGGAACCGGCTACCGCTGCCGGACAGCCCGCCACTGCAGCGCTGCCCGTGCTGGACACGGACGAGGAGAAGGTCCTCAACGTCTACAACTGGTCGGATTACGTCGACCTGACTGTCATTGAAGACTTCCAGAAAGAAACCGGGATCCAGGTCAAGTACGACGTTTTTGATTCCAACGAGCTTCTGGAGACCAAGCTGCTGGCCGGCAGCACCGGGTACGACATCGTGGTGCCATCGGCCTCCTTTCTCGAACGGCAGATCAAGGCGGGCGTCTTCCAGAAACTGGACCCGTCAAAGCTGCCGAATCTCAAGAACGTGGACCCGATCCTGGCGAAGCAGATCGCGCGGCACGATCCGGGCAACGAGCACTCCGTGAACTACCTCTGGGGCACGTCCGGGGTCGGCTACAACGAGGCCAAGATCAAGGCCGCCATGCCCGACGCCCCGGTGGACAGCTTCGCCATGTTCTACGATCCAAAGGTTGTCTCGAAGTTCAAGGGCTGCGGCGTTGCGGTTCTGGACGCGCCGTCGGAGGTGGTCGGCACCGTGCTGATCTACCTGGGCAGGGAAGCCAACAGCGAGAAGCCTGAAGACCTGGCCGCCGCCGAGAAAGTCCTGCTGTCCATCCGGCCCTATATCAAGTACGTCAATTCCTCCAAGTACATCGAGGATCTGGCCAACGGCGAAATCTGCCTGGCTCTGGGCTGGAGCGGTGATGTCCTGCAGGCCCGGGACCGGGCCGAGGAAGCCGGTAATGGCGTCGTGATCAAGTACCTGATTCCGAAGGAAGGCGCCGTCATGTTCTTCGACATGCTGGCCATTCCTGCCGACGCCAAGCACGTGAAGAATGCCTACCTCTTTATTGACTACCTGCTGCGCCCCGATGTGGCGGCGAAGAATTCCAACTTCGTCAACTATGCCAATGGCAATGCGGCGTCTTTCAGCCTGATCAACGCGGATATTCGCAACGACCGGGGCATTTATCCCGCTGAAGAAACCAAGGCCAAGCTGGTCCCTGATCTGGCTGAATCTGCTCAGTTCACGAGGCTACTCACCCGCAGCTGGACGCGCTTCAAGACGGGTCAATAAGCGGGACCGCCCATGACCGGGAAGCACACTGAAAACGGTCATCAGCGGCCCGTCGACAAGACCAACGAGTACGTCCGCATTGAGAACGTGACGAAGCGCTTCGGCGACTTCGTTGCGGTGGACAACGTCTCACTGTCGGTCTTCAAGGGCGAGATCTTCTGTCTGCTCGGCGGCTCGGGCTGCGGCAAGACCACCCTGCTGCGGATGCTGGCCGGCTTCGAGGCGCCGACTTCCGGCCGCATCTTCATCGACGGGCAGGACATGGCAGACACCCTGCCCTACGAACGCCCCGTCAACATGATGTTCCAGTCCTACGCGCTCTTTCCGCACATGAGCGTGGAGAAGAATGTCGCCTTCGGGCTGGAACAGGAGAAACTGCCCCGCAAGGAGATCGACCAGCGGGTGGCAGAGATGCTGGACACGGTGAAGCTCGGGGAGCTGGCCCGGCGCAAGCCCCACCAGCTGTCCGGCGGCCAGCGGCAGCGGGTGGCCCTCGCCCGGGCCCTGGTCAAGCGCCCCAAGCTGCTCTTGCTGGACGAACCCCTGGGGGCCCTCGACAAAAAACTGCGGGAAGCCACCCAGTTCGAACTGATCAATCTGCAGGAGAAGCTGGGGGTCACGTTCATCGTGGTGACCCACGACCAGGAAGAAGCGATGACGCTGGCTTCCCGGATGGGCGTCATGGACCGGGGCGAGATCGTGCAGGTCGGTACACCCACCGAGATCTACGAGTACCCGTCGTCCAAGTTCGTGGCCGACTTCATCGGGTCGGTGAACATGTTCGAGGGGCGGCTGATTGAGGACGAGCCCAACTTCATCCGCATCCAGTCACCGGAGCTGAACTCGACGATCTATGTGGATCATGGCATCAGCGCACCGCCGGGAGCGTCGGTCTGGGCGGCCATCCGGCCCGAGAAGATCGAGATTGCCCGGGAGGAACCCGAGAGCACGGAGAACAGGGCCAGGGGCGTCGTTCGGGATATCGCCTACATGGGCGACATGTCCATCTACCTGGTGAAGATCGACAGCGGGAAGATGGTCCGGGTGACACTGCCAAATTCGGTCCGGCAGCTGAGCCAGCGCATTTCCTGGGACGAGACGGTGTGGCTGTCCTGGGATGCCTCCAGCCCGGTGGTGCTGCCCCAGTAGGTGGCGGTTGGCCAACAGCAACGCATGGCCCGCTCTCAGATCAGGCAGACCCAGAAGCCGCCCATCGACGCCTGGGGCGCCGGCCGGCTGGGGCTCATATTCTCGCTGCTCTACCGCTTCGGCCCACCCCGCTGGTCCCAGTACGTGCGCAAGAACTGGTCTGGCCAGCGCCTGGTCATTGGCATCCCCTACCTCTGGCTGATCCTGTTCTTCGCTGTCCCGTTCATCATTGTCCTGAAGCTGTCCTTCTCCGAGGTGCGGCTGGCGATGCCGCCCTTTGCGCCGCTGATCGAGAAGGTCAGTGACGCGGCCTATGCGCTGAACGTCAACCTCGGGAACTACCTGTTCCTGCTGTCCGACACCCTGTACGTGAATTCCTACCTCTACTCCGTCAAGGTTGCCGCCGTCTCCACCGTGTTCTGCCTGCTGATTGGCTACCCGATGTCCTACGCGATCGCCCGGTCCACGCCGACGATGCGCAACATCTGGCTGATGCTGATCATCCTGCCCTTCTGGACGTC
>SHZI01000099.1 GCA_009692345.1 Gammaproteobacteria bacterium | reverse complement strand
GAGCTCTGATAGGCCGTGGGCCCGGATATGTCCCGATTCTTCAGCAGGTCGCTTTTCCACAGCTCGCTGCCACTCTGCCGTGAAAAGGCCTGGAGGTCACTGCTGTCCGTGGACACATAGACGTTTTCCAGGTCCACCGCGAGCCCGTCATAGCTCTGGGTGTCCTGTGACCAGAGGGACTGACCGGATTCAGCGGCCACTGCGTTGAGCTGGCCCCGATAGCTGACGACGTAGACGTCTTCGCCGACGGTCCGGACGGTCGCATTGATATCAGACATTCGCTCGACTTCGTTGCGGCCCGAGGGCGGGTCGAGAAGAACATCCCAGCCCGGGGAGCCGTCCAGAAGAGAGTAAGAGGCCAGCTTGCCGTTATCGAAGCCGGCAATCACCAGATCCTGGATGACGACCGGCGCACCAGTGCCGCGCAGCGTGAGGCGGGGCATGGCCTGCTGGACGAACCACACCTGGCGGCCATCGATCAGATCCAGTGCCGCGAGCTTGCCATCCACGGAGCGCACCAGGGCGTACCCGCTGGCAATCGCCGGTGCAGCCAATACCTCACTCGACACGGTCGTGCGCCAGCGCTGCGTGCCATCAGCCGCGTTCAGGGCCACCACCTCGCCGTCGCTCGAACCGACCACTACCACTTCGCCGTCGGTCGCGGGGCCGCCGGACAGAGGCAGCTCGGTCTTCCGGAGCCACAGGCGCTTGCCCTTTACCGCGTCAAACGCGGAAACGTTGCCATCGTGAGCGGCGGCGAAAATGCGCGCGCCATCGGAGCAGGGCTGGAGGGCCAGGCGCAGGGCCTCACTGGTATCCCCGAGATCCGCCGTCCAGACCTTCTTCAGCCGCAGGGTCGGCTTGAAGTCGGTCAGCTCAGCCGGCGGGTTCGGATCCTCATCCCCAGTTAGAGCGCTGCAACCGGCATTCGGCAATGCCAGTACAACTGCCAACGCAGCGACGCTGCCGGTCCGGAGCCACCAGAGACTCGCAGGCAGCGCGGACCAATCCATCACGGGGCAACGGCGCCCGGCGTGGGACCCGGCGCAGCCGGGGCACCAGAGCCGGTTGCGGGGCCGGGAAGCACTGCACTGGCGCCACCCAGGTCATCCAGCTTGGCCTGGACATAGGTCTTGTCCAGCACGGTCGCGGCAACGTCGCCGTTCAGTGCCTGTTCGTACTCACTCCGGGCTTCGGCACGCTTGCCCATGGCGTAGTACACATCGCCGCGCACGTCGTGAAACGCCGGGGCGAAGGCCTTGGAACCGGGGTCGGCAAGCGTCTTCAGGGCCAGGTCGTACTTCTCCTGGAGGACCTGCACGCGGGCCAGCCGCAGGCGGGCGATCAGCCGGAACTCCGGGGATACCGCCGTAGCAGCGACCTGCTGCAGGTATTCAGCCGCCTTGTCGGGCTTGCTCTGCTCCAGATACAGGCGCGCCATCGCGAGGCGCCCCTGATCGGCATACGGGGAAGCACCGAAGCCGGTAGCCAGCGTGGTCATGCCTTCCTCGGCGCGATCGAGACGCTTGGTCCGCACTGCCTGCAGGAAAGTCTCGTAGACGACAGACGCCTCCTCGGCCTTCCGCTCCTGATACTGGTTCCACTGATTCCAGCCAAACAGTCCGCCGAGGCCAAGGACCACGCCGGCCACCAGAAAGGCCCCGTTCTCCCGGATCCAGCCCTTGACCTGCTCGGCCTGTTGTTGATCTGTCAGAAATTCATCCACGACTCGGTTCCTGTCAACGTACTGTCTCGATAACCGGCCCCGTATGCAGGCCGGCAAGGTAAGGCCGGATGGCGTCTGCCAGGCTGGCAACGGTAACGGTCTGCTGCTCAGTTCCAGCGCGCAACGGCTTGAGCACGGCTGCCCCGGCGGCCACTTCATCTTCACCCAGAATCACCGCAACCTGGGCGCCGCTGCGGTCTGCCCGCTTCATCTGGGACTTGAAGCCACCACCACCACAGTGCACCTCCACCCGCATGGGCGGCACACCGTTGCGCAGGCTCTCGGCAATCCGGAAGGCCAGTCGCGAGGTGCCCTCTCCCGCGGCGACGATGTAAACATCCGGGGCCCGGGTGGGTGCAGGCTGCCCCGCCAGCGCGTAAAGCTCCACCAGCCGTTCCAGGCCGATGGCAAAGCCGATGGCGGGCGTGGCCTCGCCCCCCAGGTGGGACACGAGGCCATCATACCTGCCACCGGCGCAGACTGCGCCCTGGCTGCCCAGGCGGTCGGTGACCCACTCGAAAACCGTACGGCCGTAGTAGTCCAGACCCCGGACAAGGCGCGGATTGACGGTATGGGCCACCCCCGCATCGTCCAGGAGGGTGCGCAAGCCGGCGAAGTGGGCGGCTGACGCGTCATCCAGGTACTCGGTCATCTGGGGCGCCCTGGCAATGAGTTCCGCCAGATCGGGATTCTTGCTGTCCAGGATGCGGAGCGGATTGCGGTCGAGGCGCCTGCGGCTGTCCTCGTCCAGCAAGTCAAAACTTTCCCGGAAAAAGCTGCTGAGTTCCGCCCGATACCTCTGCCGGGTCTCGGCGGTGCCCAGGGTGTTGATCTGCAGACTCACGTGGGAAATGCCCAGCAGGCGCCAGAGACGCGCCAGGAGGATCAGCAACTCTGCATCGATATCGGGACCTGCGAAGCCGAGCGCCTCCACATCAAACTGGTGGAACTGCCGATAGCGGCCCTTCTGGGGCTTCTCATAGCGAAACATGGGACCCGTGGAGAAGAACTTCTGGCGCTGGTTGCGCAAGAGGCCATGTTCCATGCAGGCGCGCACGATGCCAGCCGTTGCCTCGGGGCGCAGAGTCACCGACACGCCGTTCCGGTCGTCGAAGGTGTACATCTCCTTCTCGACGATGTCCGTCACCTCGCCGATGGAGCGCTTGAACAGTTCCGTGCGTTCGACAACGGGCACACGGATCTCCTGGTAGCCATAGTCCAGGAGCAGGCCCCGCAGGGTGTTCTCCACGTGCTGCCAGGTAGCGCTGACCGGCGGCAGGATGTCTTCCATCCCCCGCAGGGCTTGCAAGGGCTCGTTCATTCGACGGGTGTCGCCGTTCCAGGCTGCGCAGCCTCAGGCGGCACACCAGCCGCTGCCGTCGGCACTGCCACGGGTGCCGGTGTGGTCTCTGCCACGGCAGCGTCTCCGGGTACCGGACCCGGACTGGGCTCTGGCAGGAAGGGAGTGGCAGCCGCCAGGGGCTCCGTGGGCAGGGTCGGGACCGTCTCCACCGTCGGGGACAATTCGAGGGCAGGCTCAGTCTGCGCGACGGGCGGAGGTCCGCCACTGATGGCGTACAGCACCAGCATCGCCACGATGGCAAAAGCGACCGCGAGACCGATGGCGATCGGCCCCGGGGGGGTGGTCAGGGGCTTCTCCAGTTGGCGAGTTACCGTCGGTGGCGCATCCGCGTTGGGATCTGACGCCCGGTAGGCCGCGAGGATCGCCTCCTCCGACAGTCCCAGCAGCCGCGCATACGCCTTCAAATGACCGCGCACGAAGACGGCGGCGCCCAGCACCTCGTAGCGCTCGTCCTCGAGGGCCCGGAGGACGGAGGCCTCCAGCCGGATGGAGAAGGCTGCCTGCTCCAGCGTGAGCGCGCGGGCCTTCCGCGCCGAGCGCAGCCGTTCGCCGAGTCCCAGCGCCGTTTCCTGGTTGCCATCCACCATGGTGTTATTCCAGTGCTGCCCGGTCAGCCCTGGGAGCGGGACTGCTCGAACATCCGCCGGGTTTCAGCGGACTCCGGGAAGTCCTTGCGCAACTGGTCGCCATAGCGGCGGGCAGCCTTGGTATCGCTCAGGGACTCCTCGATCCGGACGCCAAGCCACAGGGCAGCCGCCGTGGCCTTGCCTTGCGCCAGGAAGCGCTCAAGGAAGCCCCGCGCCTGCAGTGCATTCCCCCGCTCGAGGCTGACATCGGCCATCTGGAACAGGGCATCCGGAAAGCGCGGGTCCAGACTCAGGGCTGCCCGCAGGTAGTTCTCCGCCAGCGCCGGGTTAACGGCCTTCGCGCAGGTGCCGGCATTGGTGTAGAGCATCGGACGATTGGCCGCCTTCACCGACAACGGAACCGCAATGGCCTTGTCGAACAGCTTCAGCGCCTCCTGGGGCTCCGCCTTGCTCGAACAGGTGAAGATAGCGAGCAGGTTGAGACTGTCCGGATCGGAGCTGTCCAGATCGACCGCCCGGCGATACTCCCGTTCGGCGCCTTTGGGATCTTCAAGCCTCTCGAACACGATGCCCAGGACGGCATGGGCCCTGGCCATATCCGGTTTCTCACGGATCGCTTTCTCGAGCTTCTCGCGAGCCACCTGGAGGTTGTTCTGGCGGAGATAGCTGATGCCCAGCTCGAGGTTGTAGCGGGCCGCATCTTCCTTGTTGGTCTCGGGGGGTTCCGGCCGGGACGACGACGTGACGCAGCCCGAAACTCCGAGCAGTACCCCGAGAAGGAATGCGCCACCCGCAACCGGCCTGACGAGAGACGTACCCATCAGTTCTGCCACCGGACTTCCCGGAGAGCGGGACCGGGCGCAGGCTTTCTGCCCTTGTCGCCCAGGGCCACCAGTACGCGGTTACTGACCTGCCCGGCGAGCTGGCCGCAGGCGGCGGCAATGTCGTCACCCCGGGTACGGCGCACCATCGTCATGATGCGGTTGTCGAGCAGCACCTGGCGAAAGCGCGCCAGAGCGTCCGGGGTTGAGCGACGGTAGTCGCTGCCCGGAAAGTGATTGAAGGGAATCAGATTGACCTTCGCCGGGCGATTCTTCAGGAGCTTCGCCAGTGCCCGCGCCTGGGCTTCAGAATCGTTCACCCCGGACAGCATGACGTATTCGAACGTAATGCCCATGGCGTTGGTGGACTCGGCGTAGTCCCAGCAGGCCTGCAGGAGTTCGGCGATAGGATGGCGCCGGTTTATCGGCACCAGCACGTTACGCAGTTCGTCATCAGGGGCATGCAGGGAAACCGCCAGCGCCGCGTTGGATTCCAGGGCGAGCTTGCGGATCTGGGGTACCAGTCCGGACGTGCTCACCGTGACGCGCCGGCGGGAGATCTGAAAGCCCAGATCGTCAATCAGGACTGCGCAGGCCTGCACCACCGACCGGAAGTTGGCCAGCGGCTCACCCATGCCCATGAACACCACGTTGGTAATACGGGAATTCCCGGCAACGCGGCCGAGGGCCCGATCAGCCAGGACGACCTGGCCAATGATCTCCGCCGCCGTGAGATTGCGATTGAACCCCTGGCGACCCGTGGCGCAAAAGGAGCAGTCGAGCGCACAACCGACCTGGGATGACACGCACAGGGTGCCCCGGGCTTCTTCAGGGATGAAGACGGTTTCAATCAGCTGCCCGGCGCCGACCGCCAGACGCCACTTGGTAGTGCCGTCCGAAGACTCCTGCACCGTGTCGATCGCCGGCAGCCGGAAATCCCCTCGCGTAGCGAGAGTCTCGCGCAACACCCCAGAGAGGTCGGTCATCTCCGCAGGGTCGAGCACCCCGCGACCGTACATCCAGCGCATGAGCTGTCGTGCACGGAAAGGCTTCTCGCCCAGCCCGGAAAAGAGCTGCTCCAGTTCGGGGCGCGGCAAGCCCAACGGGCTCAGATCAGGCGTGCCGTTCATCAGGACTACCGGGTACGGGGGCAGACGTCGGCCTGGGCAAAGAAGAAGCTGATTTCCTGCCGCGCGGTTTCCACAGCATCGGAACCGTGCACGACGTTCTCCTCGATACTGGCTGCCAGGTCCCGGCGAATGGTGCCCGGGTCGGCCTTTTTCGGATCGGTTGCACCCATGATCTTGCGGTGGGTTTCGATGGCGTTCTCGCCCTCGAGCACCTGGGCAATCACGGGACCGGTGGTCATGTACCGGACGAGGTCCTTGTAGAACGGACGCTCACGATGGACAGCATAAAATGCTTCCGCCTGCGCAGTAGTGAGATGCAGCATGCGGGCAGCGATAATCTTCAGGCCGGCCTGCTCGAAGCGGCGATAGACGTCGCCGATGAGGTTCTTCTGCACGCCGTCAGGTTTGATGATGGAAAGGGTACGTTCGATAGCCACAAAAACTCCTGACAAAAACCAGATCTAGACAGTAAAACTTTCGCCGCAGCCGCACTCGCCCTTGGCGTTGGGATTGGAGAAGCGGAAGGCTTCGTTGAGACCTTCCCGGACAAAATCGACCACCGTGCCGTCAATCAGCTGCAGGGCCTCCTGGTCAACGACCACCCGAACGCCGTCCTGGTCGAACACCACATCACCCGCCGTGACCGGGTCTGCGTGGTTGACGACATAGGCGAGGCCGGAGCACCCGGTGCGCTTGACGCCGATCCGCAGACCCGCCGCACCCGGGCTAAACGAGCGCACCCGGTTCAAGGCGTTTTCGGTAAGTACTACCGCCACCGGCATCTCCTCTGGATGGATAACATAATGGAGTATGGACTAACCCCCATTGTCCCAATCCGCCAAGCAGTTGCGCAAGGCATCTTGAATGATTAGCAACCGGCCGGCCTTGGCCAGGGGGATCCCCAGGGCCTGCCCCAGGGCCAGAGGCTCGAGAGCGCTGAACTGGGCCCGCCCCCCGCCCGTAAGCAGCTGAACCACCCGGTCGCAGGCCAGCAGGGTGTCGGGGCACCCGAAAGCCTGCACCTCCAGGCGGCTGACCCGGGCCTCCTGGACCCAGCCTGAGAAGACCACCCAGGTCCCGGCCTCGGTTGAACCCGCCTCGCCGCGTACCAACAACACGCCCCTGGGCGGCTCCGGCAAACGGGGTGGCGCGGCCGGCGACCGCCGGCGGAGGCTGTCAACGGTCCGCGCAAAGATCCCGGCGGCCCGCTCGATGTCCGCCCCGGTCGTGGGGCGGCCGAAGGAAAAGCGCACCGAACTCCGGGCCAGGGCGGCGGAACGCCCCAGCACCCGCAGGACATAGGA
>SHZI01000098.1 GCA_009692345.1 Gammaproteobacteria bacterium | reverse complement strand
CAGCTGGCCCGGGACCAGTTTACGACCAACGTCTACTCGGCCTTTGGCCAGCTGGCCTATGACCTGACCGACACCATCGAGGCCTCACTGGCGCTGCGCTACGACCTGGAGGACCGCAAGGTTCAGAACCAGGTGCCCGTGGACGCCACCACCCAGTACATCAACACCTGCGATGCCACGGCACCGCCGGGCACGGGCGGCGCGTACATCAACCCGGGCCTCTGCGCCACCGGCAACATCCCCAACCAGAGCAAGGACTTTGACGCCCTGGAGCCCAAGTTTTCGGGCACCTGGGACGCCACGGACAACGTCACGGCTTATGGCACGTGGGGCGTCGGCTTCAAAAGTGGCGGCTTCAACAACTCCGGCTCCGCCGTCACCATCAACAACTTCATCAACAACCCCCTGCTGGGCCCCGGCGCGCCCTTCGAAGGTGACTTTGATCCCGTCCTCCTGGGTGGCTGCGCGTCACTGACGTCCTGCGATGACACCTACAAGAAAGAAACCTCCTCGACCTTTGAGGTCGGCGTCAAGACGGAGTGGCTCGATAACCGGCTGCGGGCGGAAGCGGCGGTCTACTGGGTCAACGTGGACGACATGCAGTTCTTCGAGTTCTTCGTCGGCAGCTTCGGCCTCCTGCGGGTCGTGGAGAACATCGACAAGGTCAAGATCCAGGGCCAGGAGTTCTCCCTGCACTTCGACGCCACCGACTGGCTGACGGTCTACGCCGGTGCCAACTTCCTCACCAGCGAGATCAAGAAGAACAACGTCCGGCCGGACAGCGTGGGCAACGACTCGCCCTACACGCCGGACTACACCTGGAGTGCGGGGGCGCAGGTGCAATACCCGGTGTCCGGCAGCTACGACTTCGTGGGCAGTGTGGACCTCGCCGGGGTGGGCGAGACCTGGTTCCACGTGATCCAGAACGAACCCCGGCCCACGGTCTTTACCCTGGCTATTCCCACCCTGGGCCCCGGCAACGCCTCCGTCGCCAAGCGTGACGCCTACTCGCTGGTCAACCTGCGGGCCGGCATTTCCGGCGACCGCTGGTCACTGGTGGGCTTCCTCCGGAATGCGCTCGGCGAGGAGTACCTGAACGAGGTGATTCCGGCACCGGAGTTCGGTGGTTCCTTCATCAGCCCGGGAACCGAGCGGCGCCTGGGCGTGGAGGCCACGCTGAAGTTCTGATTGGGGACATGCCTCATTTCCCATGACTTCAAGGCGCCGGCTAGAGCCGGCGCCTTTTTTTTCCTCGCCAGGAACCGGGCGGGGAAATGAGGCATGTCCCCATTTCCTAGCGCGCCAGGAAGCCCGGTACCCGGAGGTGCGCATCGACCCGGTTAAAGGCGGGGGCCTTCGTGACACCCCCACTCGCCAGGCGTTCGCCGGTACTCTTGGCCCGCACCAGTTCGGCAAAGATCGCGAGTACGGACCTGGACAGGCGCCCGGCCTCAGCCTGGGACATCTTCCGGACTGACACCTGCACGGCCGTTTCCTTTTCCGTCGGCGGTACTGCCGTCAGGGCCTGCCGCAGGGCTTCGAAGCGGGGCTGGACGGCCTGGGGCACATCGTCCTCAGCCAGTGCCTCCAGATGGTCCACGTAGGCACTGATGAGCCGCTGCTTCAGCGGGCCGTCCGTGGCCAGCGTCCGGACGGCCGCGTAGAACTTGTCGGCAATGTGACACATGGAAGCCTCGTTTTCTTTTTCTACAGGCGTCTTACGGCGGTCTTGTTCCGCCCGCCCCACCCCGCATTCCGGGGTGAAAAATCAACGTGCAATCAAGATCTAAGACACGAAACTACAGGGGGTGCCGAGCCGCCGTCAAAGGCGGGACAAGGGATCTGTGAGGTCCGTCACGGAGGGCCGCAGCATTGTGGTCATAACGCGACAGAACACGCTCCGTCGCCGCGACCACCGGCTGGAGACCCCGCCCGCTGACGTGAGGACACGTCTTTTCGCGGGCGAGGCACACAGCCTCCGGTCGCTCCACCCCGGTGCGTTGTCCCGGAATGATCAGTAAGGCCGGGACAGGTAGCGCCCGCTGGCCTTGCCGATGATCTGGCCGTCGTCGTAGATCCGCTGGCCCCGAAGGAAGGTGGTCTTCACCCGCCCGGAGAGTTCCATGCCCTCGAAGGGCGTGTAGCCCTGCTGGGACTCGGAGTCGGCGGCCCGGACGGTCCAGGTCTCGTTGGGGTCCAGGAGCGCCAGATCCGCATCCAGGCCGACCTCAATATCGCCCTTGCTGTGCAGGCCAAAGCGGCGGGCGGCGTTGTAGCTGGTGAGGGCTGCCATCTGGTTCCAGGTCAGGCCCCGCTTGCGGCCTTCGCTGACCAGGGCGGCCAGCAGGTACTCGGTGCCGCCGAAGCCGGACTTGGCCAGCCAGATGTTGCCGGGCTTCTTCTTGTCCACCTTCATCTCGTGCTTGCAGCAGGCGTGATCGCTGCACACCCAGTCCAGGTTGCCGGCCACGAGCTGCTCCCAGAGGTAGTCCACGTCGTCCCGGGGGCGGATCGGCGGATTGACCTTGGCCAGCGCCGCCGCCTTGGAGTCGGTGTCCAGCATCAGGTGGCCGATGGTCACCTCCCGGCGGAAGTTGATATGCGGGAACACGGCCGCCATCTGCAACGCCGCCAGGACCGCCTTGCGGGAGGTCAGGTGCAGGAGGTTGATGTTCGGCAGGTCGGTCTCGTTGGCCAGATAGGACGCGATGAAGATGGCCAGGCCTTCCGAGTGGGGCGGGCGCCCGGCGCTGTAGGCCGCAAGGCCCTTGAGCGTGCCCTCCTCCTCCACGATCTTCGAGTAGGCCGACATGATCTCGGCCGTTTCGCAATGCAGGCTGAGCGAGATATCGGCGGCCTTGTCCGGAAACCTGTCCATGGCCTTGCGAATACCGCGCATCACAAACTCGAAGTGCGCGATGTCGTACTTTTCATCCGCATTGATCATGAGGAATTCACTCTGGTTCGCCGACCGGCCGTGCAGGCCGTGACTGCCATAGAACATGTAGATCTTGAAGGACGTCACGCCAAAGGTCTCCACCAGTTCCGGAATCTCCCGGATGTGGCGCTTGTCCATGGGCGCCAGGTGGTAGGCGTAATCCACAAAGTAATTTCCCGCCGAGAGCTGCAGTACTTCCGGGAAAAACTTTTTGTAGGGGCCGCCCTTGTTCAGGTAGTAGGCGCCCGTACGCGTGTAATTGAGGCTGCTGGTGACTCCACCCTGGGCCGCAGCCCGGCTTTCAGTGACGGCGTCCTGCTCCAGCGGCGAGTAGATGCCCGTGTGCATGTGGGGATCGACGAGACCGGGAAAAGCGAGGCGGTTCTTGCCGTCATACACCTGCGCGGCGGACTCCGCGGGGATCACCGGCGCGATCTTCGCGAAGCGGCCGTTTTTGATGGCGATGTCGCCCTGCTCGACCATCGCGGCCCCGGGCCGCACCACCCGGACGTTCTTGATGAGGAGGTCGTACCGGGGCTTGGCTGCCGTGGAAGTCGCTTTTTTGGTCGCCATGCCGTCCTCTTTTCTGGCCGTAGAGATTCGAGACCGGCAAGGATACCCGGTGGTGCATCCCGCGGCCACCGGCGGTCGACCCCGCCCGCTGACGTGAGGACACGTCTTGTCGCGGGCGAGGCACCAGCCACTGGCCGCTCGGCGCTCGGCGCTCGGCCGGAGTAGCGGCAGCACGGGCGGGTGTCCCGTCTGGCGCTCACCGGGTACTCCCGGTAGCCAGACGGGATCCCGGCCGGGATGCCGCGGGCTACGGAGTGCGGGTCGCGCGTGAACGCGCTCCTACGGGGGGAGGCCCAGAGCGCCGGGGTTCAGGAGGCGGTCGGGGTCGAGCAGGCGCTTCAGATTCTCGACGAGGGCCCGGGTCTCCGGCTTGCGGCTCGCCAGATACGGGTAGTCCTTGCCCACCTGCAGGTGACTGGCGCCATTGCGGCTGCAGAGCTCCTGGATGCGGCCCTTCAGCTCCTTCACCAGCGCCCGGCCCTGGGGGTTGGCGGCATGCTCCGGCACGTTTGGCAGCAGGGCGGCCGGGTACACGCGCCGGTGATAGATGCTGCGCGCGTCCTCCCACAGGAAGGTGGGCTCGTAAATGAAGGCGTTCGTGCTGAAGAACATCAGCATGCGGGTGAGCTGCACCCGGTGCTGCCGCATCCGGTCCCGGTACTCGGCCACCAGCGCCTCGAATTCCGCGTGGTGCTTGAGCACGGCGGAAAACGGCAGCACGCCGTGGGTGGGCTTCCAGAGCTCCCCGTTGGGCCCGAGGATCGGCGTGATCTCCATGAAGGGATTGGCGTTGAAGTACGCGGGAATCGAGTTGGCCACCTCAGCCCCGTACTTCGAGGCAATGGCCCGCACACTGGCCAGCTTGAGCTTCGCTTCGGCGGGGGTCAGTCCCTCGGTGCCGAAATGCGCGGAATACACCGCGTTCTTGAGGAAGTTGCGGCCGGCGACGCCCATGCGCATGACCTGGACAGCACCGTCCCAGGGATTCGGGGCCGACAGAAACACGGACCGGGCGGCGTCCAGCGGGCTGGCAGACGCCATGGTGGTGAGGGCCGTCTTCTGCTGGCGGGGATCGAGGGCAAAATTCTGGGCCACGACGCCCAGCCGGGCGATTTCCATGAGCGCCTTGAGGCAGTTCTCGCCGGTGGGAAAACCAAAGGAGCCCGCCGCGAAGCCCACTGGCTTCTGCATCAGGCGCAGCGTCATGCGGGCCTTCACGCCGAGAGCGCCCGCATCGCCAACGAACAGCCCCGTGAGATCCGGGCCGTAGTAGCGGAAGAACGGCAAGCTGTTGCTGCCGCCGCCAGACCCCGTGGACAGCATCTCGCCACTGGCCAGGATCACGTCCATGCCGAGCAGCGATTCCGCCGACACGCCGTAGAGACCAGACCCGTAATTGACGGCGTAGTGGGACATGCCGCCGCCCACCGTCGCGGCCAGGCCCGAGAAGGGGCCCCACATCGGCGTCCGCAGGCCCTGGGCGCTGACCGCCGCGTAGAGCTTCGCCCAGGTCACGCCGGGCTCGACGGTCACGTAGAGGTCTTCCGCATTGATGTCGATGCGGGTGAGGCGGGACATATCCAGGGTCAGGGTGCCCGCCTTCACCGGCAGGTAGGCATCGGTGTAGGAGGCGCCGCCGCCCCGGACCACGGTCGGCGTCCTGAACCGGGCACACAGGCGCATAACCTCCTGCAGCTCGCTGACGGTGCCCGGCTGCACGACCGCCGTCGTCAGCACGTCGGCCTGGCGGAAGACATCCGTGGAGTAGAAGGTGCGGGACTCGTCGTCGGTGAGGACATGCCCGGGACCAACGATGGCGGTGAGGCCGTCGAGCAGGCCGGTGGCAGGCACGTTCTGGGGTGCGACGCTCATGGTGGGGATTGTATGGCAGGCGCGCCCGCAGGAGCGCCCGTAGGAGCGCCTTTAGGCGCGATTCAGCTGCCGGTCGCGGCTAAAGCCGCTCCTACGTTAAGATTCGCCCCATGCCCACCCCGACCCATATCCTGGGCATCTCGGCCTACTACCACGACAGTGCCGCCGCCCTGCTCCGGGACGGGGAAGTCCTCGCTGCTGCCCAGCAGGAGCGTTTCACCCGGAAAAAGCACGACCCGGACTTCCCGAAAGAAGCCATCGAGTATTGCCTGGCGGAAGCCGGCATCGGCCTTAAGGACGTGCACAGCGTGGTCTTCTACGACAAGCCCCTGGTCAAGTTCGAGCGCCTGCTGGAAACCTACCTGAGCTACGCACCCCGTGGCTTCCGCTCCTTCGTCGCGGCCATGCCGGTGTGGCTCAAGGAAAAGCTCTACCTCAAGGCCACCCTCAAGAAGGAACTGGCTGCCCTTCCCGGTTTCAAGGTGGCGGGATGGAAGACCAGGGACCTGCCCCCGCTGCTCTTTGCCGGTCATCACCAGTCCCACGCCGCCTCCGCGTTCTATTTCAGTCCCTTCGACCGGGCCGCGGTGCTCTGCCTCGACGGCGTGGGCGAATGGGCCACGACCACCGCCTGGGTGGGTAATGGCCGGGAACTCAGGCCACTCTGGCAAATCGACTTCCCCCACTCCCTGGGCCTGCTCTACTCGGCCTTCACGTACTTCACCGGCTTTCGCGTCAATTCCGGCGAGTACAAGCTGATGGGCCTCGCCCCCTACGGTCGCCCCGTTTACGAAAACCTGATTCGCGAAAAGCTGATCGACCTGAAGGACGACGGCACGTTCCGGCTGGACATGCAGTACTTCAACTATTGCACCGGCCTCACGATGACCAACGACAGGTTTGCCGCCCTCTTCGGCGGTCCACCGCGGGCCGCGGAGAGCCCGGTGACCCAGCGGGAAATGGACCTCGCCGCCTCCATCCAGAAAGTGACGGAGGACGTGGTGCTGCGGCTCGCCCGGACGCTCCACAAGGAAACGGGTGAGGAGAACCTCTGCCTGGCGGGCGGTGTCGCCCTGAACTGCGTGGCCAACGGCCGGCTGGTCCGGGAGGGCCCGTTCAGGCACATCTGGGTACAGCCCGCGGCCGGTGATGCGGGCGGCGCCCTGGGTGCCGCCAGCATCGTGTGGCACGAATACCTGGGCAAGGAACGGCCTGCCGCCACGGGCAGCGACCGCATGCGGGGCGGCTATCTCGGGCCGCGGTATGCCAGCGCTGAAGTCCGGCGGCAACTGGACGCGGCCGGCGCCGTGTACCGGGAACTGCCCGACGGGTTGCTCCTGCCGCAACTCGCGACCATCCTGGCCGACGAGCAGGTGGTCGGCTGGGTCCAGGGCCGCATGGAATTCGGGCCCCGGGCCCTGGGTGGCCGCTCCATCATCGGCGACCCGCGCAGCGCGAAGATGCAGAGCATCATGAATCTCAAGATCAAGTACCGGGAGTCCTTCCGGCCCTTCGCCCCGGCGGTGCTGGCAGACCGGGTGGGGGACTACTTCGAGCACGAGGGTGAGAGCCCCTACATGCTGATCGTCGCCCC
>SHZI01000097.1 GCA_009692345.1 Gammaproteobacteria bacterium | reverse complement strand
GGGCCAGCAGGCTGGTCGCCAAGGGATTCTCCAAAAGCAGAAAACCCGCCGCAGCGGGTTTTCCGGTAGTCGGTGCAGAGCCGGAACGCTACACGGACCCTTGCCGCCGCAGCCAGCCCATCATGCCAAGCGCGGAACTGAACAGCCAGACAGCGGCCGGCACCGGGACGACGTTAATCCCCGGCCCCACCAGAAACTCCTGAACATCAATCGAACTCTGGATATCCGGATTGGGCGTAACCACGCGCATCACGCCAGTCCAGTCGAAAGCATTGTGGGTGCCGTCGATGGCTGCCGCGTACCAGGCCGCCGCACCACCACCCACCGGCACGTAGGCCGGCGTCATGATTTTCCAGATCGCTTCCTGGATGTCTGCCTGACCGTCGTAGTCCGCGGGCAGCAGCGTACCGATCTGGCTGAAGAGCCAACCGGCCCGGCTGTACTTCGCGAGCGTCGCCGCGCTGAAAGGCGTGTTGAACTTGCCGAGTGCGCCGGCCTGGATATCGGCAAAGCTGCGGATGTCCGCCGTCCAGGTGGTCGGCGGGCTCACGACGCTATACCGGGCATCGCACATGCCCAGGATCGATTGGGTATAGAGAGTGAGCGAATAGAAGCCTGAGGCGGCGCCGCCGCGGTCAACGGAATTGGCTACATTGTTGAAGGTGACGGATGCCGCGTTGGCGACGGTGGTCGCGAGGATGAGCGTGGCAGTGACGGCCAGGCGACGCAGATTGCGATTAATTGATATCACAGACTTTCCCCTGTTCTCGTTCTTGTTAGCTACCCGCGGCCCCGACGCTTCTCGCAGGAAAGTTTTTGTAACCTTGGTGGGGATATTTGGGGCGTGAAACGGCGGAATACATCACCCAAAAGGGTGAGGGATGCGACATAAGGGGATATTGAGCAACGCCCAATAGAACAGGACGCGGCCGTCGCACGAGCGGGACGGCGGTAGTACGGAAGAAGGTTAGGCCGCCTCGGGATAGAGACGCGGGAACCAGCGCTCGACCACGTCCAGGGGAATGCCCAGTCGCAATGCCCCCCGGTGCGAGTCGGACACGAGTAGCTTCCGCTGGAGGAGCGTCGCAGTAACCCGCCGTGCGGTGCGCTCACTGGTACCGATCAGCCTGGCAACCCGTCCACGCGCAACCGTGCCAGCCAGAACTACTTCGCGCAGCACAGCACCGCTGCCTGCCGGCAACCGACCTGCGTCGACCTCGTCCCGGACGTACAGGTCGACACGGCGCTGCAGTTCATCGAGCTGGAGCAGCTCCCGCATGAAGCGCACCTGGTCCAGGCAGCACTTCAGGAAGAAGCGACAGAAGTCCGAGAGCGCCGCCTCCGACAGGGCGCCGCGACCATCGTGATCGCCCCGGCGCGGCCCGTCGGCGGCCATGAGCAACTGCTTGTACTCGACCACATTCCGGGCCAGTCCCCGGGAGACGGACCAGAGCCCCGAGCCCATCCCGAGTTCCAGGAACATGGCGTGTGATATCAGTCGCGCCACGCGACCGTTGCCATCCAGAAACGGGTGGATCCACAGCAACCGATGATGGGCGGCCGCGACTGCCACAACCTGCCGCGGCAGGGTCAGAGTGCCGACGGTGTAAGCCTGCTCGAATCGATCGAGGAAGGCCGGCAGATCGGCAGCTGGCGGAGGCACATGCCGACCAATGACGACCGGCCGCAAGCGCAACTCTCCGGGCACGACAGAAGGTTGCTCACCGGTATCCGGGTTGGTCACGATCAGCAGGGTTGCGGGCAGCCGGCTGCAGAACTCCCGGTGCGCCCAGGCGATGAAAGTCCGACTGGCCGCGGGCACCGGTGCCGCCCCCCCGGAATCCACGAGCCGCTGAACTTCGATATGAGCCCGTGCCTCGAGTTGGAAATCTCGCCGACCGGCGTCGTGGGAGTAGTCCTGCGCCATCGCCCGGTTGATGTCCCGGGGATGGGTGTTATGACCCTCGATGAGGTTCGAGTAATAGCAGTTCATGGCACGCAGCAACTCGCCAAGCTGGCTGGCAACCTGGGGAGGCAATTGAGCCACCAATGCACTGGCCTCCCGGGCCAGCTTGAAGGCGAGATCCTCAAGCGAAGCCAAACCTTCGGCGGGCAGGTAGGGTTCGGCGGCTGAGGGGTGCACGGGGACCTCTGGAAGGACGAGTATTGGCCGGTTTCGTGACCAGTATTATGGCATTCGTATCATGGATTTACGTGATAAACGTCTAACATTATGGCCGGTTTTTTGGCCGATGACGGGTCGACGCCATCGACATATGGGGTGGCGTATGTCGACGTTTGGCGGTTTAGTCGACAAATCCGGCGAGGGCACGGGCCAAGGCCCGTTCAGCTTTTCCACTGCCTCACGGTCCGTGAACACCGGCAATGCCTGACCAGCAGCCGCTAGCCAAGTCTTGTGAGCAGGTAGATGGTGGCCAGGGGTGCCCTGGCATCCAGCACCTAACCTGCTGATAACGTGGGGTTCGCCGCCCACCCGAGGACGAGAGTTACCCCCAAAGTTACCCCAAGCTGATCCGCCTTCTCATTGCCGGCTTGGCTCCATGCAGCCTGCAATCGAGTCGAGGATCTCGTGGGCGGAAAGTATCGCTTGGTTATGGTGCACCGCTGCCTAGCTGTGTCGAAGCCGGAAGGGCGCGCGCCGACTCGAGACTTGCCGGCTTGATCCACATAACCTCGACCACTTCGCCATCCGGACGATACGCCACCATTAACCGGGACAAGGCAAGGTCGAGCGTAAGGTAGGACTTCTGCTTGTTCGAAGTTCCCGGCTGCTTCCCCACAAAGCGCATCTTCTGGTGGGCCCAACTACTAACAAGCAGCTTGTCCTCGTTCATGAATTTCTTATAGCCTCGAGAAGTCGGCATCCCCAGAGCGAGCTCAAAGTCAGCGATATCCTTTGGGTCGGTCACTAACAGAGCATCTATCTTTGCCGGATCGATTCGATTTCCCACTTCGGCTTTTTGGTCCCCCCTCCTACCCATGTAGGCGAAGCCAATTGCGCCCATTGCCTCGACTTCTTTGGGGTCCGACGACTGCCAGAGTACGTCGGTCACTCGCTGTGACTGATCGAAGCCAATCAACAAGAGGTTCTCGGCTACCGTGTCGTTTTTTCCCACCTTGCTACTGTCGTAAAAAAGCAGGGATCGTTGCTCCTGAGCCTTTGGTGTCTGAATGAAACCAGTGTACGGAGCAACACCAAGCAATTTCTCCACATCGGGCACCATCATGGCATCTGTAGCAACGAGGCCCGCAAGCTCCTGGATTGGTTTTCTTGCATTGATGGAAATAGACGAAACCTTCGGATTTGATGTCCAGTAGATGGACTGCACCGCTTTGCCATCCTCAAAGCTAAAAATGCCTTGCCCGAAGGTATCTAGCGAAACGGTGCTGGACGAGAACTCACCCTCTAAACCATAGTAGTAGAGAACGTCAAAGTCTCGATACTGAAAAGTATGCCGACCCGTACCCTGGGGCGAACCAAGCTGGCTGATAACATTAGATGTGGCGCTGCCAGTTGGGTTACTGGTAAACGATTTATAGTCAGCGACGGTCGGAGTACGGATGTTAAACGAGCAGGCCGCGAGAAATGCGGCGGCAGTCAGCGCAAATGCAAGCCCAATTTGCTTATGTGGCCATGCCGTTGGTTTATTTCTAATGTCGCTCTCCCAGTTCTGTGACTTGCGTTACCTGCGCCATTAGCGTCGAAATATCGATCTTGGTGTAGCGCCTATCGTCGCTTGGGACGTTAGTCCCCAAATAGGGTCGCAATGTATTCACCAACGGATCCTGCCAGCATTTCCTGCGGATGGTCGCCACCGAGTGTAAACCATGAACTGCGACCTGTAATGATAGTCTGATTCAAGGGTTTACCGGTCGAGGCCTCTATCACGGTTACCTGAATTTCAATGCGATCGGGCCTCCCAGACCACTCGGTCGAACGATCTTCCCAATGCAAAATTTCTGGAAGAAAAACATAGGTCGCCACTGAGGTTCCCACTACCTGCAGAGATTGGAATCCATCTTTGGGGCGCGGACCCAAGGAAACACTTTCTACGTAGTTTCTTAGTGCATCACTAAATGCCACCGCAGTCATCCGACCAGATCCAACATAGGGTTTATCTTCGTAGTACCTACCATCCTCAGGAACCACTACGTATGCCGCGGAGGATTTTCGCAATTGAGGAGGTGCAGCGCTCGATTCCGGCCTGATGCTGTGCGTGGCACAAGCGGCCACCAGAGACATTGACAGCAGCAGGCTCGCTTTGAGATGTTGGGCAATCATCGCTTTGTATCCTGTGATGAGGCTCGCCGGAGTGTGGCGAGTATGCGGGTGGATTGTCTACGGATTACATGTCGGCAGGCGTCAGTTTAGGATAGCCCCATGAGATGGAAGACTATCTCCTTGCTGCTTGCCATGGCCTATCCAATCCTCACTCACTTCGCGATTGCCAGCGGCAGTGCGTCGCTCACGATCGCCAGCGTCATCTTGCTCGCAGTCGTCGTACTGGGGCCTGGTCTCATACGAGGAAGTTGGGTCGTGTGGCTCGCCATCCCGCTGGTGATGGGCTTGATCCTGCTCCTGATCTACCTCGATTTGCCCTCCCTGCCGCTGTATGGCCCACCCGTACTGATCACAGGCTTCACAGCCTGGCTCTTTGGACGCACGCTCGCCCCCGGCAGCACGCCGCTGATCGAGCAGTTCGCTCGACTCATGCGCCCCCCGGATCAGGAGCTGGAGCCGGCGATTGTCGTTCACGCGCGGCGAGTGACTGTTGTCTGGACGGTGCTGCTCGCCACGCTCAGCGTGCTCAACCTGCTGCTCGCCATGGTCGCGGTACCCGCCGGCATTCTGGTATCCGTGGGCATTCACCCGCCCTTCCAGGTGACGCAGACCGTGTGGTCGCTGTTTGCCAATGTCCTGAACTACGTAATTCTGGTCGGACTGTTTGTCGGCGAGTACGCCTATCGCCGGTTCCGGTTTCCGAACCTCCCCTACACGGGGATGGTCGACTTCCTGCGCCGGGCTGCCAACTTACGCCCTTGGAACCCTTCCGAGCAGCGGCGATTGTCGGACCGTCGATAACCGGTCATTCTTGAACTCCCGCCGTCCCTGGCCGAGCTAATTCATGAGCGATACCGCCCCTAACTACGAGACCGGCTTCAGCATTGCCCCGGCGCACCCGGCCATGGCAGGGCACTTCCCCGGGTCACCCATAGTGCCAGGGGTGCTCCTCCTGGACGCCGTGCTGACGTGTGCAGAGGCCTGGCTCGGTTATCCGGTGCAGCCGACCGGATTACCCACGGTCAAATTTTTGGCCCCGCTGCTGCCGAGCGAAGAGGCAGTGGTCGCTTTCCGGCTGACGACGGCCAGCTTGGCATTCACGATAAGCCGCGGCGATCTCGCGATTGCACAGGGTGTGTTCAGCCTCTCTCCGCCTGCGATATCGCGATGAACGGCTCTAGAGGGATGGGCCGGATAGCCTCGCGAACAATGCATCTGCTGGTCGGTCTGCTGACCAGCGTATCGCTAGGGTTCCCGCCGATGATCGCCCGGGGCGCTGCGTCAGACCCGTCTGAGCTGCTCGACCGCATTGCTCGCCCGGCACCTGCCAAGACCCGTTTCATCGAAGTCCGGTTTTCCAACCTGCTTACTGCGCCGCTGGTCGTCTCCGGTGAGCTAGATTATCAGTCTGCGACCTCCCTCGGGAAGCGGATCGACAGCCCCTATCACGAGCAGCTGAATGTCAGCGGGGACGAAGTGAGCATCGTCCGCGAGGGAGAACCGCTCCGCCATTTCTCGCTCAAGCGGGCCCCGGAGCTACGTGGAATGCTGACCGCGTTTGGTTCGCTCCTCGCCGGGGACCACGCGGCCGTCGAGCAACATTTCCAGATTGCCGTCGCAGAGGACGGCGATTCCTGGCAGCTGGTCCTAACGCCCCGGGATCCCGTCGTAGCCCGGCGGCTTCCGGCGGTATTCGTGACGGGGCTGGCGAAAATACCGCGTTGCCTGACGGTCACCGAAGCTGGGGGCAACGCGAGCGTGCTGTTGCTTGGGGATGCGGGCCTGGAGCCACTGCCTGAGCCCCTCGAACTTGCAGCGCTGGATCTGCGCTGCGGAAATCCGGCGCGCTAGCCCGTGACCCGCGGACGTCGCTCATTCCTGCTGCTAGCGTGGCTAGTTGTGGTCGCTGCACTGGGTTTCTATGTGCAGCAGCGTCTCGTCATCAGCGGGGACCTCCGCTTGTTCATGCCGGCGCCCTCGACCCGCGCTGAGCGTCTGCTGCTGGACGAAGTCGGCCAGGGTCCCGCATCACGGCTGCTACTCGTGGGCCTGACTGGTGCACCGCCAGAGGCGCTTGCCGAAACCTCTGTAGCCCTCGCCGAACGGCTACGAGCGGATTCGAAATTCCAGCTGGTCACCAACGGCGAAACCCGTACGGATGGGCTGACGGACGAGCTGCTGCCATACCGCTACCTGCTCTCCAGGACCCTCGATACCAACCGCCTGGACGGACCGTTCCTAGCGCGGGAACTCCAGCGCCGGGTCCGGGACCTCGCATCCCCCGCTGCAGACCTGCTCGAGCCCTGGCTGCGGCGGGACCCGACACTGGAGGTGCTGAATCTCGTCCAGGCTTGGCAACAGCCGACGGAGCCTGAGCGGCTCTATGACGTCTGGTTCGATGGCGGAGGCACTACGGCCCTGTTACTCGTCCAGACCAGGGGCGAGGGATTTAACTCCGAATCGCAGCAGGCCGCGATCAACGCGCTGCGAAAGAATTTCGCCGACTCGCGCAAGGCGGCGGGGGAACAACTCATTGTTACCGGTCCGGGTGCGTTTTCCGCTTTGATGAAAGAGAGGACTCAGAGCGAGGCGCAACTCATCGGGGCGATCGACACCATCACCATACTGGCCCTGCTTTTCTTCGCCTATAGGAGCCCCCGCTCCGTCGTGTTGGCCGTGCTGCC
>SHZI01000096.1 GCA_009692345.1 Gammaproteobacteria bacterium | reverse complement strand
GTCAGCCACGAACTCCTGGCCACGCGCCGCCGATTGCAGGCGTCCGCCGGATTGCCAGCGGGCGGGGGGGTGATAGGTAAGACCGACGCCTCCCTGGGTGATGTCCAGCCAGGAAGGTACCCGCCACTGTGACGGGCTGCCGCTGCCACGGGCCGTGAACCGAAATCCGGTCCGCAGTAGCCCCCAACCTGGGAGTGCCGTCCGCTCACCGTCGAGGGTCAGCGTCTTCGACGCCACGTACACGGTGTTCGTTCGCGGCCAACCGCCGGCCTGGACGTGGGGGTGGGCGGACAGCCACGGGTGGGCGGCAAGGAGCGCTTGCGGGTCGTCGGCGATCGTCCAGACTTCGCCAATCTGCAGCCAGCCGAAGATCCGGTGCTCCTTCGTCGCTCTGAAGCGCCAGTCAGGCGGACCGGAATTCTCCTGGAACAGCCCCCAGAACAGAAACACGTCCCCGATCGTGACGCCTTGATTGCGCAGGTGACTCTGGGCCGCGCCCGCCTGCCCGAGCGCGCCTCGCCAGCCGGGTTGCCGGGGCAGGGCGGCCGGGTCCAGATCCGGGTCCAGGTGGCAGGGGCGATCGGCGGCGATCCGACCGCCAGACAGGCGCGCGACCTGGGAAGCAATGCCGTCGCCCACGTCGTGAAAGCGCGTGCTTGTCGGCATCTTCGTCGGGATGGGCAGCGAGCGGGGGCGTCCGGCCAGCAAAGGGCTTGGCCCGCCGCCGCTCGCGCTGTCAAAACCCTTCCGGCTGAAGATCAGGCGCATGGCTACCTTCAGTGACGCCGCAGCCGTTGGGTCCGATGGCCGACGGTCACCACGCAGCCGTCGTGTTCGACGAGGTAGGCATCCAGAAAGTCCTCCATGCGCCGGATGACTGCCCGGCCCAGTGCCTGCTCCAGCCGGCGCCGAGCGGCCTTGTCGAAGTACCGGATCACCGCGCCGTGCTTGTCGTGCTCCTCGGCACCGAACAACTGGAGCCATTCAATCACGGCGCGGGGGAGGCCACGCTGCTGGAGTCGCGTGTCGGCGTGCCGGGTGAGCGCCGCGGGCAACGCCCTGATAGACACCGGAGTAAAATCGGCGGCGCTCACGAGTCCTGCTCCTCAGGACTCTCCAGGGTCTCCCACGAGGTCGCCGTCACGTTTGCCAGCAGCGGCTGGACTGCGGCCCGGACTGATCGAAGAGTCCTATCAGTCATGACGGTGCCTTCCAGTACGGCCCGGTTCTCGATCGAAAGGCCTGCACCGGCTGCAGATCGGGCCAGCAACGCGATGCAGACGCACACCACGTCAGATTCCTCATGGCTTTCACTCTCGACCAGGGCAGCGAGTTGCTCCAGCAGATGTGCCGGGAAGCCGCGTTCCACTAGCGCTGTCAGCGTCGTCGGCAATGGATTTCCCTCGGTCACATCGCGGGCGAGCGCGGCGAGGAGGTCCTGAGGTGAGCAGTGTGGCGCGAGGCCAGACTTAAGATAGGAACGTAGACTGAAATCCACGGGTGAGAAAGCTCGTTTGAACCAGCCGCCGCCGTAACTTGCGCGGGACCCATACGTGGATGACTCCCTCGCCATCTGCCTGTCGAAAGAGGGGGAGGGCATATCCATCGAAGCTCTAGGGGCCATCAGCGACCCTGAGAGGGACAGGGCAGGCATGTCTGCAAGGCGCCCGGTTGCTCCCCATCCCGCCGCCAGCATCTGCCCGACCGCCTTCAGCTCCGGCAACGTCTCCGCCTTCTCACCCTCCGCCCGCACCTGCACCACGACAAAGCTCGTCTGTCGCGACACCAGTTGGTACTGCTCGGCCAGAGCCCCGGCCTCTTCATCCTCGAGAGAGGCGAGGCGGCGCGCCGCCGCGACCCGCGGCAGGATTGCCAGGTCCACCGGGTCGCCTGCTGCACAGCGCAACTGCATTTCGCCACACGCCGCTCCGCTGATCGTGACGCGCACGTCGCCGGTGGGCTTCGTGCGGAACCCGGCCAGCAGGTGCAGCGTGTCGCCGGAGAACACCATGGCAGGCACCGGCACCTCCCAGTCCGGCGTCACGGGCCACTCGACTTTGGTTACGCGCTTCGGCGCTTCGCGCAGGCGCTGGAACATCCGCAGGATGGCGCCCTCGATGTCCTCATTAGGGCTGACAAACTCGCAGGCGCCGCCGGTCTTCTCGCTGAGCTGGCGGGCGAGACTCTCCGCCGGCGCGGCGCCAACCGCCACGACGAACAGTCGGTGACCCGCTCGGGCAGCCTGGTCCACGACCTGTTCAACGGCCCAGACCTCGCCGTCGGTGATCAGCAGCAGGTCCTTCACGCCGGCATCCGGAGTGGGAATCGCCATCACCGCCTGCAGCGCACCTTCCAATTCGGTGCCACCGAGGTCGGCGTCCATCTCCCGCACCGCGTGGCGGAACCACTCCACCGTGGGTGGCGAGGCGGTGGCCATCGCGCCACCGGGTTTCGGCGCCCGCGGCTTGCCCCGGACACGGCTGAGCACCGACCGGGCCGGTTCGCCCGGCACGTCAGCACCGGGCGCCATCAGGTGCTCGAAGTTTGACCCGAAGCGCGTCAGGCTGACGGCATCCGCGGGCGTCAACCGCCCGAGCACCGCGAGCAAGGCCCGCCGTGCCTGCGCAATGCTGTCGCCAGCCATCGAGCCCGAGCAGTCCACGACGAGTTTCAGGCACAGGGACCGCAGGGTTTCCTCCCGCAGTTGCGGGTCGAGACTCACGAGGCTGACGTAACCGTCGCCGTTGCGGGCCGTGACGCTCGCCGAGGCCGTAACGGCGCCCGTCAGCTGCAGGATGAAATCGCGATCAAGGGCCGCGCCGGCCCCAAGGACGATGCGCTTTCCACCCTCGATGGTGCTGACCGCGATCAGGTGGGTCGGCGAACTGAGCGCCGCACCCGCCTGGTCGCCGAGCACGTCGATAGCGAGTGAGAAGGGGTAACTGGCGAGCAGATCCACGCCGGGGACCTGGTGGGGTTGCAGGCCGTGGGCCGCCGCCTCCCCGTAACGGGGCGCAATCACCGTGGGCACGCACAGGCGGATGTAGTCCTCGTGCCGGTCCAGCAACTCGGCATACCGGTAGCGGATCACCGCCCGTTCGCCGGCCAGCAGGTTGCCCAGGCTCAGGGTGTACAGGCCATCGCCGGCCTGTTCCAGCAAAGCGGCGGTATTGCCTTCGTCGATGGCCTCTTCGTAGCGCTCGCTGGCGACCTTCCGGCGCACGGCAACGCCGGACAGCTTCCGCTCGCCGATTTCCAGGTCCAGTCCCAGCAGCACGGCGCGGTGGGGCACGGGGAAGGTGTAGACGGCCTCGATGTTCTTCTTGCCGGCGTTCTCGAAGATCTGCTCGACCGTCAGCTCGAACAGCAGGCCCGTCAGCCGGCCGCTGGCCGACACGCCCCGGAGCGGCACTTCGTCGCCGTCTATCGTCTTCAGTATCGCCGCTGCTGCTGTGCTCATTCGCCTTGCTCCTTGATGATGTCCCCGTAGGCCGCCAGTACGCTCTTGAATAGTTTCCGCACCTCCTCTGGTTTTAGCCCGGCCCGTCCGGGCTCGATGACCAGTTCCACGCCATCCGTCACGATCAGGTGGCTCATGACCTCCACAGACCCCGCTTTGCGGGGACGCGGTGGCGGTACCGCCGGATCCGCGCCCTCCAGCAGTTCCCGGATGCGCTCCAGGGACAGCCCCGCATCCGTCCATTTCTTGATCGTCAGGAGCTGCTGGACGTGGGTGTCGGTGTAGTAGGCCGCCCGGGTCTCGCCAATGGGGCGGTCCACGAGGCCGAGCTGGATGTAGTAGCGCACCGTCCGGCGAGGCAGCTCGGCGAGGATGCAGAGCTGGTCGAGGGAGAGGTTCTGGGGGGCGTCTGGTGTGTTCATGGCGCTATTGTGCCACAAGTACAGTTATAAACAACTGTATTAATAAAGTCCGGGGTTGGACCTGCGCAAGGCTTGCCGCAGGGGGCTGTGGCTCTTATTATGCGTTACATAAGCAACACATCTGCGGTACACGCAGGATGAGGGCAGCCCCATGGTTCTGGCCAAGTCAGCCACCCTGAACCTCCGCATCGATCCGGTCCTCAAGGAGGCCCTGCGGGAAGCGGCCATCCGCGACCACCGATCGATCGCCAACCTGATCGAAGTCCTGATCCGCCGGCATTGCGCCGAGCTCGGGATCTCCATTCCTGAACAACAGGATCTCTCGCTGGGGAATGCCAATTAACGAGAAGACGCTGCGGATGCTGATTGACGCCGCGGCGGTCAAACGCGCCCGAGTGGTCGCCAACGGTGCCGTCTTTCACGTGGAGATCGATGCCCCCGGCCGGAGCTTCATCATCGAGACGGCGAAGGGCGCCGTGCGGACCTGGCGCAGCATCGACGCGGTGGCCAGATGGCTCAAAGGACTGGGCATCGGCAGCGCGGGGCTTGAGATGGGACGTTGGCAGCCGGGGCAGAAGTCGCTGCTCGGGTGAGTCCATGGGATTTCAACTCGCAGCATTCCACAACTTGCCGTTATAGCGATGAGGCCCACTGTTCCTCATGGCTGGATTAGGCGGATCACGGGGTGGGCCTATGGGCAGGGCGAGCTTGCCGGGGCCCATCCGTGGGTGCGGGAGAAGAAGGTAGGCGCTGGTGCTGAATGTTGGGCGGCGCTCGGGATGACGTAGTTGAGGATGGCGACCGGATATGATGCGGCATGTCATCCCCTCTCGCGGTGCGGCTCATCGACAAGCTCAGCGAGGCCGAAGCGCTCCACTCCCGACAGGACGTGCTGTCGCGTCCCTGTCCGGTTCCCGCGGTTCCCGGTCTCTACGTCTGGTACTTCACTGATCTGCCGAACGCACCACTTCGCGAAGTGCTGCCCGCCGCCCCATTCCGACTGGCCTATATCGGCATCGCGCCCGGACGGGCCGGGAGTCTGGCAACGCTGCGCTCCCGGATTCGCCAGCATCTTCGGGGTAACGCTTCAACCTCAACACTGCGCCTGACTCTGGGCTGTCTCCTGGGGAGTGCGCTAGGCCTGCGACTGGAACCCACGGGCCCAACCCGGCGCCTTACCTGGGGATCTGAAGGCGAACTGGCGCTGTGCAGGTGGCTGGACCTCAATGCCCGTGTGGCCTGGATCGCTTGCGCTGAGCCATGGGTGGTCGAGCCCGAGATTGTCCAGGGCATGGAGCCACCTCTGAACCTGCACCACAATCGCGGACATCCGTTCAATCAGGAGCTCATGGAGTTCCGGCGGCAAGCGCGACGCGCGGCGAGGGGCCCAGAAACCGGGTTGGCGTCCGGAGGATTCAAAGAGGTGAGTGATGACTGATGGCGCGTACAGCACGCCGATACTGATTCGCAAAGGGTCGGCGCCCGAGCTGCTTGAGCGAATCGCCCTTCGTGGTGGGGATTGCGGGAGCCGTTGAGTGCTGCGTTGTGGGGGAAGCTTGGGAGTAAGTCGGATGCCTAGAGCAAGCGCCATGGCCGATGGTTCGTTTTACCTAGCCCCCATTGCTCCCGTTTCAATGTTTGGCGATTCTCGCTAGTGTCCCCATGACGCTGCCTGGCCCAGGCCGCGAGGAGACTGCCCGTGGGGCTTGATGATCGCGACTACATGCGGAGGCCGCGGAAGGAGCCCCGGGTGTCCGTGCGCTCCTGGTGGCAGAAGATCAAGCTGGAGAATGCCCTGGCGATTGTCATGGGTATCTTTGCTGTCGGTTCCGCCGGCATTTACTTCTTTCGCGATGTCAGCGACGTCGCGGGCGGGTTTGGGTCGAGTGAGGGCTCGCTGATCGTCAACATCAACACGGCCGGTATTGACGAACTGGAGACCCTGCCCGGGATCGGACCCGCACTTGCAAGCCTGATAGTTACCGGGCGGCCCTATGCGATAGTCGATGAGCTGGATCGGGTGCGGGGGATTGGTCCCAGCCTGGTGCAGAGTCTCCGCCCCCTGGTGACCGTGGACGGAGACACCAGGGACGCCGAGTGACGAGCCGACACTCCTTCATTAAAGGCTCGCTCAAGCCGCTTAAGCCCGCTGGCCCAATATCCACCCCTCAAGGTCCCGAACCGCCGGATCCGCCGGTGCCCCATCTTCACGGTAGCCGAGTACAACCTCGAGCATGGAACACACACCAACCACCGCATCAAAGGCGTCCTCACCTTCTGCGGAGTTGCCAAAACCGGTCCTGATCGACTCCAGCAGCGGCGGTGTCAGGCCAACCGACCGCTGGCTCGCCCACCGGAGGACGTGCTCCCCCTGGGCGCAACGGTCGGCCGGGTTTCGCTTGCTCCAGCCCCTGCCCGGCGGGCTGAAGCCCAGATGCAGACAGGCCTCGGCAGGGTAAGTCTCGGCCAGAACGCAGCGACCCTGGTCCAGCAACTCCCGCAGTTCGCCATCGAAGGGCCAGAGGCTGACAGGTCCTGAAGCGGGCCGCAGCGCTGGCAGCAAGACATCCTGCCAGCCGGCAATCGCGGCTTTACCGACCTGTTTGGGGCCCAACGTCCAGAACAGGGAAGAGGCCTGGTTGCGCCCCGGATAGGGGCGTTCACAGCGGCGCAGAAGCTGCTCCATCGTGTCCAGACCGAGACCGGCCAGCAGATGCCGGTGTGCGGTACCCCCGGGCCGCGCCGGGTAAAAGGGCCGCTGGAGGGAGATATCCAGCGGGCGCTCCGCCACCACAAAGAAGTCGTGCCAGGGTGCAGAGCCGAGTTGCTGTAAAAATTCACGGAAACTGTGGATGCCAGTTCGCCGGGCGTAGGCCTCGGGCAAGCCGATGGGGAAGTCGAAGCCAATTAACGCAGCGCCGGGAGCCGCTTGCCTGATCACTGTTGTTACGAAGCGGCCCGCATCCACCAGGTTGACCGGTGGGCCAACAGTGTATGCCGAGCCGTTGAGTACCGCGGACGCTACCCAGCGCTTGTTCGGGTGGGTGCTCCAGTCCGCATGAGCAATGACTTTTGGAAGTTTGCCTCCCACCCGCTTCCGCCCTCATGCAAGTGACAATCGGTGCTTGGCACTATGGCATGCCGAGCTGGCGCGGCGGTGGGTGGTGAACTGGTGGGAGCAGGGGTGTGTCGTCTCAGAATCTCAACCAGATGCTGAGTTTCT
>SHZI01000095.1 GCA_009692345.1 Gammaproteobacteria bacterium | reverse complement strand
ACATCCAGGGGCTCCCGGACGGTCTGGGCGACCGTCCGCCGCGGGCTCAATGAGCCATAGGGATCCTGGAATACCGCCTGCATCCGCCGGCGCCAGGGCAACAACTGGCGGCGGGTCAGGTGGGTGAGGTCCACGCCATCAAACCGGATGGCGCCTGAGGTGGGCTGCTGCAGTCGCAGTATTGTTCGCCCCAGAGTGGACTTGCCACAGCCGGATTCCCCCACGAGACCAAGGGTCTGGCCCGCCCGGACGGTCAGGCTGACCCCATCGACCGCCTTGACCTGGCCCACGACCCGGCGCCAAAGCCCGCCCCGGACCGGGAAGTACTTCCGCAGGTCCGTAACCTCCAGCAGAGGTGCTGCCGTTACAAACGGGTCGCCAGGAGTCATGTGGCGAGTATAGAGTGCGAGCCGCAAATTCTTTTCACCCTGGAGCCCAGACCATGCCCTCGAAGCAGTACGACGCCCCCCCAGCCCTGCAGATCGCCACCGACCGAACCTACAAAGTCAGCATCGAGACAGGCAAGGGCACCATTGAACTGGAGCTGTTCCCCGAGCACGCGCCCAAGACCGTGAACAATTTCGTCTTCCTGGCGCAGGAGGGCTTCTACGACGGCGTGGTCTTTCACCGGGTGATCAGCAACTTCATGATCCAGAGCGGCGATCCCGAGGGTACCGGCCGCGGCGGCCCGGGCTATCGGTTCGAGGACGAGTTCCGGGGTAACCCGCTGCGCCACGAGCGGGGGGTTATCTCCATGGCCAACTCCGGGCCGGGGACGAACGGCAGCCAGTTCTTCATTACCCACGGGCCGCAGCCCCACCTCGACGGTAAGCACACGGTTTTTGGCAAGGTCACCAAGGGTCTGGACGTGGTGGACGCTATCGACCAGGGTGATGTGATGGTGACTGTCACGGCGAAGTAACGCTTCGCTGGCTACAGCGGGAAATGGCAAGCCACACCGCTGTCGCGACCCGTCAGCACCGGCCGCTCCGCGCGGCACCGCTCCTGCACCCGGGGGCAGCGGTCCGCGAACCGACACCCGGCCGGGAGGTTCAGCAGGTCCGGGACCCGGCCGGGGATCACGGGCAGTTCCGCTAACCGCTCGCTGCGCAGCCGGGGAATCGAGGCCAGCAGGCCTGCGGTGTAGGGATGACGCGGGCGGCTGAACAGGTCTGCGGTAGTCCCCGACTCGACAATGCTGCCGCAGTACATGACCAGAGCCCGCTGGCAGGTCTCGGCGACCACGCCGAGATCGTGGGTCACCAGGACCACCGCCATGCGGAACTCGGCCTGGAGAACCCGGAACTGCTCAAGGACCTGGGCCTGGGTGGTCACGTCGAGGGCGGTGGTCGGCTCGTCGGCGATGAGCAGCTTGGGGTTGCAGGACAGGGCCATGGCGATCATCACCCGCTGGCGCATGCCGCCGGACAACTGGTGGGGGTAGTCTTCCAGCCGGTCGGCAGGCTCGGGAATGCCGACTTTGGCCAGCAGTTCCGCTGCCACCGGGCGAGCCTGCCGCCGGGTGAGGTCCCGATGCCGGCAGAGGACGTCGGTCATCTGGTTGCCGATGGTGAACACCGGATTCAGGGCGGTCATCGGCTCCTGAAAGATCATCGAGATATCCCGCCCGCGCAGGTCCTCCAGGTCCCGGTTCGGCAGGGGCACCAGGTCACGACCGTCCAGCTCGATGCTCCCGCTGGCGATCCGGCCGGGCGGCATCGGAATGAGGCGGAGCATGGCCAGCCCGGTCACCGTCTTGCCACAGCCGGACTCACCAACGAGGCCCAGGGTTTCGTTGGGCAGGACGTCAAAGCTGACGCTGTCCACGGCGCGGATCACGCCGTCTTCCGTGGCGAACTCCACGGTGAGGTCCCGGACCTTCAGCACCGGCCGGCCTGCGTCGCCCGCCATCAACCGACCTTCCTCGGGTCCAGGGCGTCCTGCAGCGCATCCGCTACGGCGTTGAAGGCCATGACCAGACCGAACATCAAGAGTGAGGCAGCCAGGAAGTTATTGTAGAAGCCGGCCAGGACCTCCTTGGTGCTCTCATCGATCATCAGTCCCCAGCTCATGCCGTCCTTGATCCCCAGTCCCAGAAAACTGAGGATCACTTCGGCCTTGATGGCGCTGACGAAGGTAATCGAGGCCTGCACGAGGAGGATGTGCCCGGTATTCGGCAGGATGTGGCGAAAGATGATCGCCAGTTCCGAGACGCCGATGGAGTGGGCAGCCTCCACGTACTCCATGCCCCGCAGCTTGATCACTTCGCCCCGGATCAGCCGCCCGGTGCCCACCCAGAAGGTGGCAATCATGGCGACCTGCATGGCCCAGGGGTTGTCGGTGAGGGCGTAGGCCACGGCTGCCACAAACAGGTAAAAGGGGATGGCATCGAGCACGCCCATGCACCAGAGCAGGAATTCATCGATCCAGCTGCCGACGAAAAATCCGGCGAAAGCACCGAATACCGCGCCGATAAACGTAGCGGCCAGGGCCACGCTTAAGCCCACTTCGAAGGCGGTGGCAGTGCTGAAGACCGCCCGGTCGAAAATGTCCTGGCCAATGATGTTGGTGCCGAACCAGTGCGCGCTGGAAACGGGCTCCCACTTGGTACCGGTCAGGTCGGCCCAGCCCCCCGCCCACCAGCCAAGCCAGGCGCCGAGGGCCACGAGGAAATAGGCCAGCACCACGCCGAGTGCCAGCATGCCCAGCCGGTCGCGGCCGAACTTGCGGGCAGCCTTGTGCCAGAGGGACTCTCCACTCGCACGGTTTGGCGCCGTGAGAGGCAAGGTTACGGCGTTCATTTCAGGGTCACCCGGGGATCGACCACCCGGTAAAGGACATCGTTGAGGATCACGACCAGCACGAAGAGAATGGCGGTGAGACTGACCACCGCCTTCAGCACCGGCTGGTCCCCCGTCACGATGGCCTCGTAGGTGGCCTTGCCGATGCCGGGAATGCCGAAATAGCTCTCGATCAGCAACGCGCCGCCGATAGCCACCTGGGGTATGGAAAACATGACCCGGGTGATGAACGGTATGAGGCAGTTCTTGAGGATGTTGCGCAACAGGATGCGCGACTCGGGCAAGCCGAAGGCCCGCGCCGTCCGGACGTGGTCCCGGGTCATTTCCTCGACGATCACCGAGCGGTAGAAGCGCGTGTCGTAGCCCAGGGCCACGAACATGGTGGCGAGCGTCGGCACCGTGACATAACTCAGGTAGCTGCCCAGGGAACTGGCGTTCCAGCCCCGCACCGGAAACAGGTCGAGCCCGTCGCTGGAGCTCAAGACAATCTGAAAGCCGATGATGACGATAAGAAAACTCACGCTCATCCCGATGACGGCTATCGCCATGATCAGCTTGTCCGGCCAGCGGCCCCGCCAGTAGGCCGCTGCCAGGGCCAGAAGTAGCCCTACGACGTGGCCGAGGATGAAGCCCGGCAGGATCAGGATCAGGGACACGGGGATCGTCTTGGCCAGCAGGGCAGTGACGGGCTCGCCCGTGGAAGATTCACCGAAATTGAAGGTCACGATCTCCCGGAGGAACCCCAGGTAGCGCTGCAGGAACGGCTGGTCGTAGCCAAGCTGGTGCCGGACTTCCAGAATCTGCTCCGGGGTGGGGTTCTTGCCCAGCAGCTGGTAGGTCATGTCCGGCCCGAAGTAGACCATCAGGGCAAAGCTCACCAGGGTGACGCCGAAGATCAGCGGCAGTCCGGCCAGCAGCTTGCGCAGGGCGTACTGGAGTATCTCCACGTCTCAGCCGCCCTTCACAAGCGCAGGGATGTTGGCTGGTTCCGGCTTGAGGTCCACGTACTTGAGCCAGAAGCCGCCCAGGATTTCCCGATCCGGAACCGCGATGACATTCTTGTGCCAGAGGTAGATCCGCGTGCGGGAGATGCCGGTGATGGCAACGCAGTCGTCCAGAACGATCTGGTTCATGCGGTGGTAGAGCGCCGTGCGTTCCGGCGAGGGCTGCAACACGGAGGACTCTTCGTAGAGGCGGTCATACTCCGGGTTCTTCCAGTTGGCGTCATTCGACCCCGGTGAGGCGTTCGGCCCGTAAAAGAGCTGCAGCGTGTTTTCGGCGTCCGGATAGTCCAGGCCCCAGCCTTTCGCCACCAGAGGCAGCTGACTGCGTTTCCAGGCGCGGGAAATGTCGCCGAAGTTCGCATAGGTCTTCTGTACAACCTTTGCCCGGGGAAAGCCGATATCCCGCATCCAGGCGCGAAACTGCTCAAAGAACAGGCGCTCGGTGGTGCCGGCGGTGGTGCCATAGACAATGGTGGGCAGGTTGTCCGGCGTCCAGCCGTTGTCCTTGAGCAGCTTGCGGGCGCCTGCCACGTCCCGGGTTACGCTGGCCCGGGACAGTGCCGGGTCAAACTCCGGACTGGCCGGCACGATGATGCCGGGAAAGTACTCACCGAGTCCGAAGTACCAGCTGTGGTTCCGGGCCTCCCAGTCGTAGCCCTTGAGCATGGCGCAGCGTAGAGCCTGGTTCCGCCTTTCCCGCTCCGGGTCCGGGTTGTAGCCAAACTCCGGGTAGTCCATGTTGAAGGCCGTAAAGACAAAGCCGGCCTCGAGACCGCCGTAAACGTGGTACTTGGCGGCGTATTCGGGCCGGAGGGTTACGGGGCGTTTGCTGGCCAATACCCGGTCGATCTGTTCAATGGGTAGCACCGTGAGCTGGACCTCGTCGCCCTTCGTGAAAGACGACCAGGAGGCGCTCGACTCGTTGATGAAGTTGAATTCGAGGCGGTCGATGAAGGGTGGGGATCTGCCCTGGATGGCCTCGACGCCGCTGAACTTCTGGGTGGCGGGGTTGTAGCCCTCGGCTGCGAGATCGACGGGTTCCTGACGGTAGTTGGGATTCCTTTCCATCACCACCCGGGCGGTGTCGTAGGAAACGAGCCTGAAGGGTCCGGAACCCACGGGCCGGACGCCGAGACCCTTCCCGTACTTCTCCACCGCCTCCCGGGGCACCAGTGCGGAATAGCCCTGGGCCAGGGTCGCCGTGAGCTGGGGATAGGGCCGGGTCAGGCGGATTTCGAGCGTGTGTTCGTCGATGGCCCGCAGGCCACTCACGGGCTGCGCGTAGTCGGAGCCGGCGGCCTTCCACTCGTCGAGGCCGGTGATGCGGCCTTGCCAGAGCCAGGCGCCCTGGGGCTGATTCTCCGGGTCGAACTGGCGCTTTATGGAGTAGATGAAGTCCTCGGCGACCACTTCCCGGCCCCGGCCGCCAGGGAAGCAGGGATCGTCAATAAACCGGACGCCCTTTTTCAGGCGGAAAGTGTAGATCAGCCCATCGGCGGAGACCGTGGGAAAGTCGACGGCGAGATTCGGCTTCAGCAGATAGGGTCGCGCCAGGTACTGGTAGGAATAGAGGGTGTCGTAGGCATTGACGATGACGAAGTTGGCGTAGATGTTGGCGCCCTGGACCGGATCCAGGGTGGTGGGGGCCTGATCCATGGCGAAGTGGAAGGTCTTTAGGGCGGGGGACGCCGCCCCGGAGCCAGAGGGTGGCCCGCAGCCAGCGAGACTACAGACCAGGAAAATGGCCAAAAAAGCGGAAATCAGTCTGTTTAGCCCCACGAATAGCACAGAAATGGCTTTTCTTGGAAACTTTTTTCCCACTATTTTCATTTATAGGCTCTTGTGGGAGAAAATATCTTGATTGGACTTTTGCAAAGGGTTGGGTGGGGCAAAGTATCTGTTTCGGGCCGGATAATCGCTACCATTGGCCCAGGCCTGCTGGTTTTGGTTGGCGTCGAGCGGGGGGACTCGGTGGCAGTGGCTGCGCGGCTGGCCGAGCGGCTGCTCGCATACCGGGTGTTCGGCGACGACGCGGGGCGGCTGAACCGGAGTCTGGTGGATGTGGGGGGCGAGTTGCTGCTGGTTCCCCAGTTCACGCTGGTGGCGGATACGGACCAGGGTAATCGCCCGGGCTTCGACGCCGCAGCGCCACCCGCCGAGGCCAAACGGTTGTTTGAGCACCTGGTAACCGCCGCCACGTCCCGCTGGCCCCGGGTACGGACGGGCCAGTTTGGTGGCGATATGGAGGTAGAACTGGTCAACAGTGGTCCCGTCACATTTTCCCTGCGTGTGGCGCCCGACTCTGAGCCCCGATCGTGATCTTTGTCACGTAGCGGCACTACGATAGGGCTATCCTAATCGCCTGTGCTGGCTTTTCGGCCCCGCATGCGTTGCGGCTGCACTGAACTTACTGGAGGAACGACCATGGGTCTTGGCGGTATCAGCATCTGGCAGCTTCTTATCGTGTTGGTCATCGTCGTGATGATCTTCGGCACCAAGCGCCTGAAGGACATCGGCACCGATCTGGGCGGCGCGCTCAAGGGCTTCAAAAAGGCGATGTCCGACGTCGAAAAAGAGCCGGGCGAAGCGCGCCAGCTGGGCAAGCCGGATGCAGAGTTTACGGAATCCAGCCCGGCCAAGCGCGAGTCAGAGCGCAGCGGCAGCGCCTGATCTGCGATGCCTGATCTGCGATGCCTGATCTGCGATGTTTGAGATCGGTTTCTGGGAGCTGGCGCTGATTTTTGCCCTGGGCCTCGTCGTTCTGGGCCCGGAGAAGTTGCCTAAAGTTGCCGCCCAGCTTGGGCGCTATGCCGGGCAGGCGCGCCGTATGGCCCGCACGCTGACCTCCCAGATCCAGGACGAACTGGAAGCCGAGGAGCGGCGTATCCGGGCGAAGGAGCAGCCCCAGGCGGCGACCCCGGAACCGGCCTACCGCCGGCCCGGTGCGGAAGACCTGATTCCGGGCACCACGGCAGCCCCAGGCAACCCAGCGACCACCGCCGACGCCAGCGCCGGGACCGCCGACCGACCCCAGCCCTGAGTCCGGAACTTCGACTGTCATGGCGGACAATGATCACCAGCACAACGACACCCCGGAACAGCTGCCGGAGGCCAGCCTCATGTCGCATCTGCTCGAGCTGCGCTCGAGACTGCTGAAGGCCGTGGGCTCGGTGCTGGGGATTTTTGTCTGCCTTCTGCCCTTTACCCAGCAGGTGTTCGAGGCGGTGGCGCAGCCCCTGATGTCCAAGCTGCCCAAGGGCGCAACGATGATCGCCACCGAAGTGGCGTCGCCGTTCCTCACGCCCTTCAAGGCGAGCTTCTACGTCGCCATCCTGCTCGGAATACCCGTGGTCATCTACCAGATCTGGGCGTTCGTGGCGCCGGGACTCTACCGCCGTGAGAAGCGTCTGGCAGTGCCCCTGCTGATTTCCAGCGT
>SHZI01000094.1 GCA_009692345.1 Gammaproteobacteria bacterium | reverse complement strand
CGATAGGCCCTGAACGCTATCGAATCATTCCCACTCAATGGTGGCCGGCGGTTTCCCCGAAATGTCATAGACGACGCGGGAGATGCCGGCCGTCTCGTTGATGATCCGCCGCGAGACGAGATCGAGAAAGTCGTAGGGCAGATGAGCCCAGCGGGCCGTCATGAAGTCGATGGTCTCCACGGCGCGCAAAGCAATCACCCAGTCGTAGCGCCGCCCGTCGCCCATCACGCCCACGGAGCGCACTGGCAGGAACACCGCGAAGGCCTGGCTGACCTTGTCGTAGAGGTCCGCGCGGCGTAACTCCTCCATATAAATGTGATCAGCCTTGCGCAGCAGGTCGGCGTACTCCTGCTTCACCTCACCCAGGATGCGAACACCCAAGCCAGGACCGGGAAAGGGATGGCGGTAGACCATCTCGCGGGGCAGGCCGAGCTCGACGCCCACGCGGCGGACCTCGTCCTTGAACAACTCGCGGATCGGCTCGACGAGCTTCAGCTTCATGTTCGCAGGCAGGCCGCCCACGTTGTGGTGGGACTTGATCACGTGAGCCTTGCCGGTTTTGCTGCCGGCGGACTCGATCACGTCCGGATAGATCGTGCCCTGGGCCAGCCACTTCACGTCCTTGAGCTTCCCGGCCTCCTCGTCGAAGACTTCGACGAATAGACGGCCGATGATCTTGCGCTTGGCTTCCGGGTCGGCGACGCCTGCCAGGGCCTTCAGAAAGCGCTCCGCCGCGTTTACCCGGATCACGGTCACGCCCAGGTGCGCAGCGAACACGTCCATGACCTGGTCGCCTTCGTGGAGCCGTAGCAGACCAGTATCCACGAACACGCAAATCAGCTGCTCGCCCAGCGCCTCGTGCAACAGCGCCGCCACAACGGAGGAATCGACGCCACCGGACAGGCCCAGGAGCACTTTGTCCCGGCCCACCTGGGCGCGAACGGCGGCGATTTCCCGGGCAATGATGTTGCCGGAGCGCCAGGTGTCGGGACAGCCGCAGATATCGCGCACGAAGCGCTCGAGAATCCGCTGGCCCTGCCCGGTGTGGGTCACTTCCGGGTGGAACTGCAGCCCGTAGAAGCGGCGGGACTCGTCTGCCATGCCGGCCAGTGGCGCGTTGGCGGAGCTCGCAATGGGTTTGAAGCCAGGGGGCAGGCGCCGCACCCGGTCGCCGTGGCTCATCCAGACGCTCGTCTCGTCTGTCACGACGCCATCCAGCAGCGCGTTGCCGGCAGCGGCCTTCACCGTGGCCTGGCCGAATTCCCGGTGGGCCGAGGACTCCACCTCGCCGCCCAGCTGGGCCGCCATGGACTGCATGCCGTAGCAGATACCGAGCACTGGCACGGCAAGCTCGAAGACGAGCCCGGGAATCGTCGGCGTGACGTCGCTGAAGGTGGCGCCGGAAAGCACCGACTCGGGCCCGCCGGAGAGAATTACCCCGGCCGGGCCAAAGGCGCGGATGTCGGCCGGCGCCGCATCCCAGGGAAGAATCTCGCTGTACACACCGGCCTCGCGCACCCGGCGGGCAATCAGCTGGGTGTACTGGGACCCGAAGTCGAGAATCAGGATGCGCCGGGCGGCGGCGTCCGCAGTCACGTCTCCGTCCGGTAGTTGGGCGGTTCCTTGGTCATGGTCACGTCGTGCACGTGGCTCTCGCGCATGCCAGCGCCGGTGATCCGCACAAATTCCGGCTTGGTGCGCATTTCGTCGATGCTGCCGCACCCGGTGTAGCCCATCGCGGCGCGGAGGCCGCCAACCAGCTGAGTAACGATCGTGGTCAGGCTGCCCTTGTAGGGCACCCGCCCCTCGATGCCTTCCGGCACGAGCTTCTCGATTTCCGAGGAGGAATCCTGAAAGTAGCGGTCCGAGGAGCCGTGGCGCTGGGCCATCGCTCCCAGGGACCCCATGCCCCGGTAGGACTTGTAGGAGCGGCCCTGGTAGAGCTCGACTTCGCCAGGGGCCTCTTCCGTGCCGGCGAACAGGCCGCCGATCATCGTGCAGTGGGCGCCTGCGGCGATGGCCTTGGCAAAGTCACCGGAGTAACGGATGCCACCGTCGGCAATCAGCGGCACGCCGGTGCCCTCGAGGGCCGCGGCCACGTCGGCCACTGCCGTGATCTGGGGCACGCCAACGCCCGCCACGATCCGGGTGGTGCAGATTGAACCCGGACCAACGCCGACCTTGACGCCATCCGCGCCCGCCGCGACCAGCGCCCGGGCACCCTCCGGCGTGACGATGTTGCCACCCACCACCTGGAGCTTCGGGTAGTCCTTCTTGATGGCGCTGATCCGGTCAAGGACGCCCTTGGAGTGACCGTGGGCGGTGTCGACGATGAGCAGGTCCACGCCGGCATCAACGAGCGCCTTCACCCGCTCGGCCGTATCGCCGCCCGTACCCACAGCAGCCCCGACGCGCAGGGCGCCCCGGGCGTCCTTGCAGGCGTAGGGGTAATCCTTGGCTTTCTGGAAATCCTTGGCGGTGATCATGCCCCGCAACTGGAAGTTCTCCGCTACCACCAGCACCTTTTCGATGCGGTGCTTGTGCAGGAGCGCGAGGACCTCCTTCTTGTCGGCCCCCTCCCGGACCGTGACCAGGCGGCTCTCCGGGGTCATCACCGAGGAGACCGGCGCATCGAGGCGCGTCTCGAAGCGCAGGTCCCGGTTTGTCACGATGCCGACGGTGCGACCTTTGTCCACCACGGGCACGCCGGAAATATTGTGGGCGTGGGTAATGGCCAGCACTTCGCGGATGGTCTGGTCCGGGCGGACCGTAATGGGATCGTTGACGATGCCGCTCTCGTACTTCTTGACCTGGGCCACCTGACGGGCCTGGTCGGCCGGACTCATGTTCTTGTGGATGATGCCCATGCCGCCCTCCTGAGCGAGGGCAATGGCCAGGCGAGCCTCGGTGACTGTGTCCATGGCAGCGGACAGGATCGGGATGTTCAGCGTGATGTCACGGGACACCCGCGTCTGCAGGCTGACTTCCCGGGGCAGGATCTCCGAGTAGGCCGGCTTGAGGAGGACGTCGTCGAAGGTGAGGGTGTCGTTGGTAATCCGCATAAGCTATTCTACGCAGGGCATCCGGGCACGTAAACTGCGGTCATGGTGGATGCCCCCGGCAAGAAGGTCCTGTCCGTCTCCCAGCTGAACCGGATGACCCGGCAGCTGCTGGAGCAGGATCTGCCCGTCCTGTGGGTCGAGGGCGAGATCTCCAACCTGGCCCGCCCGGCCTCCGGGCACCTGTATTTCTCGCTGAAAGACGACCAGGCCCAGATCCGCTGCGCGCTGTTTCGCAGCCGGGGCCGCAATACCGAGGTCGCCGCCGCCAATGGCCAGCAGGTGCTGGTGCGGGGCCGGGTGAGCATTTACGAGCCCCGGGGCGACTATCAGCTCATCGTGGACCACCTGGAGCCGGCGGGGGAAGGAGTGCTGCGGCGCCGCCTGGAGGAACTGAAGCGCAAGCTCGCTGCCGAGGGACTGTTCGACGAAGCCCGCAAGCAGGACCTGCCACCCCTACCCCGGCAGATCGGCCTCATCACCTCCCCCAGCGGGGCGGCCATCCGGGACGTGCTCCATATCCTGCGCCGGCGTTTCCCGGCCATTCCCGTGGTGGTGTATCCCGTGCAGGTCCAGGGCGAGCAGGCAAAGTTCGACATCGTCCGGGCGCTGGAGACGGCGGCTGCCCGGGCCGAGTGCGACGTGCTCATCCTGGCCCGGGGTGGTGGTTCCCTGGAGGACCTGTGGGCCTTCAACGAGGAAATCGTGGCCCGCGCCATGGCGGCCTGCCCGATTCCGCTGGTCGCCGGCATCGGCCACGAGGTCGATTTCACCATCGCCGACCTGGTGGCAGACGTGCGGGCACCGACACCCTCCGGCGCCGCGGAACTCGTGGTTCCCGACGGCACGGACTGGCTGCGCAGGGTGGAGGTACTGGAACGGCGCCTGGCGCTGGCGGCCCGCCGGGTCCTGCATGACGCGCGACTCGCGCTGGGGGCAGCCGCCGCCCGTCTGGCGCGCTGCCACCCGGGCTTCATGCTCCGGCAAAACGCCCAGCGCCTGGACGAACTGCGGGGGCAGCTCACTGCGGCCCTGCGCAACCGGCTCACGCTGGATCGCCTGCGCGTCCACAACGCACTGGCGCGCCTGCGGAGTGCCTCACCAGCTGTGCGGGTGCGCGGGACCCAGGACCGGGTGGCCAGTTCCCGGCTCCGGCTCGCCTCGGCGCTGCGGGCCAGACTGACGGTTCCCGGCACCCGGCTCGCCGTCCTCAGTGGCCGCCTGCACACCGTCAGCCCGCTCCGCACCCTGGAGCGCGGCTACGCTATTGTCCTGGACGCGACCGGCACCGTGGTGCGCAGTTCAGCGCAAGTGAAGCCGGGAGATGCCATCACCGCACGAGTGGCCGAGGGCGTGCTCAAGGCAACGGTGACGTAGGAGCGCCTTTAGGCGCGATATTGGTTTCTTGTTTCGCGCCTAAAGGCGCTCCTACGTGCCGAAGAATGACGCCAGCACTGGCCGGAACCGGTCCATATCCACGAGAAAGGAATCGTGACCCTGGATAGATGGCAACTCGACCAGATGCACCTCCCGGCCCCGCGCATCGAGCCCGGAGGCCAGCTCCCGTTGCTGGGCAAGGGGGAACAGAATATCGGTTTCCACACCCACGACCAGCACGCGCTCCGCACGCACTTTGGCCAGGCCGGCGGTCACTGACCCACCGTGCTCCGCCACGTCGAAGAGGTCACTCGCGCGGGAGAGGTACAGGTAGCAGTTCGCATCGAACTGGCCCGTAAATTTCAGCGCGTGGGCCTCCAGATACGCCTCTACCTCGAAATCCTGGGCGAAGGCATTGCCCGTCTGCCGTTCGCCGTCCACGCGTTCCCGGCCGAAGCGCTGGTCCCATTCCCGGGCAGAACGATAGGTCACCATGCCCAGCTTCCGCGCGAGCCGCATGCCGGTGATCGGTCCGGGGCCTGAGCCGTAATTGCCCCCGTCCCAGGCCGGGTCGCGGCGAATCATCTCCCGCTGCAGTGAGCGCACCGCGATGGAAAACGGCAGGGACCGGGCGGCCGTCGAGAGCAAAACCAGGTTCCGCGAGATGCCCGGGTGCTGGATGGCGCAGGCGAGCGTGGTCATGCCACCCATGGACGGCCCGACGATCGTGTGGAGGCGCTCGATGCCGAAGTGCTCCAGCACCGCCTTGCCCGCGTTGGCCACGTCTTCGAGGCTGAGCACCGGAAAGGACGTGCCGTAGGCCTTGCCGGTGGCAGGGTCCCGGGACGCCGGACCCGTGGACCCGAAACAGCTGCCCAGTGAGTTGATGCAGACGACAAAGAAGCGGCGGGTATCAATCGGGCGTGACGGGCCCACGATCTCCTCCCACCAGCCGGGAGACGGGTCGTCCGGAGCTGAGGTCGCGTGGGCCGACGGGGACATGCCGGTGAAGATCAGGATAGCGTTGTCCCGGGCCGCATTGAGTTGCCCCCAGGTCTCGTAGGCAATCACGGGCCGGTCGAGATGTCCGCCCCGGCGCATCTCGAATCGTCCGGGGAACTGAAAGACCTGGCGGGCGATAGTCATAGGCGCGGAAGTATGCCGCCACGGGGGCCGGGCCAGCACCGGCAGAGGTTTACCGATTGGTTATATGGATATGATTCAGTTGCGCTTCTTGCCCCGGACCTGGATGCGCTCCCGGCGCTTCACCTGCCGCGGCGTGAGCTTGTTCCGGCGGCCGGCGAAGGGGTTCTTGCCGGTGCGGAGTTCGATGCGGATAGGGGTCCCGCGCAACCGGAACGTCTTGCGGAAGCAGCCCACCAGGTAGCGGCGGTAGTTCTCCGGCAGGGCGCCCGTCTGGTTACCATGAATGACGATCAGCGGCGGACGTCGACCGCCCTGGTGCGCATAGGTCAGCTTGATGCGGCTGCGATGGGCCACCGGCGTCGGGTAGGCCTGGATGGCATCCTTCAGCACGCGATTCAGATCCGGTGTGGGCAGATCCCGGACGGCAGCCTCGGCGGCTCGCCGGCCGCTCTCCAGCAGATCGTAGATGGCTGTGCCGTGCAGCGCGGAAATGAAGTGAATGTCCGCGAAATCGAGGAATGGCAGGCGGCGCTCAAGGTCAGTCCGCACCGTCTCCCGCTGGTCGGTTGGCAGGTGGTCCCACTTGTTGATACCAATGGCGAGCGCCCTGCCCCGCTCCAGGACCAGGCCGATCAGCGACACATCCTGTTCGGTGACGCTGTCCCGCGCGTCCAGCAGCACAAGCACGCCGTCGGCCTCCTCCAGAGCCTGGAGGGATTTCACGATGCTGAAGCGCTCGATCATCTCCTCCACGCGCGCCTTCCGGCGTATACCCGCGGTATCCACCAGCACGAAGTCCCGGCCATCGTGACTGAACGCCACGCGAATGCTGTCCCGGGTGGTTCCTGCCTGGTCCGAGGTGAGAAGGCGGTCTTCCCCGAGGTAGCGGTTGATCAGCGTGGACTTGCCCACGTTCGGCCGGCCGATGACAGCGATCCGGGTGCCAACCATTGCCGGTGCGTCGTCGGGGGACGCCTCGGGCATCTCGGCAGGAATCTCGGCCAGGATGCGGGTGGCCAGCAGGGCGAGCCGGTCGCCCTGCTGGGCGGAGATCGCGACAGGCTCGCCGAGACCGAGCTCGTAGAACGCGGCTCCCAGCTGCAGGGGCTCGCGGCCCTCAGCCTTGTTGATCGCCAAAACGGCCCGCTTCCCCGCCTTGCGGATGCGGGTAACGATCGCGTGGTCATCCGGCGTGGGCCCGTCAGCGGCTTCGACCACCAGCACGACCACATCAGCTTCGCCGACGGCATAAGCCACCTGGCGATCAATCAGGGTACGGAGGGCCTCGTTGCTACCGGACTTGCCGGTGGTCCTGCTGGTCGTGAGCCCGCCCGTATCAATGATGATCGAGCGGCGCCCCGCCAGCGTGGCGTAGCCATACAGACGGTCCCTGGTAAGCCCGGGGAAATCGGCGACGAGCGCATCACGGGTGCCCGTCAGCGCGTTGAAGAGTGTGGACTTGCCGACGTTCGGTCGGCCGACCAGGGCGAAGACCGGCAGCACGGCAGGAGACCGCTACTTGTCGACTTGACGGAAGGCAGCGAGGTCTCCGCCATCAGTCTGCACGTAGAGCATGTCATTGACGACGAGCGGCGGCGACGTAACCCGGTCGCTACCAACGCTGGCCCGGGCCTGAAGCTTGCCCGTCACTGTGTCAAAGAAATGCACGTAGCCATCAAAATCGCCAACCACGACAGAGCTCTGATAGGCCGTGGGCCCGGATATGTCCCGATTCTTCAGCAGGTCGCTTTTCCACAGCTCGCTGCCACTCTGCCGTGAAAAGGCCTGGAGGTCACTGCTGTCCGTGGACACATAGACGTTTTCCAGGTCCACCGCGAGCCCGTC
>SHZI01000093.1 GCA_009692345.1 Gammaproteobacteria bacterium | reverse complement strand
GGCGACTTCTCGTGGACGTTGTGCATGAGGAAGGTGCGCTTGCCCAGGGAGGCCAGGGTGGCATCGAGGCTGCCTGCGTCCAGGCCTTCAGTGGGGGCCACGGCCAGCAGGCCGTCCCGGACCCGGTTCCGGTCCTGCTCGGTCTGGAGTCGGCCGATAAACCAGGTGCCCGCATTCGACAGGGCCTTGTAGTCCAGGTCCACGGGATTCTGGGTGGACAGCACCACCCCCAGGCCGAAAGCCCGGGCCTGCTTGAGCAGCGTCAGCAGCAGCAGCTTGGAGGGCGGGGCGGCAACGGGCGGCAGGAAGCCGAACACTTCATCCATGTACAGGATGGCGCGCAGTGACGAGGTGCCCGGCTGGGTGCGCATCCAGGCCACGATCTCATTGAGCAGGAGCGTGACGAAGAACATGCGCTCGGCATCACCAAGATGCGCAATGGACAGCACGCTGACTCGCGGTCGGCCGTCTGCCGTGAACAGCAGCTTGCCCGCATCCAGTGGCTCGCCCTCGGTCCACGCCTTGAAGCCCGGCGCTGCCAGCAGGTTGTTGAGGCGCATGGCGAGGGCAAAGCGGTCCTTCGAGGCGTAGAAGCTCTCGAGATCGATGACGCCGATTTTGCTGAGGCCCGGGTTCTGGATCGCGCCGATAAGCCCACCCAGGTCCAGGTTCAGACCCTGTTGCCAGTGGCCGTCGAGCACGGCGGACAGCAGGATGTGCTCCCGGCTCGTGATCGGGTCTGCCTCAATACCCACGAGCGTCAGCAGGCCGGTGGCGACGCTCTGCACGTGCTGCCGGTAGAGTTCCGCATCGCCCCGCAGCACCTCGCTGGGGGCATTGAAGGAGCCCAGCACCGCAAGGGGCAGGCCTGCCGTGCTGCCCGGGGTGTAGAGGGCAAACTCCGCGGCCCCGCGCAGCCGCCCGATGCGGTCCGGGCCCTGACCCCAGTCGGCCAGGCCCTGACGCCACCGGGCAGCCTCCGCCGCGGCAAACTCCGGCGCGCTCTGGCCTGCAGCTGCCGCGTCCTGGGCGCCCACCCAGGGCTCGAAATCCGCCGGCCGCAGTTCAGGAAAGGTCAGCAGCAGATTGCCGAGATCGCCCTTGGGGTCGATGGCGATGACGGGCACCTTGTCGATGGCCGCTTCCTCCAGGAGGGCGATGCCGAGGCCAGTCTTGCCGCTGCCGGTCATGCCGATGATCACGGCATGGGTCGTCAGGTCTGGCGAGTCGTAGAGCACCAGTTCGTCCTGAAGCTTCCCGGCAGCAGGATCCCAGCGGCGCCCCAGGTAGAACGACCCCAGTTTCTCGTAGTCCTGCATGGCTGGTCTCCTGTAGGAGCGCCCTGAGGCGCGATCTGGACAGTAATCGCGCCTCAGGGCGCTCCTGCATTAACGTGCGAAGATGGACGCGCAGGCCACGTTCGGCCACAACCGCTCGCGAGGAGGATCTGCCGGCTACCGGCCCGGAGGATATGGCAGGAGCCGGTGACCTCGCGAGTGGCACCGTAAAACTCCAGTTCGAAGGCCTCGGACATCTGGCTCGTGTTGCGATCTGCTGAGGTTGCAGATTAACCTATCGTGGAACCGGGCCTTCCAGCAAGAAAAATAGCCCGTAAGTCAGAGAAATTTCAGTCACTTGGAGGGTGCGTCGATGCTGCAGGAATTCAAGGCCTTCGTGATGCGGGGGAATGTCGTCGATCTCGCAGTCGGCGTCATCATCGGCGCCGCGTTCGGGAAGATCGTGACGTCGCTGACCAACGATCTGATCATGCCCGTGGTGGGTCTGGCGATGGGGAAGGTGGATTTCAGCAACCTCTACATCAACCTCGGCAACGGCGCCTACGACACACTTAAGGCTGCCACCGATGCCGGTGCCCCGGTGCTCAAGTACGGCGTCTTCATCAATACCATTCTCGATTTTGTCATCCTTGCCTTCATCATCTTCGTGATGGTGCGGACCATGAATCGCCTGAAGGCTGAGGCCCCACCGCCGGCCCCGCCCGGGCCGACGCCGGATCAGCAGCTGCTCACTGAGATCCGCGACGTGTTGCAAAGTCGCTGAACGCCATTACTGTTGGTCCCCGGGGCGCAAGCCGCTGGGCTGCCGGCCATCCCTGGATTTACCGGACTGATGTCCGCCTGCCCCAGGGCCAGGTTACCGGCGCCATAGCCCCCGTGCAGGACGAGCGGGGGCGATTCCTGGGCCAGGCCTGCGTTTCCCTGCAGTCAAAGATTACGCTCCGCCGGATCACGCGCTCGGAACAGCCGGTTGACGCGAGCTTCTTTCGCCAGCGGATCGCCGAAGCCGCAGGGCTGCGGCGGGCGATGTACCCGGGCGAGAGTACCTGGCGGGCGGTGCACGGGGATGGCGACGGCCTTCCCGGGCTGGTCGTGGACCGCTACGGCGACTGTCTGAGCGTCCAGTTCCTGACTCCCGCCATGGACCAGCGGCGTGATCTGCTGCTGCCGCTGCTCGTGGAGCAGTTTGCCTGCAAGGGCATCATGAACCGCTCGGACGCAGGCGTGCGGGCCCTGGAGGGCCTCACGCAGGAGAAGGGCCTGCTCTGGGGCGCGGTGCCGGATCCGGTGGTGATCCGCGAGGGTCAGCTGGAGCTGGGTGTGAGCCTGGAGCATGGCCAGAAGACCGGCAGCTTCCTGGACCAGCGGGAGAATCACGTCGTGGCGGGCCGCTACGCGCGGGGCCGCGTTCTCGACTGCTTCAGCTATATCGGCGGCTTTGCGCTGCAGATGGCGCGGAAAGCTGAGCGGGTGACGGCGGTAGACAGCTCCGAGCCCGCCTGCGACCAGATCCGGGCCAACGCCGCGCGCAACGGCATCACGAATATCGACGTACTGGCGGCCAATGCCTTCGACTTTCTCCGCGCCGAGTTCGACGCCATGCGCCGCTACGACACGATCGTCCTCGATCCGCCGGCCTTCGCCAAGAACAAGGACGCCACCGCGGCGGGCCTGCGCGGCTACAAGGAGATCAATCTGCGGGCGATGCAGCTACTGAGTCCCGGTGGCTACCTGATCACCTCCAGCTGCAGTCATCATGTGGACGAGGCGGCCTTCGAGACGATGTTGCAGGCCGCCGCCGCCGATGCCGGGCGTGAGGTGCAGATCATCGAGAAGCGTGGCGCCGGCCGGGATCATCCCGTGCTGCTAGCGCTGCGGGAGACGCGTTACCTGAAGTGCTACATTCTGCGGGTGGTGTAGGAGCGCCGGCCGGCGGCGACCGCTACCAGTCGCGCTGCTAGTAGCCCAGCTGATCGAGCAGATTGCGCTTGCGGAAAATGTTCATCAGGAACCGCCGCTGTACCTTGGCCGGGGTCAGCCAGCGCACCGCTGCCCCGTGCCTGCCGTGTTCCCGGAGCATGCCGTCCACCAGCCAGGGGGTGACCGTCTCGACCGTGTCGGCCAGGATGTTGTAGATCTTCTTCGAGCGCTCCCAGTTCTTGCCCCGCTGCTCGGGTGGTGGCACTGTCATGTCGGTTATGACGATGCCTGGGCTCAGGTAGCCAACCTTCACGGGCGTTTTGGCCAACTCCTGGATGAGCGCCTTGGTGAAATAGCGCAGGCCATACTTGGTCGTGCCATAGGGGCTAAGCGCTGGGCGCACGTCACCATTGCTGCCGAAGCCCTCCATGTTCCAGATCATGCCCGTGCCCTGCTTATACATGCCGGGAATCGCCACCCTGTTGCAGTTCATCATCCCGATCAGATTAGTGTTAATGGTCTTTACGTAGTCATCGGGCGGGATCATGAAGAAGGGCATCTTGGCGCCGTCCCGTCCTGCGTTGTTAACCCAGATATCCACGCTGCCCAAGGACACCACGGCGGCCGCCCAGAGCGCCTGCACCTGGTCATAGACCGCCACATCGCAGGCCTTGCCGACGACTGTGCGGCCTGGAAAGTCGGCGCTCAGGTCCGCGACGATCCGGTCAACGGCCACCGCCCCCCGGCTGGACACGACCACGTCGTGCCCACGCTTCAGGAACTCCCGGGCCATGCCCAGGCCAATGCCCTTTGTACTGCCGGTAATGACGACGTGCATAGCTGATTCCGCGTGGCCGAGAAGGCGCAAATTGTGCACGTTTTTGCGCCGATTCAAAGTCAAGGATTGGGGCAGGCGCCCCTGATTCACAGGGCCCGCAGGGGAAGGTTGACCCGTCCTCCGGGAACGGTGAGGATTCTCCCCATGCGATGGGAAGACGGGCGGCGGCCTCGGCACCATTGTGCTCGTGCTGCTGAACGCACCGGTCGGCCAGGTCGGTGACTAGCAGTCGGCTGGACCCCCGGTCGCTGCTGACGGAACCCCCGGCCAGCCGGCTCCTGCGACAGACTTCGTCTCGGTCGTCCTCGCCGATACCGAGGACACCTGGACGGCGCCCTTCGCCCAAGGCGGCGAGCGCTACGTGGCGCCGAAGCTGGTGCTCTTTTCCGGCAGCGTCCAGTCCGCCTGCGGCAGTGCCAAGGCCGCCATGGGCCCCTTCTACTGTCCGGCCGACTTCGCCCAGGCCTATGTGATTGCCCACGAGATCGGGCCTCACGTGCAGAACCTCACGGGGCTCTCGGACCAGGTACAGAAGGCCCGCCAGCGGAGTAGCGAAGCGGAGGCCAATGCGCTGTCCGTGCGGCTGGAGCTGCAGGCGGATTGTTTCGCCGGGATCCGGGCCCACCGGGCCGACCGCCTTCAGCAGCAGTCCCGGGGCTATGTCACGCCAGATTCATTCACCCATGGCAGCGCCGAGCAGCGCGTGCGCTGGTTCCGGCGCGGACTGGAGAGTGGTCAGCGCGACTCCTGCGACACGTTTGCCGCCCGCAGCCTGTGATGACCTCGCAGGAGCGCCTTCAGGCGCGATCCCTGGCGAATCGCGCCTGAAGGCGCTCCTACCAGGGAATGACGCGCCCGTCCTTGTAGTCGAGGAACTCGCCGTTCTGGGCGGGCGTCAGGCCGGCGATCACCTTGATGATGCCCGCGACACTGTCGCCCGGCTGGCCGGCGCCGGGCTGCTTGAAGTTGCTGCCATAGCCCAGTTCACCCTTCACCGGCTTGGTGTCCACCGAGCCCGGCGAGATGGCGGCGATGATCACACTCTTCTTGGCCGTCTCATAGCCCAGCGTGTGCACGATCATGTTCAGTGCCGCCTTGCTGGCGCGGTACTCATACATCATCGCCATCTGTGGGCCTTCGGCGAAGGAACCCGCCTTGCTGGAGATGACCGCGATCTTTTTCTGACCGGACTTCTGTACCTGGGGGAGGAACGCGGCCACCAGCTTCGCGGGTCCCAGTGCATTGATCCGGTAACTGTTCATGGCCTCTTCGTAGTCGATGGTTGTCACCCCCTTCATGGCCGACATGTAGCGCGGCGTCTTGCCCGCGTTGCTCAGCAAGACGTCGATGGGCTGATCCTTGTACTGCAGGGCCAGGGCGTCGACGGCGGCATGGTCGGTGACGTCCAGCTTCTCAACGGTAATGTCCGGGTCGGCCTTCGCCAGGACCTGCAGGTCGGTCGCGCCGGGCACGTCGCGGACCGTGGCGATGATCTTCCAGTCCAGGGCCGAGTACTGGCGGACCAGCTCAAGGCCGATACCCCGGTTGGCGCCCGTAATCAGTACGACGGGCTTCACAGCGTCGGCCGCCTGGCTTAGGGCGGGCAGGCTGGCGGTGGCCAGCAGGGCGGCAATCACAAGTACAGCGGTGCGCATGGCGGTGCAGGTCTCAGTCAACGACGGAATATTGAGCTTCGGCGATGGGACCGGTACCGTCAAGGCTCGCAGGCCACTGCCCCGGCAGGTGGTTGCTGCCCGATGCCGCGCACCACGCCGCCGGGTTGACATCTATTTAGTGCGATGCTAAATAGTTTCCACGATGGCAAATTCCCAGAGAACACTGGCAGGCAAGGATGATCCGCGCAGCGAGCGCACTCGCCGCGCCCTGCTCGACGGCGGGCGGCGAGTGCTGGCCCGTAAGGGCGTGGAGGCCGCAACGGTCCTCGATATCGTCCGGGAAGCCGGGGTCTCCCAGCCGTCCTTTTACAACCACTTCGCGTCGAAAGATCAGCTGGTAGAGGCTATCGCGGCTGACTTCTTCAAGCGTGACGTCGCCTACAAGGTGCAGGTGTTCAGCCGCATTGCCGACCCGGCCGAGGCCATCGCGATGAACGTGAGGCATACCCTGCAGGTGGCGAAGCGGGATCCTGCAGTTGCCTGGGTCATGGTGCGCTCGGGCGCAATGCGTGAACTTGAGCGGACCCGGGGCGCGGACGATCTCGTGAACATGATCAGTTCCGGCGCCCGGAGCGGCCGCTTCCGGATTGCCGACGCCCGCGTCGTCGCCGCTGTGATTCTGGGTGCTGCCTACCCGCTGCTCCAGGACATCCTCCAGGGAAAGGCCCCGCCCGACGTGGAGATGCAATTCGCAGAGCTGGTGCTGCGCATGCTTGGCCTTACGCACCGGGAAGCAGCGGCGGTAGCCGCCAGAGCCAGCGCGGCGAGCGAACAACCTGAGCCACCCGCACGCCCGGTGGCCGTCAAACGGAGAAAGTTGTGTACACCAACATCTGGTATGTAGCGGGTTTCGCTCAGGACCTGACCAACGAGCCCATAAAAGTCACGATCCTCGGTGCTGATCTTGTGCTGTTTCGCGAAACCGACGGTACAGCCCGGTGCATCAGTAATGTGTGCCCGCATCGAGGCTCCAGTCTCGCCGAGGGGGTCCTGTACAAGGACGGCACGCTCGCATGCCCGTTTCACGGCTTTCGTTTCAACGGCCATGGCGCCTGCACCCTGATCCCGTCCCGGCGCGATCACGAGGCGCAGGTCGTGGTGCCGGGTATCCGCACCGACGCCTATGCCACCGTTGAGAAGTACGGGTTGATCTGGGTGTGCCTGGGCGACGACCCGGACGCTGCGTCACCAATCTTCGACATGCCCGAGTGGGACAACGACAAGTTCCGCTTCACGAGCAATGCAGAAATCTGGAACGCGGACTACCACACCTCCAAGTTCACCAATCTGGACTACGTGCACCTGCCGGTAGTGCACGGCATCCTGTTTCAGGGTAACGAAAACCCGATCCAGGCGCCGGAGCACCACGTCACCTCAACCACGGATGGGTTCCAGTCAGTCATGCGCGTCAATTCGGCGCCCAGTGCCGGGGTCTGGAGTGAGATGCGGGAGAAGGGCGCCAAGGTCGAATCGATCATGAAGTACTTCATCCCCGGGTTCACCCTGCGCGGCCAGGTCGAGATCGGGGGCATTGGTTCCGGCGAGTTCAATATTTTCTACGAGTTCACCACCCCCATAGACGAGCACCGGACGATGATGCGGCACTACTTCCTCCGGAATTACCGCATGGAGGAAAACTTTGATGCTGAGCACACCAGACGCAACCTGCAGAACATTCACCAGGACAAGGCGCTGGCCGAGTCACAGCGACCACTGGTCGCGGCCACCGGCCCGAACCCGAACGGGATCTACACCCATGACGAAGACAAGATCATGCTCGCCTACTGGAGTCTGATGGAAGGCATGCGCAACAAGGGTTGGCAGATCGACCGCGCGAAGCTGGTTGACCCTGCCCATGCGGTCCGCATCATTCCGTCGCCGGCCCGGAAGGCCCAGCCCGATGGCTGGGTTTACCCCGCAATGGCACGGATTCCCGCAGGCAAGGCGACGGAGCCGGCGGTGCGCGACCTGAGTTTCGTGGATATTGATGCAATCAAGCCGACCCGGCCAAAGGACTACGGCAAGTCGGAGCTGGTGGTACCCCGGGATGCGAAGTCCAACGCAACACTGGAGTGGGAAGCGGCGGCCCTGGCCCGGGTCGATAAGGCGCCGAGCTTCGTCCAGCTGATGATCATCAAGAACTCTGAGGCAGCCGCCAGGGCGAATGGCAGCAATTTTGTAACGGT
>SHZI01000092.1 GCA_009692345.1 Gammaproteobacteria bacterium | reverse complement strand
GCGGGGGACGGTTCCCGGTCTTGGGGCCGGCCTGGAGGAGTCACTGACCTATAGAGTGGCCGTCCAGCAGTACCGCTCTGACGGCGATATCTACAACGCCTTTCTCGGCCGGGATGACACCTCCAGCCAGGACGAATTCACCGCCCGGGCCAAGCTCCGCTGGGAACCGGCAGCGGACGTGACCCTGCAGCTCACGGCCTTCCACGTGAACCTCGACAACGGTTACGACGATTTCAGCCTGGCGAATAACGCCACCACCTACTCGGACCAGCCGGGCGAAGACTCCCAGCAGACCGACGCGGCAGCGTTGCGGGCCACGGTCGGGCTGGGCGGGGTCGCCGAGTTGGTGAGCATTACGGGCTTCGCAAGTTCCGACATCGTCTACGGCTTCGACGCGGACTGGGGCAACCCGGCGTTCTGGGCGCCCTTCGTCTACAACTTCGCCACGCGCATCAGCCGCCAGCGGGACACGGTGAACCAGGAGCTGCGCCTGATCTCCCGGCCGGGCAGCACGGTGCTGGGCGCCGACTGGCTGGTGGGGATCTACGCGCTGAACCTCAAGGAGGACGTCAGCCAGCGGGACACGGCCAACTGCGATGTCGCCACCTGCGGTGAGGAGCTGATTTACGACGTGACGGTCTCCAGCCGCTACGACGCCACCAACCTGGCGGGCTACGGGGAACTCGGCTGGGCTCTCGGGGATGCCACGCGCCTGACGACCGGGCTGCGCTGGGAAATGCGGGACGCGAACTACAGCAACAGCACGGTTGGTCGCGCGGACCCTGAGGACCGGATGGTTGGCGGCGACATCACGCTCACCCGCGCGCTGCCCTGGGCCGCCACCGACAGCACGCCCTGGGCCACGTTGTGGGCCCGCCTGGCCCGGGGCTACAAGGCCGGCGGTTTCAATCCCGGGGTGGTCGGCATTCCCGAAGCGGCAGGGCGCCTCGATTTCCAGCCCGAGTACCTGTGGAACTACGAAGTCGGCCTGCGGGTCACCGGCGCCGAGAGCCGCTGGTGGGCCTCGGGCAGCGTTTTCCTGCAGCAGCGGGATCGTCAGCAGATCCGCCTTTCAGAGCAGTTCCGCCCGGGCGACCCCGCGACCTTTCGCTTCTACACGGAGAACGCGGAGGACGGGCGCGCCACGGGGCTCGAACTGGAGCTGGGCTGGCAGCCGTTGGAGTCCCTCGAGCTGGGCGCTGCCCTGGGGCTGCTCGACACCGAGATCACGGGCTTCAACGCCCGCCCTGAACTGGAAGGGCGGGATTTTGCCCACGCGCCCCGCTACAACTTTGCGCTGAACGGCACCTGGCGCCTGGCCGGTGGCTGGTTTGCCCGGGTGGACTACACGGGCAAGGACGGGTATGCCATCGACTATTGCCAGGCCGCCGACTGCAACGACCCCCGGACAAAGTCATACCAGCTGCTTGGCCTGCGGGCGGGCCGGGAGTGGGGCGCCTGGTCCGTCGAAGCCTGGTGCAGCAACGTGCTGGACGAGGAGTACGCCGTGCGGGGCTTCTACTTCGGCAATGAACCCCCCGCGTTCGAACCCTCTCTCTACACCCGGCAAGGCGATCCCCGCCAGGCCGGTGTGACCGTGCTACGGAAATGGGGACATGCCTCATTTCCCGACGGGAAATGAGGCATGTCCCCATTTCACCTGTAGGAGCGCCTTTAGGCGCGATCGGAGTCTGACCATGCGCATCACTGCCGAACTGAGCCTCTACCCCCTGGCCCCGGACTTCGTCGGCCACATCACCGACTTCATCGTCGAGTTGCGGCGGGAGCCCGGCCTGGAGATCGTCACCAACCAGATGAGCACCCAGGTGCGGGGTGAGTTCGACGTCGTGCTGGCCGCCGTCGGCCGCTGCACCCGCGCCGCCATGGAGCGGGTCCACCCGGTGGTGCTGGTCGCCAAGTTCCTGAACGCGGATCTGGAGATCGCGTCGGCACCGACCGTCCCTTGATGGATCCCATCGAAGCTGCTGCGGTCCTGCTCGCTGTCGCGTATCTCCTGCTCGCGATCCGGGAAAACCGCTGGTGCTGGCCCGCGGGGATCGGCAGTGCGCTGCTGTATCTGTACGTGTTTTATGCGGCGGGCCTGTACATGGAGTCTGCCCTGCAAGTGTTCTATGTGGCCATGGGCGGTTACGGCTGGTGGGCCTGGCGGCCGGCCACGGCAGAGGGCGGCCGGCTCGCCGGGCCGCCGGTGCTCGCCATCACCCGCTGGCCCCTCCGCCGCCACGCGCTCGCCCTGGTGGTCATTGCAGCGCTCTCCCTCGCCAGCGGCTGGTGGCTGGCCCGCTACACCGACGCGGCCGCGCCCTACCTCGACTCCGCCGTCACCTGGAGCGCCGTGCTCACCACCTGGATGGTGGCGCGGAAGCTCCTGGAGAACTGGCTGTACTGGTTCGTGATCGACGCCGTGACCCTCGCACTGGCCCTCCACCAGGGCCTCCACCTCACCGCCGGCCTGTTTGCGCTCTACCTCGTGCTGGTGGTCATCGGCGGTCGGACCTGGCTGGTCCGCTGGCGCCAGAGCGCGGGCGAGCAGCGATGACCCTGCCATTGCAGTGGGAAGTACTCGAGCCGTTGGCGGCCACGGCGGTCAGCCGGACCTGGCGCGTGGCTCTCCGGGGGCAGCTCCCGGGGCGCCTGGCCGTCCTGCGCCTGGACGAACCCGGCGCCGCCCGGCTCGGGTTGAACCGGGTGGCGGAGCCGGGGGTGCTCAAGGCCGCCGCCGCCGCCGGACTCGGCCCCGCCTGCCTCCTGGCCGACCCGGCCCGGGGGCTGCTGCTCACCGAGTGGCTGCCCGGCCGGGCCTGGACGGCGACGGATCTGCAGGACCCGGCCAACCTGCGCCGGGCGGCCGGGCTGCTCCGGCGCCTCCACGCCACCCCTCTGGCCGGCCCGGTCGTCGACCTGGACGCCGCCCTGGCCCGGTACGCCCGCGCCGTAGGAGCGCGTTCACGCGCGATCCCGGTGCCGATCGCGCCGGTCGGCGCTCCTGCGGGCGCGACGGGCGTGTGTTTCTGCCACAACGACCCCACGCCGGGAAACTTCATCGAGTCCCCGGCGGGGGAGCTGCGGCTCATAGACTGGGAATACGCCGGTCTGTGCCATCCAGAGTTTGACCTGGCGGGCCTGGCCCTGGGCGCCGGGCTGAACCGGGCGCAGGTGACGGTGCTGCTCACCGCCTACCGGGGCCGGGCGCCGACCCCCGCCGAGGCCGAGAGCCACCACCAGTGGGAGGCGTTCTGCCACCGCCTCGGTGTAGTATGGGGGGCGGCTTCCGGAGCGGCCCCGGGATTGGCGCCGAAATTGACTTAAAGCCGGTCGCGCTTATGTAAACGCGCCATTGCGGACTTTAAGCCCTGTCACTATAGTCAGTCCACGTAGAACAGAAGCCGCACATAAGCGGTGCCTTTCACATTAAAAACAATAACTTGCCGCTTGCAGAGGAGCCGTATATGTCAACGCAGAAAATGACGCAGAAGTGGGCGCTTGCCTTGGTTACCGGGTGCGTGTTTGCGGCCCCCAGTCAGGCGGCAACGGTGTCGTATTTCCTGAACCAGTCCAACACACTGCCGGACGGCATCAACTACCTCCAGGTCACCATCTCCGACGAGGGTGCACCCGGATCCATCGATTTCAAGGTCGAAGTGCTGCAACCCCTGCTCGATCTCGCTGGCGACAACTTCGGCATCCAGAAATTTGCCTTCAACATTCTGCCCGGCGTTGGCGCCACAGCCAGCGACGTGGACGCCCTGCCCGCGAACTGGCGGGCCCGCAATGCCGGCCGCATGTCCGGCTTCGGTCGGTTCGACGTCAGGCTGCAGGGCAGGGGTAGCAGCCGTCAGGATCCGCTGACCTTCTCCATCACGGGCGTGACCCTGGACACGATCCTGAGCTACGTCGACCTCTCCACCGGCCGCTCGCCCCAGGGCCGCTCGCTGTTCGCCGCCCACGTCGCCGGGTTCAACCTCGGCAACTGCGGGGGCCCGAGAAAGGGTGGCGGCCAGTGCGTGACCAGCGCTTACTTCGGTGGTAGCGGCAATGCGGTCCCGGCACCCCCGGCGGTGTGGCTGCTGGCCACCGGTATCGCCGGCCTCGCGGTCCGCCGCTGCCGGTCTGCCAAGGCCTGAAGACGACAGGCCTGAAGACGACAGGCCTGAAGACGACAGCTGGGATCGCGCCTCACGGCGCTCCAGCGAGAACGGGCCCTGCGGGGCCCGTTTTCATGCAGGAGCGCCTTGATTTCATGCAGGAGCGCCTTGAGGCGCGATGGGGATGCCCCGGGAATTTGGGATCGCGCCTCAAGGCGCTCCTACGGGAAAAGTGCCGTGAAATCTTCGTAATGTCGCCACGCCCACGGAAGGGCCGGTGATAGACTGCACATTCAACGGGTCAGGCCGTTTTATGGCGGGCTTTTCTGGATAAAACCCCGCCCGCATCACAGACAGCCGCCCGATCGCAAGGCTAGCCTTCACCTCCGGTTAAACCACGCTCCACCACGAAAGACGGCAGAGTCCACCTATGGCCTTCGAGATCGCAATACCCGACGACGACAACCGGACCTTCGGGGACTACCTGGATGCCCTGAAGCGCCGCCGCAAGCCGGCGCTGGCCATCGCCCTGGTCCTCCTGCTCCTGGGCGGCATGGCCATTTTCCTCTGGCCGAACGCCTACACCTCCACGGCCGTGATCCTGATCGAAGATCCGGACATCCCCCCCGGCCTCGTGCCGACGACGGTGACCACCTTCGCGTCCAAGCAGATCCAGTACATCAACCAGCGGGTGATGACGCGGACCAACCTGGCGCAGATCATCGAAAAGTTCGACCTCTACCCCGACGAGCGCAAGTTTTTGCCCACGCTGCTTCTGGTGGGTGACGTGGAGCAAGCCATGAGCATCGATGTCATCGATGCCCAGCAGCAGGGCGCTGGCGGCCAGCAGATCGCCATCGCCTTCACGCTCGCCTTCGAGCACGAGAATCCCGCCATCGCCCGGCAGGTCGCCAACGAACTCGTCTCCCTCTACCTGGCGGAAAACGTCCGGTCCCGCACCGAGAAGACCGCCGAGACCAGCCAGTTCATGCGGGTGGAGGTGGACCGCCTCGACACCGAAGTGAAAGACCTGGAGGCCCAGATCGCCGGCATCAAACGGGCGAACGGGGGCAGCCTGCCCGAGCTCATGACCTTCAACATGCAGCTCATCGCCGCACTGGACAACGACATCGGCGAGATCGACCGGCAGGTCCAGTCGCTCCGGGAAAACAAGATCATGCTGGACGCGGAGCTGGCGAAGCTCAGCCCCATTTCCACCACTGTCACGCCGGAGGGCCGGCCCGTGTCCTCGCCCCAGGACCAGCTCAAGGCGCTGCAGACGGAGCTGGCCCGCGTGGAAGGGCGTTACGGCCCCGAACACCCGGACGTGCTGCGGGTGCGCCGGGATCTGGAGTCGGTGCGGGCGCAGCTCGGGGCCAACATCGATCTCGACCAGGTCACGCACAATCTGGCGCTGGCCCGCCTGGAGCTGGCCAAAGCCAGGGGCAGCTACAGCCCGGACTCGCCCCAGGTGCAGCAGGCCGGACGGGCCGTGGCCAGCCTGGAGGCCAGGGCCGCAGAACCCCGGCGCCAGGGCGTCGGCAGCATGGAGCCGGACAACCCCGTCTACATCCAGATTCGCGCCCAGCGGGAAACTTTAGGCTCCCAGGAGCGCTCGCTGATCACCAAGCAGGCCGAGCTCCGGGCCCGCCGGGCCGAAGCTGAGCGCAAGGTGCTGAAGAGCTCCGATGTGGAGCGGGACCTGGGGGCGCTGATTCGTCGCCTGCAGAGCGCGACCTTCAGCTACCAGAACGCCCGGGAACGGCTCGTCACCGCAAAGATGGGCCAGTCCCTCGAGACCCAGAGCAAGGGCGAGCGCTTCGCCCTCGTGGAACCGCCGGATCTGCCCCTGCTGCCCTCCAGTCCCAACCGTCCGGTGCTGCTGGCGCTGCTGATCGTCCTCGTGCTGGCGGCCGGCCTGGGCTGGCCCCAGGTGGCCGAGTCCATGGACGAGGCCATCCACAGTGCCCGGGCCATTGAACGGGTGCAGGGCGCGCCGCCGATTGCCGAGATTCCGCTGATTGAAACCGCCCAGGATCGCCAGCAGGAGCGCAACGTTCGGGTGGGCGTCCTGCTGATCGCACCGGTGGTCATTGCGGCCGTCCTGGCTCTCGTCCACTTCTTCTGGATCCCGCTGGACGTGCTCTGGTACGTGGGTCTGCGCCGCCTCGGGATGTAAGGAGGGGATATCAATATGGAACGGATACGCAAAGCACTCGAACGCGCGGGCCAGGACCGGCAGATGACGGGCACCGACGTGCCCGGCCAGACCTCCCAGGGCATTCAGGCCGATCTCTCCAGCGGGGTGGTGCACTACACCATGACGAAGATGGTGGAGGTCTCCCCGCAGCAGCTGCTGGAGAACCGGATCATCGCGGCACTGCCGGAGCACGCCTTTAAAGACGCCTACCGCATGCTGCGCACCCGGGTGCTGCAGACCATGCGCAACAACGGCTGGACGTCGGTGGCGGTCACCGGGGCGGCGACGGGCTGCGGGAAGACGCTGACGGCGATCAACCTGGCGGTGAGCCTGGCGATGGAGGTGTCGAGCACCGTGTTGCTGGTGGATCTGGACCTGCGCCGTCCGGCGATCCACAGGTGCTTTGGCTACGAGCCTGAGCTGGGCCTGTCGGACTACCTGACGACCGACGTGCCGCTGCACCAGTTGCTGTTCACGCCGGGCATCGACCGCCTGGTCGTGCTGCCGGGCCGGAGTGCGCTGCCGAATTCCGCCGAGATGCTGCGGTCGCCCCGCATGATTGCGCTGGTGAACGAACTGAAGACGCGGTACCCGGACCGCCTGATCGTGTTCGACCTCCCGCCGATTCTGGTGGCGGATGATGCGCTGGCCTTCTCGCCCTACACCGACTGCTTCCTGATGGTGGCGGAGAGTGGCGCGACCAAAAAAGAGGATCTGCAGAAGGCCTACAGCATTCTGAAGAACACGCCGCTGGTGGGGACGGTGCTGAACAAGTCCGCGGCGCCGACGACCGGTTACGGCTACGGGGGCGTGCGGAAGAAGAAGCGCTTCTTCGGCAGCTGACGCCCATGTACGAAGGCTTCTATGGCCTGCAGGAACGTCCGTTTGCCCTCCTGCCTGACCCGTCATTCCTCTACCTGTCGAAGGGCCACAGCACGGCCCTGACGCTGCTCCGCTACAGCCTCCTGAACCGCCAGGGTTTTACCGTGGTGAGCGGCGAGGTGGGGGGTGGCAAGACCACGCTGATCAACTGCCTTCTCGACGAGATGAAGACGGGGATGACGGTGGGCTTGATCAACTTCACCACCCGGTCGTTTGGCGACATGGGCGAGTGGATCATGATGGCCTACGGGCTGCCCTACAAAAACAAGAGCAAGGTGGAGCTGTACGACGATTTTGTGCAGTTCATGATCCGGGAGTACGCGGCGGGCCGGCCGGTGGTGCTGATCGTGGACGAGGCGCAGAACTTAGGCATACGGGGTCTGGAAGAGATCCGGATGCTGTCGAATGTGAATGCGCAGAAAGACTATCTGCTGCATGTGATTCTGGTGGGGCAGCCAGAATTACGGTCGTTGTTGCAGACCCCTCAATTGCGCCAGTTGACCCAGCGGGTTTCTGTCGCCTTCCACCTGAAGCGGCTGACGGATGAGGAGGTGCGGCAGTACATTCTGCACCGGGTGACCCATGTGGGCGGGTCGGCGGACCTGTTTGAGCCGGAGGCGATCCGGCTGGTGGCCGCAGCGAGTGAGGGGATTCCCCGGCTGGTGAATACGTTCTGTGACCTGGCGCTCGTGTATGCGTATTCGGAGGAGAAGACGACTGTGGGGGCGGTGGAGGTTCGGGCGGTGCTGGAGGATCGGCGGCGGATGGGGTTGCCGGCGGGGGAGGA